>PLEY01000157.1 GCA_003136595.1 Burkholderiales bacterium
CCCATCTGCACGGCGGCGAGCGGATTGGCCAATTCGCGCTCACCGCTGTAGCGTTCGTCACCAAGCCAGGTGGTCTCCGGTCCCCAGTAGATGTCCTCTTCGGGCTCCCAACTGTCCTCGCGCCCCCCGGCGAATCCGAAAGTTTTGAATCCCATCGATTCCAGGGCGACGTTGCCTGCCAGAATCATGAGGTCCGCCCAGGAGAGCTTGCGACCATACTTCTGCTTGATCGGCCANNGCGCCTTGTCGAGGTTGCCATTGTCAGGCCAGCTGTTCAGGGGAGCAAACCGCTGAGCCCCGGAACCGGCGCCGCCGCGTCCATCAGCGATCCGGTAGGTGCCCGCGCTATGCCAGGCCATGCGGATAAAAAACGGGCCGTAATGGCCGTAGTCTGCGGGCCACCAGTCCTGAGATTCCGTCATCAATGCATGGAGATCCTGGATCACGGCTTTCAGATCGAGGCTCTTGAACGCCCGTGCGTAGTCAAAATCCTCTCCGAGCGGGGTGGACTTCAGGGAGCGCGGGCGCAAGATCTTCAGGTTGAGTTGCTCAGGCCACCACTTTGCGTTGCTGTTAGCCTCACCTGCCGTAGCTTGGCGCGCGGGGCCCGAGAACGGGCATTTTGCTTCAGTTGACATGGATTGCTCCTTCTGTGATTGACTACGTTCCATGCGTCGCAGTCTAGGGTTGGAGCAACAATCGATCAACGCAATTTTCCCAATCGGAGCGATAGTGCGACCCGCCGCCTTCAAGGCGCATTGCGCGTACAAGCGGCCGTCTGCGCCCGGGCGACGCGATCATCAGCGCAGCGCCCTAGAGCTCGCCACCATCACCTCAGCCAACATCGCCGCTGACGCCCGATGCCCTTGCGCGCGCCGCCGCCACCGGAGGTGTCGGGCGAGCGCGTGCTGCCGCGGGAGCGGCGTCAGAGCGGCGTCAGAGCGGAGGGAGTCCGCGTCGGTTGGCCGACATCAGATCAACACTCGCTTCCAGGCTTTCAGAGACCACAGCCCGTCGGGCCAGAAAGCGAGTCGACAGCGCCGCACCATTGCTCTCAAGGCGCGCTGTGCTGCCCGAAGCTCTGTCCACGCGGATGGAGGTTAAGAGGGGAACCAAGCGGGGCGGGCCTGGCTGCCCGGTCGTCTTCGGGGGTCGGCGCCATGGCATCGGCTGTGCCGGTGGGAGGCCGTCAGGCAGTCGCTCTGCAAACGGTGCGCTGGCGAACAAAGACCCGGCGTTCTCAGGCGGCAAAATTATTTAGGGCCGAGCCCGGGCATGCGTGGGCCAGCGCACAACGGGCTATGCACCGCGATGCTACCTTGTGGCAGGGGACTTGGGTCCGGCAGTCATGGAAGGGATTCCGATGCACATGCTACACACGCACTTTGGACCCATTTTCTTTAACGTCGACGCACAGGGCGGCGTGACCTTCTCAAAGGACGGCATCGAGCTTGAAGACTCGCTCATCCTGATGCTGATACACGACCACATCCGACGGGGCGGGCTGGCCCAGGAGGCGGCGAAGGACAGGGAACAGACGCTCGCGCCGCGGCTGAGCGGCGAGCCCGGCTCAGCAGGATCCGCGAGCCGATCGACCGGGCGCAATTCCCGCTAGCATTGTTCCTCTGGCAAGGCCTCGTTCCTTGACTCGCTTCCTGCGGTTTTTACCGACACCGCAGGATCTTGGGAGCACCGGCTTAGGTCCGGAAGAATGATGGTGGTCGTCTGCAGAGGCTGATGCAGAGGCTGAGAATCGACCGCTCCTTGACCCATGAGGTCCTCGACCCATTGTTCGGAAGCATGGCGCCCCGTGGAAGGCAGCATGCGCAGAATATCGGCTAGCTCGGACATAGGATCTCGCTCTCAGGTTGTGGATGGCATCGAGATTCTGGCCCCTGGTCTGCCGACCAGTATCTCCTCGATGCCGACATAGCGGCGCAGCCGGGGCGCCTTCGCCCTGGCCGACCGCGTCAGATCGCGCTGCCGATCCCGATTGTGAATTCGCAGCGCAGCAGCGCTGTGATTCTGGTGGGGCGCTCCGGCGGCGGCGAGGGCCGCCGCAGCGATCGGTGTCACGGTTCGGTCCGCACGGGCGGGGTATCACGCACGGCGGCCTGCCCAGCCCGGTCTTTTTCATGCACGACGGTCTGGGCACGATGAATTTGCACGAGTATCCACGGGTTGGCGTTCGGGATCGCGCGGAGCTGCGACAGCCATGCCAACCAGGCTTCCTTGGGGGCGTCGTCTCCAGGTGGGACAGGCTCGGCCACAGGGCTCATCGCTGACTCGCCTGTGTCGCCTGTGTCGCCACGCCCAACCTCTGGCGCTGCGCAGACCCCAATGGCCCGCTGCCGTTGTGCAAAGCGAAGTGAAGCGATAGCGGGCCACCGTCCGGCAACCGCCTGCGCCCCTCTGCCGGTCCGGGCAACCCGCCTGTAAGGGTATGAGGGCGTCTCTGGTTGAAGTGCCCTCCAGGTGAAGCTCCAACAGATGGGATTGCAGTCATGACGAGTCTTCAGGCAGCATTGGTTGGGACGGGCCGAACGATCTTGTACAGGATGGAGCCGCCGGTTCAGGCGGTCTGTGCGGTGGCGCTCAAGGAACCGGGCGCCGTGGCGTCCGGAGCGTATCAACCGCGAGTGAGGACTCGTCGTTATGCAACCCGGGGGTGCCAAGCGCGTCTCGAATGGCCAAGCACTCCATGTTCACCCGGAAGCTCATGGCGATGGTGCAGCAAGGCAACCTTGGCGCGCGAGGTGCACCAACGAGGACGCCACAGAACGGCAACGCCCGCGCCGCACATATGGGACAGGTGGATCGGCCGCACGCTGCCTCTCGCGCCAATCGATCCTACTCTCGTCCCCATCGGGCTGCTCGCCCACCCTACGAGGACGATACCTCCCACAGCCTCAAGACCCAAGTGCTGCGCGCGACCGCGCCGGCGAGGATCGCCCGCTCCACGCCAACACCTGAGGTCAGCGCGCCTTGGCTTGAAACCATTGACCGGGCCCTCGAGCCTGAAGAACCCGGGCTCCTCCGATGACGCTGTGCCCAGATTCGTTGCGCGACGGTCCAACACGCACGCAACGCCGACGTGCCCGCGTGTTGCTCGGTAGGAAGCTGCCTTTCGGGCACAGGTGGCAGGCGTCCAGGAGATGATCGCCCTGCAGATGCCGCGACCACCAATGAAACGCGGCCAGGACCTTCAGGCCCGTCTTGCGAGGCCCCGCTTTGGGTCCCCGTTTGCCGCGACGGCGAAGCATCGGACTTGCCGGACCCAAGCCCGGCACCGGTTTGGCCCATCTTCCAGCGCTTCGGGCCGTTTGCAGACTGCGCATCGTGGCTCCGTGCCGGCCACGACACGAGCCGATCCGCAACATCCATCATGTCCCGCTTCATGCTGCAGGCCATATCCTAGGCTAGGCGCAAGTCTAGCGGCTGTAGACACCCCGCGGGCAGCGCGGTGGGCGAGCCCGTGCAAGCCCCGAACAGGGACGGCATACCTGCCTGCCGAAAGCGGCACGCCAATGGACAAGTCGCTCCTCGCCCACCGCGGAGTCTGATCTAGATGCACCGGATCATCCTTTCCTGTGACAAGCGACTGCGCGCAAGCCACGCGTGCGGCTGCGAGGCGCGCCGAGGCTCCCAAAATCATCCTCGGGACCGGCGAACGATCTCTTCTGCCAGCGGTCCCTATAGAACTGCAATGGAGAACCGGAGAGACCTATGGAAATCATCGTCGACAAGGCGCGTAACATCGAAGGCGGCGAGGGACTTGTCCAACACATCAACACCGTGGTGGAAGAGGCACTCTATGCGATGCGCGACCACATCACGCGTATCGAGGTTCATATCAGCGATGAAAGCGGCCCGAAGGGCGCGAACAAGGGCAAGCAGGACGAGATGCGCTGCCTCATGCTCGCGCATCTGCTGCGCCACCAGCCGGTCTCGGTGAGCTGTCAGGAGCCCAAGCTGCACGACGCGATCCACGGTGCGGCGCACAAGCTCCTGCGCTTGATTGAAAGTACCCTGGGTCGGGTACGCGACCGCAACCCGCATGCTGATCCCCTGCTCGCCACGGATGACGACGTGCCGATCTGACCCGGCCGGGGAAGGCCCGATCGGCCACCAAACCACCCACCTGCCTTAGCGCCCCCGTGCAAAGGCACCTTGCGCTCGCGACCCGCGCGTGGCGTCTGGGCGTGATGCTCAGGGCCCGGTTGCTGTGATGGGTGTCCGTGATCGAAGCTCACGCCCTGGGGAAGACGAACGGGCACGCAGGATGAGAGCTACGCGCATCGAACTGATGCGCGGTAAAGCCACCTGCCAAACAGTCTCCCAAGACGGTTCCCAAACCGTCTCCCAAGCAGTCTGCCGGGCAGCGTACCAAGCCCATCTCGGGCTCGCTTCGTAAGCGCTCCGGACAGGCCGAGAGCCTCGAGCATCCCGTCCTTCCCGGGGCGCAGCGGCCGCGGGCACCGGGCCGGCACGATCGCGTTCGATGCGCACAGCGCGCATCGCCCGATCGGCGAACCCGCCAGTGCGCCTGCGACCGGATACGCGGGTCGCTTCGGGCGTGGCATCGGGGGCGGCACAAAATGGGCCAGACCTCACAAGCCCATCGGAGTTATCTGGACGCTCGGTAAGCGGCGGCCTCCGAAGCGTCGCCGGGCGCGCGCGCGGACCTCGACTCGCCAGTCTGCAGACGCCATAAAGCCGCATAGGTACCTTCACGGCAAAGCAGTTGCTCGTGAGTACCGGATTCGACGATGCGGCCTCGCTCCAGGACGTGGATGCAACTCGCGTGGCGCACGGTCGAGAGCCGGTGCGCGACAAAGACGCTGGTGCGGCCGACCACCAGCGCCTCAAGAGAACGCTGGATCGCCGCCTCGGTCTCGTTGTCGACGGCTGACGTGGCCTCATCGAGGATGAGAATCGGCGGATCCTTCAGGATGGCGCGCGCAAGTGCCAGGCGCTGGCGCTGGCCACCGGAGAGCTTCAGGCCCCGCTCGCCAACCGGCGTATCGTATCCGGCGGGGAGTTCGAGGATGAATTCGTGCGCTTCAGCAGCACGGGCGGCGGCTTCGATGGCAGCCCGGTCGCAAGGATCCTGGCCATAGGCGATGTTCTCCGCCACCGTCCCGTCGGTCAGGAAGCTGTCCTGGGCGACATATCCGATAGCCCGTCTAAGGTCCTGCAGCGCAATCTCGTCAATCGCCACACCGTCCAGGAGAATGCTGCCGTGGCGCGTCTCATAGAACCTGAGCAGGAGCTTGATGAGGGTGCTCTTGCCACTCCCCGTGCTGCCGACGAACGCCACTGTCTCTCCGGCTGCGATCGTCAGCGACACGCCGTCGAGCGCCAAGCGCACGATAGACGGAACCTCGGGCCCGCAGGCCGTTGATGCCTCGCCTGCTGCCGGCGCGAGGGCCTCATACGCGAAGCGCACATCGCGGAACTCCAGGGCGCCCGCCACCTTCTGCGCATTGAGCGGGCGGCCCTCGTAGCCGATGGCCACGGGCGTATCGAGCAGGTTCATGACGCGCTCGATCGAGGCCATCGAGCGCTGATAAAGATCGGTCACCTCCGCAAGGCTCGTGAGCGGCCAGAGCAGGCGCTGGGTCAGATAGACGAGAACCGAATAGCTGCCAACGCCCAGCTCCCCTCGCAGTGTCAGGAGCCCCCCGTAGAGGAGCGTGGCCGCGAACCCTGCCAGGATCGCAACGCGGATGACGGGCGTGATGGCTGCCGACCAGCGGATCGCGGAGCGGTTACGCACCCGGTACTCATTGGAAGCCTGCGTGATGTGCTGCGCCTCGAACTCTTCGGCCGTGTAGGCCTTGATGGTCGCGATCCCCTGGAGATTGTTGTTCAGCCGGGCCGCCATGGCCCCTGCGGCTTCGCGCATGGCGGCGTAGCGCGGCGCAAGGCGCGCCTGAAACCAGAAGGCGCCAAACAGGATGAAGGGCACCGGCACGAGGGCGAGGGCAGCGAGCTTGGAAGTCAGCACGAAGAACACGGCGCCGACCAGGAGCGACCCTGTGAACATCTGGATCAGTTGGTTCGCTCCGCCGTTCAGGAAACGCTCCATCTGATTGATGTCCTCGTTCAGGATCGCAAGCAGGTTACCGCTGCGGTTGCGTTCAAAATAGGCGAGCTCGAGGCGCTGCACGTGGGCGTAGGCCGCAAGGCGCAGGTCGTGCTGCAGATTCTGCGCGAGATTGCGCCAGCGCACGTCGTACAGGTACTCGGAGGCGGACTCGCACAACCAGACCACGACTGTTAGCGCCGTCAGTGCAAGGAGCTGTTCGCGGGGATCGGTGATGCCCATCCGGGCGAGAAAGGAGACTCTCCGATTGACGACGACGTCCACCGCGAGTCCGATCAGAACCTCGGGCAGGACGTCGAAGAACTTGTTCAGGACCGAATAGACCGACGCCCAGACCACGTCCCCGCGGTAAACACGGGCATAGCCGAACAATCTGCGTATCGGGTGGACGGCGGCCTCGCCCCCGGCTCTCATGGCCTGCGAAAGAAAATCATGTGCTGCCAGGGCAGGACTTCAGCGGTACGTTCCCAGACGAGGCAGGACGGGCCTGGGCATAGCGCCTCCACCTCGCGCCTCACCTGGCCTTCGCTCATCTTGTGCAGGGCCTTGATCGGCACCCTCGGATCCTCCGCACGATACTCGACGAACACCACGCGCCCGCCCGGCTTGAGCGAGCGCACGATGCTCGAGAGCACTTCGCGGGGAAATTCGAGTTCGTGATAGACATCGACCATGAGGGCGAGATCGACCGACGCCGCGGCGAGCCCCACGTCATCGACGCCGCCGAGGACCGGCTTGATCGCTGTCAGCCCTTCGTGGGCGGCCAGTCGCGTGAGCTCTACGATCATCTCCGGCTGAACATCGACCGCCACGACCTCGCCGCCCGGCAGCACACCCGGGGCGATGCGACGCGCGACGAAACCAGACCCCGCACCGATATCGGCGACCGTCATGCCTGGCTTGACGTGAAGCTCCTCGACCAGGAGGTCGGTCCGCTCCTGCCGTTCGCGCTCGCGCCGCTCGAGCCAGGACGTGCCTTGCCACCCCATGACCTGGGCGATCTCGCGCCCCTCGTAGATCTTGCCGATGCCGTCGCGACTCGCGGTCGCGAACCGGTATGGGGAACCCGTCGCGGAGGCCAGCGCCTCGTCTGGCGCAGCCCATGCACAGCTGGCAAGTCCGGCGACGCCAACAGCGACGAAGAATGCGTTCAGTGCGACTCGAGGTGGCGTCAAGAAGACTCGCGAAGATCGGGGATCAGGGGTGCAGATGGGCATGCGCCCGAGTCAGCGCATCCTCGCGACCGATCCAGGCCGGTGGCGACGGAGAGGCCTCGGAGCGACGGCTCGCGAGGCTCCGGGGGAGCGCCCACTTCTCATGATAAAGGATTCGTCGGTTCCTGGCCCGAAACCGCGCCTGGCCGGCATTCATCTCACCCGCTTGTGCAGCCGATGACGCGAGGCATCGCGCTTAGGACCCAGACGATCCGGTCGCGCCGCGCCTGCGCTTGCGGCGCGCGTCGGTACCCTCTCCCCCTGGGAATTCGCACGGGCCGCACTCGAGTCCCTCGCCGAGGCAGGAGAGCGCGTCGCAGGAGACCCCGTCGCAGGCGAGATCGCAATAGCCGCCTTCCTGATGCCGCACGGCCGTGCGCGCCGGAGCGTGATCGCGGTGGGCCCCGGCGCACTGGGCAAAGCGCATGCGCAGCACACCAAGACCGCGAGCAAGACCATAGCGCTGGATGGCACGCAGCCCGAGATTCGAGCAGCTCGCCTTGCCTGTGTGCACGCGATACGCGCAAGCGTAGCCCTTGTAGGGCGAGACGACGCGCTGGTAGATGCGGATGGCCGCCAGAGCCAGTGACTTGGTGGCGCGAGATACGATGGCAGGAGCCATGGCTTTTCGGGCGGCGAGTTTCGCTGAACGCGCCCAAGCCCACGGGGCAGTTAGCCACGCATCGCGGTGGAGCGATTCGGCAGCACCAGCCCCTCCTCCGCCACAAGCCTCTCAAGCGCTTCTTCAAAGAGCGTGCGCGCGACGCCGGCCAGTGCACTCAGGCGCCAGTGGAGGGCCGCATCGGTCGGGCTGCGTGCGGTACATTCGGCGCTGTAGCGCTCGAAACTGGCGAGCTGCATCACGAGCTCGGAGACATGGCGAGGACACTCACAGGCGACCGAGGACGGCAGCTCCGTCAGATCGGCAAGGGTTTCGTCGCTGAAGCGGCGCGGCGCGGCCCGCCATGCGGAGGGCGGGAGCATGGGCGCTGCATGGGTTGCGGCAATGAGCCGTGCCAGTTCACGGCCCGACACGGGCTCGCGACGCACGATGACCCCGGCGCCCCGCAGGGATTCTGCGCAGGTCTCGGCGCCAAACGGATATAGCACGACGATCGCGGTGGCGTGGTTCTTCGCCCCCAGGGCCACGATTTCGTCGGCCGTGCTCGGCTGCAGGGAAGGTACGTGAACGAGCAGAACGTCGAGCGGCCCGCACGAGGGTGCCTCGGCCGCGGTCCCAAGATCCTCGTAGACCGCCTGAGGTTTCCAGCCCGACACTCCCTCGAGGCGCTGGGCCGCCGTGCGACCGACGATGGCCAGGCGCGGGGCGGTGGTCTCGCCGCCCACCTGGCCGTCGGCCAGGTTCTGCAGATCGTCAAGCGCGAGCGTCGCGATGGTCCCAATCGCGTGGCCCCGTTCCGTCAGCTGCCGCAGCAGGCGCAGGCGCTGGACGTCGTGTGCCGTGTACAGCCGTTGTCCGGTGGCCGTCTTGGGGGCAGCGACGACGCCATAGCGCCGCTCCCAGACCCTTAACGTTGCGACCGGGACACCGGCCATGCGGGCCGCCGAGCCACTGCGCAGGCGGGGGCCAGACGAGCCGGCAGGCGCCGGGGACTGCAGGTGGATTTCAGACATGGCAGCCTTGGATTTGAACGAGGGGGACCGACAATCGGGCTCGATGAGACATGGTTACGACCTCCATTTGTTTCGGTATTTTTCTGAATTGCCTCAAATCACTACGAATTGTAGTGGTATTTGAAATGCAAACTGAAGTCATTTGCTATACTATTTCACGAATCCTCTTCATCCCTGAGACAGCGCTTGTTCCCTCCGAAGTTGGCCTTATCTGCTTGGCAATACGAATCTGTGGCGCGCTCTGACCGCGCCCCTTCGGTTCCGCTGCACGCCTTCGCGTCAATGCGGCTCTTCGAAGGCGCGTCCGCCGGGGCGATCGCGAGAACGGGACGATCATGATTGCAGAGCATTCCCTGGACCTCATCACGCGGCCTGGCAGCGTCGCTGTAATCGGCGCCGGAATTGCGGGCGCCGCCTGCGCCCGGGGACTGGCGCGGGCCGGGCTGGACGTCACCATGTTTGACAAGTCGCGCGGCTTCGGGGGACGCATGGCGACGCGGCGCATCTCAATCAATGTGGCCTCGGACGCCCTCGACCTGGAGTTTGATCACGGCGCGCAGCATTTCACCGCGCGGCACCCCCGCTTTCGCGCCGAGATGGCGCGCGCCGTCCGCGCCGGGGTCGTTGCGTGCTGGCAACCGCATGTCTATTGCTCCTGGCCGCAATCCGAATCCGAAGCCGGCTTTGTGCCGGTCCCCGGCATGCCGGCTCTGGCGCGCTTTCTTCTCGGTGGAATCAAGACTCATCTTGAGCATCACGTCCGGCATCTGGAGCAAGACGAGTCCGGCTGGACCCTCGTGATGTCGGACCTCAGCCGGCGGGGTCCATTCGCATCGGTGATGCTGGCGCTCCCTCCAGCCCAGGCGGCTCTGATCGTGGGTGAACATTGCGAAGAATGGGCGAACCGACTGCAAAGCGTGCGCATGGAATCCTGCTGGAGCGTGATGGCAGCCACCGAGGACTTCGATTGGCCCTGGGACGGTACCTGCCCCGAGGGTGGACCCCTCGCCTGGGTGGCGCGCAACGACCGAAAGCCAGGTCGCCAGGCGCCAAGTGGAATCGCCACCTGGGTCGCGCACGCCACCCCTGCCTTCAGCGCAGCGCACCTGCACGAGAGTCCAGAGGCGGTTGCCCAGGAGCTGCAGGCGGCACTGCGGTCCGTCTGGCCCGCACAGCGTCCGCTCGTCTGGCACCATCTTTCGGCCCATCGCTGGCGCTACGCCCGGCCCTACCCGGCGGCGCGCGGCAGCGAGGATTGCTGGTGGGATCCAGTACTGGGTCTGGGCGTGTGTGGCGATTTCATGGTCGGAACAGATGTCGAAGCAGCCTGGCGGTCGGGCGACGAATTGGCCGACACGGCCGCCGCGACTCTAGAGGACACCGTCCTACCCGTCGCTGCGCTCTAGGAGCGGGTTGGAGCGTACCCCTCCTTCCCGATCGGCCGCCTCCGGTCCAGGCTCGCGCTTCTAGGCACCACGGGCCAGGAGTCCCTGCATTACGCCGATGCGATCCGACCCGCACGCGCGGAGTTCTCGACCAATCAACGGAGGCGGCAAGACACCTTTCCCTAGCTCCCTGCGCCCCGTGCCACTGGGCTGCGCCCCGGCGTCCCGAGGGAAACCCTGCGCGCGGTCACAGGGGGGCACAGCTGCGGTCACAGCCGCGGTCACAGCAATTCTGCCGAGTACGCCATCCCCACTTGCTCCGAGGGCTTGCCAAAGTGGGTCCGGCGAGACTGGAGTTCGCTATCCCGCAGTTGCTCGGCAGCCCTTGCGAACCCGCCTTCGAAGGGTATTGATCTCTTCAGACATGTTTGGCACTATTGGCTACCTGACTCGCTCTGGAGGGCAGACGCATGAAAGATGCTACTTTTGGCTCGTTCGTCGTATCTGCGGAAGCTGTCCAGCAGGGAAGCATGTGGACAGGTGTATTCCGAATCGCGCAATACGACGACAACTTCACGAGTTCCACCGATTTCCTCGGTGAGACCCATACCGATGGAACCTACCTCACGCGCTCAGAGGCCGAGCAGGCCGCGATTGAGGAAGGCCGTGAATGGGTGAATCGCGCTCAGATGCGCGTTAGTACTTAGCCCCTCAGGGCGCTTGGGGCGTGGGCATCGATGCCCACGCCTGAAGTGGGTGCACGGTGCGGGCGCGGGGCGCGGGCGCATGATGTGAGCTGATGAGCGTGACCTCCATCGGCAGCGCAATTTCTGACTCAGGCGAGTTCCCCTGATCTACGGGCCCAAGATTGGCGAGCGTTGAGTGCAACGCATGGGGTTCCCTTGGCGGTTTTACGGGACATCCGCGAGGCACCCGGGGCCGCTCGGTCTAGCGGCTAATTTCGACCACGCCACCGCCAAAACTGCCAACGAGCTTCGTGCCCTGGGGTTTTAGTCTCCGCGTTGCGGAGCAGCCCGGCATTGGACTTGCCGAATCTTCGTGAAGGACATGTTGTCCCACTTTCATGGTACCCGAGAGCTTGTGAACACCCACGCAAGGGTCAAAGTTCACCTTGCCCGAGATGGTAAGGATCGCGCTGGTGGCCGTGGCGCTCACGCTCCTGAACTCGAGGGACGCGAGATGAGGCCCTCCGGGCAACGCCCCGGAGTACGATCCGGCGTCAAAGTCCGCGGGCCACGAGGCATGGGCCGCTAACAGGGTGCTGGCTGTGGGGACGAGAATGGCGGCGAGCTTCGTGGCTCATTTTGTCCAGCAGGCTCGGAACCGGCGCCCTCCAGCGATCGCGGCCCGCCGGCTAACGCCTGATGGGGAACCGTCAATCTCAGACCCGTCCGAGCGGCGACCCTTCAGATGAGGTACCCCGTGCCTTGCGAGGGCAGGCCCTAGCGCGCGGCAAAGGCGCCCAGATCCGACAGGGTCGCGCGCGGTACATAGGTCGGATGTCCATTGACCGCGGTCGCGGGCGAAAAGGTTGGCAGCAGGGCCTCGAGTGACGCGGGCGCCGGGGGCGGCGCGCTGGGATAGGGCACCCCCGCTCCGATGGCGCGCGAGCCCGGAGGCAGGCCGTAGTCGGCAGTCAGCAGGGGCGAGCCCGACAGGAGCGTTCCCTGCGAACTGAGGGTACACGCCCCGACTTTGTAGCCGCTTTGGATCCAGTTCGCGTCGCGCAGTGCCAGCTGTCCCACCTGGTTGCCGTCGGCATTGGAGTTGGTGCAAAGGCTGAGCGCAGTCTTGCCCGTGATGATGTTCGAGTGCGCATCGACCATGCCTTGCGAGGTGGCCATATCGAACACCGCAGTCTCGACGGAGTTGACGATCGTATTGAAGTAGAAGGCCAGCGGGCCTTGGTGGTAGTTCTGATAGAGCGTGCTGTCCCCGCCCCAATGGATGAGATCGCCCGAGCCGCGCGGCCCGTTGACGATCAGATTGCCATAGACCCAGGCATAGTTGTAGAGCGGATCAGCCTGCACCGTTTCGCTGCCCCCCTCGGAATCAACCAGGTCGATCGCCCGGGCGGCGGCCAGGATGTAGTTGTAGCGGATCACCGCGCCGCTGCTACGGTCCTTCAATGAACCACCCCAGGCACCAGGGATCAGCTGCCCGATGTAGTTGCCTTCGTAGAGCGCACGCACGGCCTGCACGTAGACATTGTGTTCGAGCCAGCTACCCACGACGCCATTGTCATGGATCGAGTTGCCGCGTAGCGTGATGTAATAGCTCGCTTCGTGGAAGGTGCCGTTCTTGGTATTGACGAATACGCCCTCACCGTTGCCTTTGATCTCGCAGTTCTGGATGGTCAGGTTTGACGCCGCGACGACGTAGATCCCCGAAGCGGATCGATAGAAATTGTGCGACTGTCCGGATGCGGCCGTATAGGTGCTGCTGGCAGTGCCGCCCTCAATCTGCAGGTTCTGAATGGCGAGGAACGTGGCCTTGTAGCCGTACGGATCAGAGGGCAGCTTGAATACGATGAAGACCCCGAAGCCTTCGATGATCGAGCCGCCCGGTCCGGTAAAAAATCCTTTGGAGGCTGCGTCCGTTGCCGTCACCGCATTCACCCCGGTGACAATTGGGCGATTGCAGTTCGCGTCAGTGACACCGTTGATGATGACGGGCTTGGTGGCCGTACCCTGGGCCCTGAGTCCGACCTTGGTGGCATAGGGCTGCGGCCGGTAGAAGATGTTGACCACATCCCCCGCACCGAGAGAGAGCCAGGGGACTCCCGTCAGGTCGGGATAGGCCTGGTCCGGACCGACGTTATAGGTATGATGGCTGCCGGTCAGGGGCGTCGAGCACGCGAGCGGCGGCGTGCAGGGTGCAGGCGGCCAGGGCCGTGTCAGGTCCGGAATCGGTGTTGCGCCCTGCGTCGAACCAGGGCCTTCTGAGCCCGCAAAGCATGTCCCCGGCGCATAGGCACTCTTGCCAGTACTGGTTGCCGGGCCATCAACGGGCGCGGCGGGGGGCGGTGTGGCCCCGGCCGGAAGGACACCCACCAGGGCGGCGACGAGCAGCGCGATGAGAAACCCTGCGAAAGTGGAACTGCTGCGCTTCATGACTACTCCCCGGTCTCTGACAGGACCTGCAGTTGGCGCGGCTCGCAGCGGCCGATCCGCCGCGCTGCGCCCCGTCGGTCACGGCCAAGGGTGGGGCGCCAGACGCATACTACACCTCCACCTCCGGCGGGCGATCCCCTCTGCGACTCGCTCCGGCCGCCGGTACAACGTCTCGGCGCGGCTCTGCTGGATCGCTACCGGTGGGCGCACTTATTGTGTTTTCTGGTAAGTTGACGGCGGCACGAAGGAACTGTCGCTGACGGGCTTGACCTCCATTGTCTTGACCTCAGAGCTGTAGGTTAGCAGCGCGCCGGTCGAGGCCATGTCCTTTGCCTTGTCCTGGGCCGCATTTCCCAGCAGGTTGCCCACCAGGCCGCTGACGCTCGTGGGCGGGGTGGCCACGGCGGAATCGGCCGGACTTTGCGAACTGTCCGAGCAGGCATTGCCCTCGACATTCCACGTCACCGTGGTCAGTATGGGATAGCCCTGGATCTTCTTGAACTCGTTGCCCCACCGGCCGAGGATCGATGTGTTGCCACCTGACTTGCCCAAGGAATTGCGGACCAGCGGCTCGAGCGCCCCGAGCACGTTCCTGGGGAGATAGCGATTCATCGGGTGTTCGGTGGCATTGAGCTCGGTCAGCCAGCGCCGCGTGAAGACCTCATTCATGCGCTCGACGTCCTGGATCGAACCCGTCTCGGGAGTGGTCCACAGATCCAGGACCACGGTGTTGGCGGTACGGCGCTTCTGGGGGTCCTCGAGCTCGACGATCCAGTTCATCTGATAATGCTGGGTGTCCCAGCCATTGATCTGACGATGCTCACCCGTTCCCGTGACCTTCAGATCGTTGCGGCGCACCGACAAGGGGCAGCTTGGCTGCGCAGTGTCCTCCTTGGCTGGCTCCTTCTTCTGAGGCTTGTCGTCGGTCGCGCGGGCGGGCTGGATGCAACCGGTCAGCGGGCATTCCTTGTAGGTTTTCTTGGCATGATATAGCGTCCACAGGAGGTGACTATCGAGCCTCACGATGTCGCTTGAGCGACCGTCTCCGGCGACTTGGCGCAACAGCCAGTTGTCGAAGGTCACCGCGGAATCGGTGCGACGCATGTCGGCCCGCGTCTCGACGAGATCGGTGCCCCGGACTACCGGGAGGATACGGCCATCAAGCGTATAGCTCGTGCTCAGGACCGCGGTCGGTGCCGCAGGCCCGACATCGACGGGAACGGCCGGCGCTGGCGCCATGGTGCTTGGGGCACCCACCGGCGCGGCACAGCCGGCCGCAAGGCACAGTGCGGCGAGCACGGACGCGATTTGGAACTTTGGCATGACAGACCTCTCCTGGTTTCGTGCCGGTATTCTATTGAAAGTCGGGGCGCTTCTGGCAATTAAATGTGAAGGGAAATGCCGCCGCATCGTCGAGCCGGAGCCTGGTGGATGCGGGCCCGGTCGCTAATGAGCCGGGCGTCTAGACGCCCGGTCGAGCCCGAGGCGTGTTCACTCCTCGAGGCGGCGATACGCGGACTGGCGAAACCGCGGCGAGCAGATCGCGAGAAAAATCAGGTCAGAATGACCCACATTGGTGATGCGCTGACGGCATCCGGGCGGGATAAGCACGACGTCACCAGGTCCGACCTCGGTCGCGGCAAGCGCGCCGATCTCAACAAGGCCAAGGCCTTCGAGAATGACGTAGCGTTCCGTGATATCCGTAAGCGCGTGCCACTCGGTCGTCACGTCCGCAGCCACCCTTGCCCGCGCGATGGAGACCTCCGGGTCCGAGGGAATGTTCGACAGTTCGACGATGAAGCAGCGCTCGTCAGTGGCGAATTCTGCGGCCGGATCCATTCTGCGAATTTCAGCCTGCACCGTTCTCTCCATCCCTAACCCTGGGGCCGCATTGAGAATCACTCCTGACCGGCCGCCGATCGAGCCGACCTCGTAGACATTCGCCTTTTTGGCAGACGGGCACGGGACCGCCCCAGTCTGCAAGTCGCAAGACTACCATCGGCGCTTTGTCCGGCCTGGAAAGAGTTCAGGTAGCTGTGATAAAATGCAAGCATGCGCCCGTAGCTCAGTTGGATAGAGTACTTGGCTACGAACCAAGGGGTCGTGGGTTCGAATCCTGCCGGGCGCGCCATATAAAACAACGGGTTAGCTGCGAAAGCGGCTGACCCGTTTTCGTTGGTGCTACTGACGTGCTACTTCCGGGAGGATGGCTGGTTCCACACGTCGACACCTCGAACGATTAGGACCGCTGCGCGAAGGACCGGCGAAAAGCGTAAGTACCTCATCAGGTTCTCAAACTCGGGCGTCCACGCCCGGCGCCTGGGACGGGTACTCAAATGCTCCCGAGCAGGTGGGAAGTTCGGCGTCAAAAATGGTTCAAGAAACGAGCCCCCCGTCCTAACCGAATGGCACTCTCGGGCAAGAATGGCGCAGAATTATCTGCACGACTTCCCCGTTTATCCTACGAGGTGGGGCCATGCGAACATTAT
>PLEY01000043.1 GCA_003136595.1 Burkholderiales bacterium
AGACATGGGGAGGATGTCAAAAAGCCGCACAGGCGTGGAAGGCTGCCCCCAACCGGAGTAAACTTGTGCCATGGTTGTAATTCCGGCAAACCGGAAGCATGTCGGACGGCGGTTCGATTCCGCCCATCTCCATATCAGGGGGGATGACCTGGTTTCGACGGCGTGATCGATGGCGCGCAGGCAACCCGAGAGGCGACGGACGTAATCCGCGCAAATCAAGCAAATGCCAACGATGAGCAATTTGCTGTAGCCGCCTAATAACCGGACTACGGGGCTGCTGGAGCCTGGCAACAGAAGAAAGCAGGACGGGGGCTTCGGCCCCCGTTTTCTTGGGCGGGCGGCATCAGGAGGGTGAAGGAACACCCGGATGCCCGGACGCAGCCACGAGCCGGGGCAGAAGCGCGGCCAGCGACAGGCCGCGTGCCGCCATGAAAACCAAGAGGGCGCACCACAGGCCATCGTTGCCAAAGCGCGGCTCGAGTACTGCCGCGCTCGCACCGAACAGGGTGCAGGAAAAAAACATCGCCAGCATCAGCTCGCGCGTGCGCGTGGCGCCGATGAAGACGCCGTCGAACTGAAACCCCCACACGCAGATGAGCGGCGACACGGCGGCCCACGGCAGATAGCGCTGCGCGGCTGCGGCTACGGCGGGCAGGCTCGTCAGCAGGTCGATCAGGCCGCTGCCCGCACACACGTAAAACAGGACAAAGGCGGCTGCGGTCACCCCGGCCCACAGCGTCGAGACGCGTATGGCCGCACGCAGCCCGCGCCGGTCGCCCGCGCCGATCGCCGCACCGACCAGTGCCTCGGTCGCGTTGGCAAAGCCATCGAGCGCATACGCCATGAAGGTCTGAAAATTCAACAGGATCGCGTTGCCGGCAAGGATCACGTCGCCCTGGCGCGCGCCTTCGTGCGCAAACCAGGCGAACGTGCCGAGCAGGCAGATGGTGCGCAGGAAAAGATTCAGGTTGATGAAGAGCAGCTTCCGGAGCGCCCGGGCCTCGAAGAGCACTGCGAGTTCCGGACGCGCCAGTCCCCGCGGCCACAGGCGCGCGACAATGACCATGCCCAACATGAATCCGAAGCCATCGGCGAGCGCGGCCGCCCAGCCGATCCCGCCAAGCCCGGCATGCGCTGCGAACACCAGCACGAACACGGCGACGATGTTCACCAGATTGATGACCACCTGGAGGAGCAGCCCGAGCCGCACCCTTTGCAGGCCGAGGAGATAGCCGAGCACCACATAATTCGCAAGAGCCAGCGGCGCCGACCAGATGCGGGCGTGACAGTACACACTGGCGTTCGAGCGCACCGCGGGGCTGCCTCCGAGGAGCGCGAGGGCCCCCTCGATCAGGGGTTCTTGCAGGAGCAGCACCGCTGTGCCGATCACCCCGGCCACAGACAGCGCGCGCAACAGGGTGCTGCGCAGGCCCTCTGCTTCGCCTGCACCATGGGCCTGGGCGATGAGCCCGGTCGTCCCCATGCGCAGGAAGCCGAAGCCCCAGAACAGGAAATTGAACAGCAGGCCGCCGAGGGCCACGCCGCCCAGATAGGACGGGTCGGCGAGGTGGCCCGCGACCCCGGTGTCGACCGCAGAGACGATGGGCTGGGTGAGGTTGGCGAGGATGATCGGGACAGCGAGCCCGATCACCCGCCTGTGTCCCACGCGCGCCCCTTCAATAACCACCTTTTTCCAGTCCGTGGTGATGCTCGACGAGGGCGAAACCCAGCGCGCGGTAGAGGCGCTGGGCGGTATCGTTCGCATCGGCCACGATGACGAACTGCAGCGGTCCATGGCGCTCCGCGAGCAGCGCGCATGCCCGGGCGAGCAAGGTGCCGGCCAGTCCCCGCCGGCGCTGCGGCGCTGCGGTCAGGACTTCCTGGAAACGCGCAAGGCGCATCCTTCCCGTAGGGGCCGGGGGCTCGACGAACAGGCCGAGCGTACTGACGAGCGCACCGTCCACGTACGCGCCGAAGGAGGCGCCGAGCCCTGCTTGAGCGCGCCTGCGCCATTCATCGATGCGCTGGCGGGCATAACCTGCGTAGGCCTCGCGCGGATGCTGCGGATCGCGTTCGGCCACCATCAGTTCGAGCAGGTCGTCCCAGTCACTGCCCGAAAGCGTACGGACCTCGGCCTCTGAAGTCAGGAAGCGATAGGATGCGACACGTGTGCTGGACAGGGCGATCGAGGCCAGGGTGCGGTAGCCCTGTGCCACGAATGGCGCGGTCTCGCCCATGTCCGATCCGCTCCAGGAGAAGGTGGCGTGGCGGGATGCGGGCTGAGCGAGGCGGATGTGCCGTGCGAACGCCTCCTCCCAGCGCACGTAGTCGCCTGGTCCGGGCGGGGCATCGAAGTACAGGCAATTGCCCCACCAGTAGTGGGGATTGCGTGGACTGCGGATGACAAGGACCCCCGGATGGCGCTCGACGATCGTGTCGGGGGGCATCAGCATGAGTTCGGTCTGGAGAACCAGCGGCAGGACCAGCGGCTGCGCGCTCTCGGACTTGTCCGCGCGATCGGGGCCATGGCTTTTCATGCGGCGACACTGCGCCGATCCAGAGCCACGCTCTTGATCAGTGCCCATACCGGAGTGCCCTGGCCGAGGCCCAGACGCTGGCACGAGTGACGCGTGACGAGGGCCCGGATCAGCGTCGTACCCAGGTCCACCACGACCTCGCTGTACGGCCCCTGCCGCTCGATCACGGCGCTCACCCGCCCAGGCAGCTGGTTGGAGATGCTAAGCCCATCGGTGGGCGCGAGGGCGAGCGCCACCTCGCGCGCGCGCAGCCGCACGCGGACCGGCGCGCCGGGTGCCAGATCCACGTGGGGCACAATCAGCGTCCCGTCGGCGAAGGCGAGCGTCGTCAGTTCAAACGCGGCGTCATGCCCGGCAACCGTGCACTCGAGCACGCTGCCCGCCTCATAGCGGCCGATGAGGGGCGCGTAGTGCGGATCGGCCATGATCGACAACAGGCTGCCGCTCGCCACGCACCGACCCTGCGCCAGGAGCACGACGTGACTGGCAAGGCGCGTGATCTCCTCAACCGAATGGCTCACGTAGAGGATGGGCAGGCCAAAATCGTCACGCAGTCGTTCGATGTAGGGAAGCACCTCGGCCTTGCGCGGCGCGTCGAGTCCAGCAAGGGGCTCGTCCATGAGCAGCAGTTCGGGCTGACACAGGAGGGCACGTCCGAGCGCAACCCGCTGCCGTTCCCCGCCTGACAGCCCATGGGGTTTGCGCCCGAGGAGCCCGGCCAGGCCGAGCAGTTCGACCACGCCGTCAAAGGCGATCCGTCCCACCCGACCGCGCCTTCGCGCCCGCACCAGACCGTAGTTCAGGTTGGCCGCCACAGAGAGATGCGGGAAGAGCCGCGCGTCCTGAAATACATAGCCTACGGCGCGCTCGGAGATCGGCAGATCAATGCCGCGCGCACCATCGAACCAGGTCGTGTCGCCCATCCGGATCTGGCCGCGCGTGGGACGCAGGATGCCTGCCAGAGCATTGACGACACTGGTCTTGCCCGCGCCGCTCGCGCCGAACAGGGCAGTCACCCCGCGCGCGGGTACGCTGAACTGGACGTCCAGACTGAACCCGCCAAGGCGCGCACCGAGATCTACAGAAAGCGCGCCGCTCATGGATGGAGCGCCTGGCCAAGGAGCACCCGCAGGCGCCTCTCGAGCCAGCCCGACAGCGCGAGGGCGGCCAGTGCGAGCAGCATCGAGAGGGTCACAAGGCGCAGCGCCAGGTCATCACCCTGGGCGCTCTGGGTCGCCGTGTAGAGCGCAAGCGGCAGGGTGCGGGTCTCACCTTCGATGTTCGAGGCGAACGTGATGGTCGCGCCGAATTCGCCCAGGGCCCGTGCAAATCCGACGATCGAACCCGACAGGATGCCGGGCAGTATCAGGGGCAGCGTGATCGTCCAGAAGACATTCCAGCGCGACGCACCAAGCGTGCGTCCGGCGAGTTCGAGGCCCGGGTCGAGCGCATCGAGGGACAGGCGCACGCCCCGCACCACGAGGGGAAACGACATCACGGCCTCGGCGAGAACGGCTCCCTTGGTGGTGAAGACGAGCCGGATGCCAAACGTCTCGAGCAGCCAGTGTCCGAGCGGAGCGCGCGTGCCAAAGAGCAGCAGGAGGAGATAGCCCACCGCGACTGGCGGTAGGACGAGGGGTGCGTGGACCAGGGCATCGATCATGAACTTGCCGGGAAAGCGGGTGCGCACCAGCAACCAGGCGAGCGCGATCGCCCCGGGCAGGCACAACAGGATCGCACCCAGGGCGATCTCGAGAGTGAGGCCTACGATCTCCCACTGCTCGGCCATCGGACTCACGAGCCGCTCCGCCGCCGACACCCCGGCAGGGGCGCACCCCGGGCGGGCGGCCTGCAGGGTGCGCCCGCAGGCTCAGTGCAAGGCGAAGTCGACACGATTGGGGCTCCCCTTGTCCTCGGGCGCGGCGCTCATGAGTCGGGGTGCCACCATGAAAACCCGCGCCGGCTCGATCTTGCCGGATTGGGCGAGCGCATCGCGTACCGCGAGCGCGCGGCGGTCGGCCAGCGCGAGCAGGTCGTCATCGTTGACGGGCATGTTGGCACGCAGGAGCTGTTCCATCTCAGGCACAGACAGACTCTTGGCGAGGCCCACGACATTGCGTGGTTTCTCGAACTCCGCTTCCTTGTAGACCAGCTCCAGGTACTTCGGGTACTCGGCCGCCGACACGCTGACGTCCTCGAAGGCGACCGTCTGGCCCGTTCCGAGCAGCTCGCGATACTTCAGACCGCGTACCTTGGCAGCCAGCCTCGCGTCGCGTGCGGCCCCGGTGTCCGTGGCGCTGTCCGCGCGCCCGGTGATCTCGAGGCTTAGCGCCGGTCGCTCGGCGAGCAATCCGACGAGCTTGGCGAGCTTGGCCTTCGCCGCTGGGGTCAGTTCAGCCCCGCCGGGGGCGAATTCCACGTAGCCGAGTTCAGCGCTGTCACCGCCGCCCACGGAGGCGAGGAGCTGGAAGGGGGACAGGAGCGCCTTCTCCAGCAGGTTCACGATCACCCTGACGATGACGCCGCCGATGCTAAATTGCGGATCCGACAGCGAACCTGACACCGGCAGGTTGATATTGATCTGCCCGTGCGTGTCCTTCAAGAGGCTGATTGCCAGCAGCACCGGCAGTTTGGTGGCCGTCGGGCTCTCGACACGCTCACCGAACGTGAGCTGATCGAGGAACAGGTTGTTCTGGGCCTCGAGCTGGTTGTTTTCGATGTGGTACTTGACCTTCATCGACAGCTTGCCCTTCTCGATGTTGTAGCCGGCATATTTTGCGGCGTAAGGCGTCAGGCGCGTCAGTTCGATGCTGGTGGCGGCTGCAACGAGGTCTAGAAACAGCGGTTTGGCAAGCGGATTGATGGTGCCGGTCACGCTCAGGTCACCATTGCCCTCCAGCGAGCCCTTCAGGCTGACATCGGCAGGTCGGGGATTGTCTGAGGCCACCGCCGACACCGCGCCGCTGAGGCCCGTGATGTTGGTCGTGTAGTTGGGCCTCACAAAATTGTCCGTGAAGTTGATCTCCCCGGCATCGAGCTTGACCGATTTGAGCCTGATGATTGGCGCCTGGCCTGGGGCAGCGGTGGCCGAGCCGGGCGCGGGCGGGGCGCCCTGTATGTCCCCGGCTGCGGGCCCCGGTTCGGCCTGCGGTTCCGAGTTCGCGCTCGTGATCGACTGGGGGGCGGTGCGGCCGGGTTGCGCGACGATGTCCTGCACGTTCAAGCGACCGTCGGGATAGACGATAAGGCGCGAGTAGAACTGCGACAGGACGATATCCCCGAGCTGGACCGAGACGGGCAGGGCGCCGCCGGGCAGGTGGGCGTCGATGTTCGGAACCCGGAGTGATTTCCAGCGCAGGAATTCGGCCCCCGTGACCTTGTCGAGCGACGAAAAGTCGCTCAGTTCCACCGTGCCGTTAAAGCGCACATCGGGCGCCGGTGCCATGACCAACTTCAACGCACCCCGCACCGACAGGTCGGCTTGCGAGATCGCGACGTTCAGCCGGTTGCCAAGGTAGCCCTGCAGGGGTGCGAGGGGCACGGCGCGGCTGGAGATGTCGGCCGTAACCGCAAGCGGACTTGCAGTGACCTCGCCCTTGATCTCAAGGTGACCCTTGTGGTTGGCCTCGGCGGCAAACTGGAACGGGATCTTCGCACCCGGTGCGAGCTTGAGCTCGCGGGCGGTCAGGCTGATCTTCTCAAGATGAAGGTCGAGCGCGGGAGTGACGCTCGCATCGGCGAGGCCGAGCTCGCTCGACTCGACGTCGAGCTGGGCGAGTGCCACCTGGAAGCCGGGAGGCTCCGGCGCATGCGCGCCGGCGTGCGCGCTGGGCGCGGGCGTCTGCTTAGCACCCCCCGCAAGGGTGGTGAGGTTCAGCACACCCTGGGCGTCGCGGCTCACGTTCGCCTTCACACCCGTGAGGGCAACTCGGCCGATCTGGACGCTGCGCCCGGTCAGATCGACGCTCCCATTTTCGAGCGCGATCCGATCGGCTGCAAGCACCGGCACACGCTCCCCGGTGCGGGCCACACGCAGATGATTCAGGGCCAGGGCGAGCTTGCCGATTTTCACCTGCGGCTCTGCGGTGGTCCAGTCCAGATCGATGTCGCCCGCTCCCTCGAGCGCGCCATCCTCGATCCGTGCGGCAAGGACCCCGGCCGCGAAGGGCGCGAGGCCCACGAGGTGCACATCGCTCACCACGAAATGCCCGGAAAGCTTCTTGTCGTTCAACGTGCTCTGGCCATCAAACCCGAGGGTCTGATTCGGTGCGGTACTGAGACCCAGCGCGAAGTGGGTGAGCTTGCCAGGCTCATTCGACAGATCGTTTACCTGGGCATGGATGTCGGTCAGATCGAGCGCCACCGGCTTGGCGGTACTGTGGTCCTGGAAGTGCAGGGTGCCGTCGGTCAACTTCAAGAGTCCAAGCCACAGGCGCGGGGCGGCGGGGGGAGGTGCGGTGGCCGGGCCGCCACTCGGCGCACCACTCGGAGCCGCCTGCGTGGCAGCACGCGCAGGCGCGGCGGACGTGGCGTCCGGCCCGCTCAAGACATCGACGAGATCGATGCGGCCATCGGCGGCGCGGCTTGCGCTCACGGTCGGCGCCTCGATCTCAAGCGAGTTCACCTCGACGGCTGCGGCCAGCAGATCCAGGCTCTTCAGATCGAGCGCAATGCGCTTCGCGCTGAGCGCCTCAACCTCGTCGGGCTTGAGCACCCGCAGCTTGTCAAGCGTGGCCTGGCCCGACAGGACGATGTGGGGACTACCGTTGGGGTCGCGCCGAAAGGCGATCTGCAGGTTCGTGCTGAGAAGCCCACTGGCCAGCTTGGGACGCAGCGTGAGCGGGGCGAAACTGACATAGTTGGGCAGATCGAGCGCCTCGACCTGCAGGTTCAGTGCTGTTTCGAGGGATTCCTCGAAGGGACGGCTCTTGCCCTTTAAGGCCAGCGGGCTGCCGTCGAGCTTGGCCGAAAAGGCCGGTTCGACGTAGAGCTCGACATCATGGCGTATGGTCGATATGAACGGCAGGTTCAGCGTGATGCCGTCAAGCCTGTGGCGCGAATGCGTGACGTCGTCATCGAACGTGACGAGCCCGTCGGAGATCTCGATGTTGTTGATCGAGAATGCGGCCTTGGCTTCGCTTTTCGGGGGGGCGTCGGCCTTGGTCGCGGACGCGGCGAGCCGATCGAGGATGTCCGAGAAATCGAAGCGCTGCGGGCCAAGACGCTCGATGGCGATGTGCGGGGCCGTCACATGCAGCCGGTTGATGACGGGTGCAAAGCGGTACAGGGTCGCAAGCGACAGTCCGGCGTCGATCTCGGCGATCTCGAGCAGTGCGCCAGCGCCGCTCGCCTTGGCGATCCGAAAATCAGCGATCTTGACTGCGAGGCTAAAGGGGCGGACCGAGACCGCTCCGATGGTGGTGGCGCGACCCAGAAGCGTGCTCAGCTTTTCCTGTGCAGCACGCTGGATGAGGCCTGGCGCAACCCAGTAGCCGAGTGCGCCGAACAGGACGAGAAACCCGACGAGCCCGATCAAACTGTTGCGGATCCAAGCTCTTCTTAGCATGCACTCTCCCGAGATCGACACCGCATTATAGGGGCGGCCGGTGATCCAGGCACAGCGCCTGCCTTGGATCAGGCCAGCGCGATGAGGCTCAGAAGCTCAAGCGGGGTGTGGATCAGGGCATCGGCGCCCCAGGTGCTCGGGTCGCTGTCGCCGCAGTAGCCATAGGCCGCCGCCACGGTGTGCATGCCCGCGGCTTTGCCGGCCTCGATATCGCGTCGATCATCGCCGACATACAGACAGCTCTCGGGTGCAACCGACAGTGCAGCCGCGGCATGCAGCAGGGGCGCTGGATGCGGCTTCGAGAATGGTGTCGTGTCGCCGGACACGACCGTGAGCGCAGCCGGCACGAGAGCCAGCGCCGCGACCAGGGGGGTGGTGAAGCGTGCGGCCTTGTTGGTGACGATGCCCCAGGGGATCTGGCGCGCGGTCAGGGTGTCGAGCAGCACGGCGACGCCGGCGAACAGGTCCGAGTCGACGCACAGGCGCCTCGCATAGTTGTCCAGGAACTCGCTGCGCAGCGCCGCGTAGTCCGGCTGCTCGGGAACCACTTCGAAGGCGACTCCGAGAAGCCCGCGCGCGCCGTGCGAGGCGACCGGGCGCAGCGCCGCGTAGGGCAGGGCGTCAAGGCCGCGCACCGTGCGCATTGTGTTGGCGGCATGGGCGAGGTCCGGAGCCGTGTCGGCAAGCGTGCCATCGAGATCGAAGAGTACGGCTCTGACCCCGTCGAAACTCGCCTGCTCCATCATGCAGCGCGCTCGGTCGCGAGCATGTAGTTCACGTCGGTATTGGGTGCTAGCCAGTAGTTCTTGGTGAGGGGATTGTAGTGCAGCCCGATCATCTCGCTCGGCGCCAAGCCCGCCATGCGACTGTAGCGCGCGAGCTCCGAAGGCGTGATGAACTTTGCGTAGTCGTGAGTACCCTTGGGGAGCAGCCCGAGTACATACTCGGCGCCGACCACGGCAAACAGATAGGCTTTCGGATTGCGGTTGATGGTCGAGAAAAATACCCGGCCACCTGGTTTGACCAGTCGCGCGCACGCCTCGACCGTCTGCGCGGGATGGGGGACGTGCTCGAGCAACTCCATGCACGTGACGATATCGAAGGTGCCCGCCTCGCGCGCGGCCAGCTCCTCGGCGCTGATCTTCTCGTAGCGCACCTGCACCCCCGACTCGATGCCATGCAGTTCGGCGACCGCCAATGCCTTGTCAGACAGATCGATCCCCGTCACATCGGCGCCCGCTCGGGCCATCGCCTCGGAGAGGATGCCGCCCCCGCAGCCAACATCGAGGGCGCGCTTGCCGGACAGTCCGGCGCGCGCATCGATCCAGGCAAGCCTGAGCGGATTGATCTCGTGAAGGGGACGGAACTTGCTGGTTGGGTCCCACCAGACGTGGGCGAGGTTGCTGAATTTCTTCAGTTCCTCGGGATCGGCGTTGATGCGGGGGGTATCACTGGGATTCAAAGTGGGCTTCGCTCGGAGAAATCAGTGGACGCAAGGGCTCTTCCACAGGGCATTACTGTAGCGTAATTCGGCCCCCTCGACCGGGATGCGGGAGGCGATCGTCACGCGAGCAAACTCGTGAGCGCCGCCCGGCCACCAGCCGCATGGCCAAAGAACAACCCATCGAGAAAGTCGAGGTCGACCCAAGACCCCCTGCCGGTCCCCTCCTGCGAGTCTTGGATCACCAGCGCGCAAATTTCCCACAAAGGGTGTTACTACGCAATTGACGTGGAGGGATACAAGCGAGCCGCAGCAAGAAGGTGTACGTCGGTGTATCCAAGACCTCGCGCGTGGAGACGATGAGTTTCGATGAAACCAAACACCTCCTCATCCTGCGCGACGGGTACCTGTGGAAGTTCACCTGTCGCGCCGAGGATAGATTTCCGGTTCTTCAAGTTTCCCACGGCGAGTTCGCCCAGGACGAATGGGTGTCCCAGGACGGCACCAGCATTCAACAGGCCAGCGAGCTGCGCATCGGTCTGGCACAAGTGGTCCACCCATACCGAGGTATCGACCAAAATCCCTTGGGCTCCGAGCGACGACGCGGGGTCGACTTCAACCCGGGCTCTGTGCCGCCGAGAAGCGCCAAGCGCCGAGCGCTTTCCCTTTGAATGAGCGCTCTAAGTGCCTCCCGAAGGAGCGTTGATTTTTCCGTCGCCTCCGTAAGTTCCTGCGCTTTCGCGACGAAATCGTCGTCCAACGCCACAGTGGTTCGCATAGGCGTTCTCCTCGGCTAGCCACAAACTGTCGCATCAAACGATGCGCAAAATCGTGCCAGAACCGCAAAGCACTTGCGCTGTACGGAATTCGATCACGTGCGTCCGTCTCGGCTTTGGGTCAACTGCGTAGTAACACCC
>PLEY01000187.1 GCA_003136595.1 Burkholderiales bacterium
CCCAGGCCGCCGGGAATCTCGTAGCCCATGCAGGAGTAGCCGTACTCCATGTGGTAGCCGTTCGGTGTGCGTGTGCGCCACAGCTTGTGCAGGTCGCCGGGATGGCTGCCAGCGGCAGAGAGAATGACATCGCGAGGACCGGAGGCATCCCATATCGCGCCGATGACCGCGCTCTGCGCTGGACGTCCGGGGGTGGCCAGCGTGAGCAACCGGTCCACTTCGGACTCCCACTGTGATTTCAGCGCGGATATCTCGGATGCATACTCGGCACTGACCTTTGTGTCCTGCAGCGCTGCACTGAGTTGCTCCAGCGCGACGCGCGCATCCGCCACGACTGGAATTGCTCCCACCTTATACGCGTCGAACTCGGCGGTGTTGATGTTGACGAACGTCACTTCCGGGTTCTGAAACGCTGTCATCGAGGCAGAGGTGAAGTCCGAGTAGCGTGTCCCGATTCCAATGACGAGGTCGGCGGAGTGTGCCAGGCGGTTGGCGGCCAGCGTGCCCGTTGCGCCGATGGCGCCCATCGACTGCGGATGATCCCAGGCCAGCGATCCCTTCCCGGCCTGCGTTTCGCCGACCGGAATACCGGTCTTCGCAGCGAAGTCAGCCAGTGCGGACGTGGCTTCACTCATCAGCACGCCGCCTCCTGCAATGATGAGAGGACGGCGAGCCTTGCGTATGGCCGCGGTCGCACGCTCCAGTGAGAGCTGATCGGGTTGTCCCCGGCGAATGAGCCAGACTCGCTTCTGGAAGAGCTCTTCCGGGTAGTCGTAGGCCTCGGCCTGAACATCCTGCGGCAGGGACAACGTGACTGCACCGCAGTCTGAGGGCGAGGTGAGGACGCGCATCGCCTCCGGCAGCGCCGTGATGAGCTGCTCGGGGCGGTAGATGCGGTCCCAGTAGCGGCTCACCGGCTTGAAGCAATCGTTCACACCGGTGTCCTGTGTGCCGAAGGACTCCAACTGTTGCAGCACCGGAGCCACCTCGCGCGAGGCGAAGATGTCGCCAGGCAGCAGCAGCACCGGCAACCTATTAATAGTGGCGAGCGCGGCGCCGGTGATCATGTTCGTTGCGCCGGGGCCGATGGAGGATGTGCATGCCATTGCGCGGAGCCGATTGCTGGCCTTTGCGAATCCGGTTGCGAGGTGTACACCAGATTGCTCATTGCGGATGGGGATGTAGGGAAAGTCCGGGTTCTCCTGCAAGGCCTGGCCGATGCCCGCGACGTTGCCATGGCCGAAGATGCCGAGCATCCCGGCAAAAAAGAGGTGCTGCGAGCCGTCGCGCTCAACATATTGATTCTTCAGATAGCCGACCAGCGCCTGGGCCATGGTGAGTCGTCGCGTGTTCATGCAGGACCTCCTGCGGAGGAGATGCGAAGGCGGTCCATATTCTTTCCGCGAGTGGCAGGAAGCGAATCGATTGCCTGGGCCACAGACCATGAGCTGTGGATGATTCCTCCAGCGGCGTCTGCGATTGCCAAAGGATCGTCGTCGCCGGGAAAGACCACGTTTCTTCCTACCATCGCGCCGCGCACATTGGTTCCAGCGGCCATCGCCGATTCCAATTGCCGCAGGAAGGGGGAGGGGTCTCCAGCGGATTCGCCACCGAGCAGCAGGATCGGCAGTGTGGTCGAGCGCGCCACCGTATCAAAGCCGTCGCAGTACGGCAGCTTGAGCCAGAGATATCGGCTGCTGTCGCCGAGCGCAGACGCTACACCGGCCAGTCGAGCCAGAGCCTCGGGGGTCTTAACCACTGTCCATCCCTTATCGGTATGTTTTACGGGCAGAGGCTCCAGAAACATCGGCAGATGCAAAGCATTGCTTTCGTTGATCGCCTTAGCGCAGGCCAGCATGGTCTTGAGTGACGCCGGCTCGCTTTCATCCACGCGCAGGAGCACCTTTACACCGTCCAGACGCCAGTCTTTCGAAATGGCAGCCGTGGTACCGGTCATGGGATCGTCGAGCTCCCACGCGCTCCCGGCGAGGCCACCGCGATTCAGGCTTGCGATAAGGACGCGGTTATCGAGGAAGGTCTGCGCTCCCACCTTGCGCAAGAGTCCATCAACGGCGAGCAGGTCTTCGAGGATGTCCATGGTCGCCATCACGCCGTCGACGCGATCGCTCGAAAGGACCCGCAGTATCCGTGCGAGGTACTCGCGGCGGTCTGCCATGGCCAATGGATCTTCACCGACCTTCGTGACGTTTCTTGCTGGATGGTCGGCTGCGACGATGTTCAACTTGCCATCTATCGCTAAACTCTTCCGCTGTACACGTACCTGCGCAGCATTCCAGGCGAACTCCGGATTTGAGACGCGCGTATCCATCAACTCGCGCAGCAGCGCGTCTGGAAAGAACTCGCGACTGGAGAAGCTACTCATGCAGGAACACTCTTCTCTTTCCTATCTTTCTGATTGCGGATCATTGCTTCGACCTCGGCGAGTGCAGGCATGGCCTCCGAACAGCTCAGTCGGCTAACGACGATGGCCGCAGCGGCATTGCCGTAGTGGAGGCAGTCGGTGAGTGAGAGCCCCTTGAGCTTCGCGAAGAGAAAGCCCGACGCGAAGCCGTCTCCAGCGCCAATGGTGGTGGCGACCTCCACCTTGTACGGCGGCAGATACACCATCTCCTGGGGAGTGAGCACACGCGTCCCTAACTCTCCGAGCTTGGAGACCAGCATGGGTATGCGTGCGTGGCGTAGCTTCTCAATAGCCCTGTCCAGATCGTCCACGCCCGCGGCCAGCTTCAGTTCCAACTGGTTGCCGATGAGCACATCAACGAACGGCAGCGCAAGCCGAATAGCCAGACCTGCCTCGTCGGGACTCCTCCAGGACATGGAACGAAAGTCGATGTCCAACACCACTGTGCAGCCGGCCTGTTTGGCGCGCTCGAGCGCACGATAGGCCGACTCACGCGATGGAGAGCCGCACAGCGAGGTGCCGTTGGTGATGAACATTTTGCTCGAGCTGGCAAAGGCGAGATCCTCTTCCTTTGCGTCCAGCATGGTGTCCACAGCATCATGCCGATAGAAGACCTGCGGAAAGCTGTCCGGCGGAGAGACCTCGGTAAAGCAAAGAGAGGGCAGGTATCCGGGAGCGACCTGAATGTGCGCGGTCTCTACCTTCTCCTTCTTCAGAAAGTCCACCAGAAACTCACTGAGACTGTCATTGCCGAGGCAACTAATCAGACCTACCTTTGCGCCCAGGCGTGAGAGTCCGACTGCCATATTGGCACTGGAGCCGCCGAGGTAGCGCGAGAACCGTCGCACCTGCGGGAGCGGCACATGCGGCTCTTCCGAGTAAAGGTCATAACCGACCCGGCCGAGGATAACAACGTCCATAGCACTCACCTCTTCACCACCGGAACGCGGGGGTCTTTGTCCTTCCATGTCTGCCGAACCCACGCGTAGTCGGGATCGTCGGATGCAGCCAGCGAGCGTGCTGAACCGGCCAGCGCATTCAGGTAGTAGACGTTGTAGCCATGCGCGGCCACGACGGGGTGATAGCCTTCCGGGACAAGCACCAGTTCGCCGTCGCGGACCGTGATGGTCTCGTCGATGCGGCGGTCGGCGGTATATACCTTCTGCACGGCAAATCCCTCAGGCTTCTCTATGCGGTAGTAATAGATCTCGTCCAGGTCCACTTCTCCGGGCGGATTATGGACGTCATGCTTGTGCGGCGGAAAGCTGGACCAGTTGCCCGGCGGCGTGTAGACCTCTACCACGATGAGGCGGTGAGCGGGAAAGTCAGGTGGGATCATGCTGTTAATCTGCCGGGTCGCGTTGCCACCGCCACGAATCTCAATGCCTACCTCATCCGGCGTCACGAGATGGGCCGGATGCATCTCCTCAGCGCGGCAGTAGCAGAAGGCCAGATCGCAGTCCGTATCTGCCGTGACAGTAAAAGTGGTATCTGGCGGGAGGTATAACGTGTATGGCAGGCCGTCGAAGACCGTGGTGCGGCCGCCTATGCGGCTCCATTCGCCGACGTTGCTCTTGACTGAGCAATAGCCTCCCAGCATCACGATGGCCAACTCGGTGCCGTGCAGCGTCGCCTTATAGGACTGACCGCGCTTCAGCTTGCGGACTGCAAACGAAAGGTACTCAAATCCAAAGCTCTCCGCGCGATCTTCAAACACCTTCGGTCCAACGAGTAAGTTCATCTTCCTCCAACCTTCCGTTACAAGGCCAGGCACCATCCTGGGCAACGAACGCGGCCCGTATGCCTGCCGCTTACGATTGATACATTCCACCGGAGAGGGCCGAAAGACCAGGTGACAGGCAGAAAACACGAAGCTTGCGTAAGCGCTTACGGAATTGAACTATATCGACCACACATGGGGCTGTCAAGAACTAGCTGGAACAAACCTAACGAACAACAGTGCGGCCCTGATTTCAGTTGCACGTAGTGCTGTTTTGTCTGTAAACCGCTACGGCTTTTGTGCTGTAAGCGAGTCGACCGCGGCAGCGGGCAACGGCGATGTGGCCTGACTCAATAGCGTTGACACCTGCCATATCTGTTCGTCGGTCAAGAGTGTTTGGTAGGACGGCATTCCGCTTAGGCGGATCCCGTTCTTGACCTTCCAGTAGGTCTCGCCAACCGGATCGTCACTGACGCCAACCACGCCGGGCTTGTTCTTGTGCCTGGCCCACAGCTGGGGAGTCTTGGGGAATGTATATGCTGCAAATGCCGACGGCTTGTCCTTGAGACCATGGCATGAAGAGCACTGCTCCCTGTAGACCTGCGCTCCGGCGATCAGATTGGCATCGTTGACGGCCAGAGGCGATTTGGCAGGCATCTCGCGGCCTATCCGGGCGCTCAAGGGGATCTTAACAACATTCGATTCGAACGGGAATGGAACATCAGCCACGGCGACCGGCGGATGACCGAACTCAAAGTACAGAAAAACGCCGACTGGAATGACCAGCAATCCCAGCACAAAGCTAAGTACCACAGCTGTTGTTCGCTTCATTTTCATGTTCCTCTCATGCGTTTTGCGTGCGCAAATTCCCCCGGTGTGGATCGCACTGTTTAGTGCGCCGGATCTCCACCGGTCGCCTGTTTGGAGAGGCTCAGAAAATCCGTCCAGCCGCAACTGCTGTCCTTGACCGTGCATCCGGCAGGAGCCACCGTCTGTGTGGCAGGCGGATCGGCAGGCGTAAGCGGTGAAAGCTCACGCAGTTGATGGAGGGTTTGCATCGCGACCTTGGTGCGAACAGAGTAGGCACCGTTGGGACTTTGCCAGAGTTCAAAGGAGAGCTCGGTGCCGGGCGGGGTATCGTCATCGCGACCGTCCAGATGCCAGTGCAGACCAAGCAGCGATGCGACTCCGGCAATGTTGGTATCGTGTCCGACGAAGATAACCAGCTTGTCGCCCGGCTTACCCTTGGCTGCATCCATAGGCTTGCCTGTGACTCCCTGGGCAAGCGTGCTGGTGATGTACTCCAACATATAGGAGGCCTCGACCTTGGCAAGAGCAGGCGTCTGATGAATCAGACTAAAGTAGACAGAGTGCAGAGCGAGCAGCCGACCGATCTCTGCCTCATCGACATTTCCCCAGCCAACGGAGGCCATCGGCATGCCATCGCCGTACTCAAGCAAGAGGTCTTCGGCAAAGCTAGAGCCCGTAGGTATCGGCCCCTTCAGTGTGACGAACTTGTCGCCGGTGCCGCGGGCCGCCGCGGTCTTTCCATCCAGCATCATCTCCGGAGTATGGGTCGGCTTGCAGTCAGCATCCGGATGGCAGCCCAGGAGGATTCTCTGCATCTGCGCCAAGAGATCGTTGGTGCTGCCGGCCTGCAAATCCGTGATGCGTTTGCTCAGCTCTGTGTATGCAGCATCGGCAACCGCGGGTGCGACGTTTTCCACGACCGGGTGAAAGATCGGATCATTTTCACCCTCTGCCAGCGAGTGCACCTGTAGAGCGCAACTGGGGTAAAGGCTCTCCGCCAGTGCATGACCGCTGGCCAGCGTGCGCTGGTCTGTATCGGCCCAGATATAGGTGCTTGCCACATCTGCGCAGCCCTGAGCGGTAAGAAGTCCCTGGCTCGCGTACGCGGCGCGGTCATAAGCACCGAAGCGCTTGAGGAGTTCGTAGCCGCGCGGCGTAAGAATTCCCGGATCGACGCTAAAGGCCGGCCAGGGCAGCGCGGAGTAAGTATTCAGCCGGTCCAGCGTCCAGGTTGGCGAGCGAACGCCATGACGGCTTAGGACGACGACCAGCTCTAGCTTGTCGCCCTTCGCGGAAGGAGTTGCCTGGGTGTCGGAAACTTGCGCGGAGACTCCGACCGAGACAAACAGGCAGAGCAGGAGTGCGAGAGATGGGGGTGTTGTGCGATTCAAAGCGGTGTCCTCAATCAGCTACATGGATTGTCCGATACCTGTATGAAGACTGCCTTAAGACGCCAACCGCGTGTGAAACACGGTTGGCGTGCCAAGACACAACAGCATGCGACCGCCTGTAGAGGCTAGTACTTGCCCCAGTTGTACTTCAGGCCGCCGGTGTAGGTCGGGTGGTAGAACTCACGCTGGTTCACAAAGTTCGTGCTGCCTGTGTAGTAGCCGAAGACTTCATTGGTCAGGTTGAGGCCGGAGGCTACAGCAGTGAAGCCTTTGTAGAAGCGGTAACTCAACTGAGTGTCCAACTGGAAGTGGGATAGGGTGTAGACGTCGCCGTCGGGGCCATTGGGTCCCAGGTTGTTGGGGTCTGTGCTCTCCGTACCGGCTGCTGGAGTGGGTAGCGTGGACGGATCGACATAGCCATAGCTGAAGCGGCTCTGTCCGTCGTAGGCCAGCCCCACCCGCACGGACAGGCGCTTGGTGTCATAGCTGGGAGTGATCTTCATCGTGTTCGGCGACTGGTCAATGAGGCTCGGGTGGTCGTTGCGCAGAGGAAGGCCTTTCTCCCTAGAGAAGAGGTAACTGTAGTTGGCTTGAATACCCAGGCCCTTGAGCACTCCGGGCAGGTAGCTGAAGTGCTGCTGGAAGCTGGTCTCAAAGCCATACAGGTAGGCGTTCTGGCCGTTGATGTACTGGGTGATGGTATAGCCCGGATAGTTCTGCAGCGTGGACAGCGTGGCCGGCGAGAAGTACCCGGCCGGTAGCTGGTTCACGTTGACGGTGTTGGGCAGGATCGTCTCCACCTGCGGCGCGTTCAACTGCTTGAAGAAGAACCCCGCCTGGAACATGCCGAGCGGATGCAGGTAGTCCTCATAGAGCAGGTCATAGTTCATGGCATGTTCCGGGCGGATGCTGGGATTGCCGATGGCCACGGTCGGAGGGCTGGCCGTATCATCAGCCGTGACATACGGAACCAGTTGGTAGGGATCAGGTCGCGCAACACCGCGGGCGACGACCGCGCGCAGAGAGGAGTTCGGTGTGAGTGCGAAACGGGCCTGCGCGCTGGGCAGAATATCCAGGTAGCTCGGATTGTTGTTCACGCCGGTGAAGACATAGCAGTTGCCAGCCGCGGGTGGTGCCGGCGCCTTGTCGTTTGTGCAAGCCACATTGGCGCTACCGCCCGAGTAGGTTTGCGATGCAGGCACATAGGTTCCGTAGAACGTCAGGTTGTAGCCGAACGTCATCATGTTGGTGTTCTCGAGACGCAGCCCCGTCTGCAGGTGCAGCCTTCCGAAGTCAATCGTGTTCATCACATAGCCGGCGGTAATCTGCTCGACGGTGTGAAACAGATTGGGATAGATGTCGGCTGCCGTCTTCTGCCCGTCCACATTGCCGCCGAAGTTGGCCAGCGTATAGGCCTGCGCCGCCTGGAACTTGGACACCTGACCGTACTGGCCGCCGAAGTACTGGCCGCTGTAATAGTCCGTGTTATTGAAGGTGTCCAGCAGCGCCGTCATCAACGGGGCATTCGTGAACTTGTCGTAGACCGTCTCGGTGGAGTCCTGAGTCTGGTGGGAGTTGGTGAACTTGAAGCCCGCCTCGAAGGTTGCGAAGTGCCCATGCGACGAGTAGGTCTTGGCATAGGAGGTCTGGGCGGTCAGGTTGAGCTGCGTGTTCTTGCCGGTGGAGATCGTGATGTCGGAGAACTGCCAGTTGGCAGCGCTCAACAGAGGGGACGTGTTGCTGTTGTCGCAGTTACCGAAGTGCGGGGTGTTGGTCACACCGGCAGGCGCGTAGTTGCAGAACTGCGTGGGCCCCACCCAGGCAAAGTCGGCCTTGGGGTTGCCGGCCGAGTCCTGTTCAAGGCCTCGCGATGCTGAGATCTGGTAGGTGAGGGTCGAGGTGGCGTGAATGCTGCGCCCACCCAGGATGACCGTACCGACGTTCGCATTGGGACGCTTGTTCGAGGTATAGAACTTCGGAGCAGATGAGGCCGCCGCAGTGGAAGGTAGAACACCGGCTGCCGAGATCGCTTTGGAGACCGGCGAGTAGTACCACTTGTCGCCATAGTCCTGTAGATCGGAGTAAAAGGCGTGCGCGTAGATGCTGTTGTCGTCGTTGAAGCGGTAGTCCGCGCTGCCGGTGAAGCCATAACGAGTGCGGTAGTAGCGGTACTCGCGGATGGTGTTGTTGTCGTAGAAGGGCTGGGCGAAGGTCGATTCAGGATCGATCTTCGGCTGGATGTTGTCGATGCCGCGCCCGTTGAAGTCGAGGCTGGCGCTGCCCAGCAGACCAAACTTCTTGGTCTTGCCGAAACGCTTGCCGATAGTCCCGCCGTAGTTGAACATGTTGCGGCCGTTCATGATAGGGGTGTAGCCAGCGTTGCCATACAAGTTGATGGTGGGCTGTTCGCCTGCTTCCTTGGTGCGCAGGTTGACGCTGCCGCCGATTCCGTTGGCATCCTGGCTGGCGGAGAGAGTCTTGTTCAACTCCACCGCCTCCACCATGTCCGCGGGGATCACGTCCAGACGCACCTGGCGGACCGTAGGTTCCGGAGCGGGGAGCGTGATGTTGTCGACAGTGACGTTCGTCAGGCGCGGCTCGGTTCCGCGCACCTGGATGTACACGCCCTCGCCTTCGATGCGATAGAGCGCAACCGACGGCAGGCGGCCAATGGCGTCGGCCACATTGGCATTGGGAAGACTGGTGACGACCTCCGCGGGAAGCACCTGCAGGATGTTATCCGCAGTGCGCGTCTCGTTGATGGCCATCGCCTCGCCATGGGGGCGCTCGGCGGTGACGAGAATCTGCTCGCTGTTGGAGGCAACCTTGAGAGTGAGGTTCAGCGTGAGTGTCTGTCCGGCGACGACCTCCGCATCTGTGTCCTGCGGCTCAAAGCCGATGTAGGACACCGTCACCTTGTACTTGCCGGCCGGAACATCGTAGAGCGAGTAACTGCCCTCGGAGTTGGAAGCGCCGAGGATGCCGGCGGGCGACAGTTTGATCTGCGCCCCAGGGACAGCCGCTCCGGAGCCGTCCAACACTAGGCCGGTGATGGTGCCTTTACCGGCTTGGCCGAGAGCAATGGACGGGCAGATTCCCAGGAAGGCTACAACAAGGAGAAGGACAGACAGACGGAACGATTTCACATGGACCTCACAAAGGCTGGCAGCCAAGTTTTCGTAAGCGCTTACGCGGCGAGAACACTATGCGAGTCTGAATCAGACTGTCAAGAGGTTTTTATGCCTCGAGGAAATATTCCTGCCGTCTGTATACGCAGACGGGCGAGTATCTCAGCTGTTGGTGTCGCGAACCTTAAGCCAACATTAAGGTGTCGTGAATTCAGGCAACTGATTCGCGTTCACAGCGTCGCGGAAGGCTGGCCACGGACAGTCATAACCAGCCGTGGCAATACTGCATGCAGGGATGAAGACCGGAACGATGGCAGGGGGTGTTTGCGGGCTGAGTGTGGCGTTTTCGCGTAGCTGGTCCAGGGTCTCACTGATGTACTTCGTACATACCCACAGGCTTCCGTCCGTTCGACGCCTGCGAAGCTCGAAGACGAGCGCCCCACCTGGAAGTGTTGGGTTCTTCTGAGCTCCTGGAACATACCATTCCGCCCGCAGAAAGCCCGCGATGCTTGCAATGTTGGTGTCATGCGATGCGATGAACACAAACCGCGCGGCATCAGAGCCGGACGCGAGAGGCGACGATGGCGATGGGCCGCCTGAAGCTGTCGCTCGATCCAGAGTACCGCGGAGGTAGTTCATCAGGTTCGATGCCTGCACCTGCGCGATATATGGGGTCTCATTCGCCAGATCGAAGTAAAGAGAGTGCAGCGAGAGTATCTGTGTGAGATCCGCGCGAGAGATACGCCCAAACCCGACCTGATTCATCGGCTTGCCCTCCGCGTATTCGAGTTGGAGAGTCTCAGTCAAGGTAGAGGCAAGCCCTAGTGGACCAGTTGACTCAGCGATAAAGTGATCATCATCATCTGCAATCTGGATGGTCGCCGGCATGGAGTAGAGGGGTACGTGAGTTCCCTTACCTGCTGGGCAGTGTGCAGTGACGCAGCCGCCCAGAATGCGATCGAGGGCGCGAAACGCCGGCAGGTTGGCCTCAAGAACGGAGGCTGCATCTCCACCAATGCGCCCCTGCACGGCGGCGAGAGCCAGCGCGCGATCCGGGTGGCCGAGATGGGCCTTGAGTGGATGCTGGTAAGGATCGACCTCTCCTTTGGGGACTGTGTGAATTGCGATGTTACAGTTCGGCGCCAGACCGTCAAAGAAGCTCCTGGCCGTGGCGATGTCGCGCTCGTCCACATCCGACCATGCAAATGAATCATGGATCCGAGTGCAGCCCGCGCCTGCGAATAGCCCGTCTTGTGCGTAGTATTCCGCGTAGAACCTGCCCAGAGCTTTCATTGTCTGGCTGCCATGAACTGTCAGATCTCCCGGAGGCACCGACCATTCGGGCCAGACGCCAGATGAGTATTGCGCAAGTTCTGTCTGAGTTTGCAGCGGAGCACGTATGCCGTGACGGCTGATGACGATCACCTTCAGCAGATCGGAACCGCTGTCGATCTTCGCAGGGGTAGTTGGTTCATCGTCATGCTGAGCCAAAAGAACCGGCGTTGCAAAGGCGCCGGCCAACAGGTATGCCCATGCGATTCTGTTTATCAACCGCATAGAACTCCTCCATTCCAGATTGGGCGAATGTCGTCCAGGAAGTCCCCGCACTCGGTGGAGACCGGTGCATCGATCCTCTATGCACGCGTGCGGCCTGCCGACTCTAATGCAGCGCGATCAGCAAGAAGATGCCTGCAACCAGCACGCAAACCGGGATCCAAAGCTGTACATCACGCAAAATGGCCTTCAACATGAAGCTACCTCGAAAGTTGGACTTATCTGCACGGGATGCCGTGGGCCGACTGCAGCGATCTCCGTTAGCGCTGACAGCAGGGAGTCGAATCATACGCTCCAAAGTTAATCGATAGCAACAATAAGCCGCTGGACTAACGTTGCGTTCCGATGATTGACCTAATGACAGGCGGTGTGCAGGACGGTGGTATGTTCCCTCCACGCCATCCCGCACCGTGGCGCTGAGATTTCTGCGGTCGTATAATCGACCATCTTGGGTGATGGTCGATTTCGATTAGCAAGGTGAATGATTGGCAGTTCGATTAAAGGACATCGCCGACGATCTCGGCATCTCATTTGTCACGGTCTCCAGGGTGCTACGCAACCAGGCCGACGTGGGAGAAGCGACTCGCGCGCGGGTTCTGCAGCGCATGAAAGAGCTGAACTACCGGCCGAATATGCTGGCTCGCGGCTTGGCGTCCGGCAAGAGCTATACGGTGGGTCTGATCGTCCCGGACCTGGTGCATACGTTCTTTGCTGAGTTTGCCAAGGGATTGGGCGCGGGTCTACGCAGGAGGTCATATCAGCTGATTCTGGCGTCTGCGGAAGAAGAGCCTGAACTGGAACGGCAAGAGATCGAGAACCTGCTGGCTCGCGGTGTGGACGCGCTCCTAATCGCTTCCTGCCAGAGCACAGCCAAAGGTTTTGAGTCCCTGCTGTCATCCAATACGCCGTATGTACTTGTGGACCGCCTGCTGCCGAAGTTGAAAGCTCACTTTGTCGGCACAGACGATGTCGCCGCAGGATTCATGGCCACGGAACACCTGATAGGCCTGGGACGGAGGCGCATTGCGCACATTGGTGGTGAACTCATCAGCACCTCCGTCGGCAGGCTGAAGGGATACAAGAAGGCGCTGAATAAGCACGGCCTTCCATTTCAGCCCGAGCTTGTGATCCTGCATGCGAGACTTGAAGAAGCTGGAGACCAGATCGGAGCGCGCGCAATGGGCGATCTGCTAAAGCTGAAGAAGCGGCCTGATGCAGTCTTCTGCTACAACGACCTTACGGCCGTCGGCGCCATCCGGCATCTATTGGCAAATGGTCTGAGGGTTCCGCAGGACATTGCGGTCATCGGCTGCGGGAACCTTCGTCTGTCATCGTATCTGGAGGTGCCACTCAGTTCCATCGACCAATCAACACAACAGCAGGGAGAGGACGCCGCAGAACTTGCTTTGTCCCTGATCAGCGGCAAGAAAAATGTCGCCCCCAAGAGCTGGCTGGTAGAGCCGCAATTGTTGGCTCGAGCATCGACTCTCGGTAAGCGCTGAGCACGGCCGTCGAGATGCCAGTCATCCCTATGACTCAGTAGAAGCGTGTCTTTCGCCATAGCATTCCCGCACCTGCGGCAAGAGACAACACCAGCAATACCGCCAGCGCAAACATCCAATGGAAGTTCATCTCCAGGCTGGGAATATGCGTGCCACGCAACAGCACGGCGAAGATCGCCACGGCTCCCGCCACAATCAGATAGTCCCACCACTGCTTTTTCATGCCAGCGCGATGGTCGTCTTCAATACCCGACATGGCCAGGAGCGTGTCGTCATAGTTGAGGGCGTATCTATCCGTCTCGCGGCGCAGAGCAAGTGCCGTGCTCTCCATCTCCTCTGCGGAAGCCGCGGCGGTACTGATAGCCAGCGCTCCCAGAATCATGATGGTCGAACCCGCAACCACCAGCAGCTTGTGCTGCAGGTTGGCATGAGCAAGTTCTCCAAAGACCAGAGCGCCCCAGGCGAGCCCCCAAAGCTGATTTGTGTTTGACAGCGGAATGCCGCGACCGATGCCCAGGTACTTGGTCGCATACTGCTGGAACAGATCGCCGATGACCCAGCAGAATCCACCGAGGAAGAGCCAGAAGATCACCGGGCGTGCCGAATGCAACTCAGCGGCGAGATGATGGAAGCCACCTCCCAGCGTTGTCGCAAGCAGAAACATGGTGCACAGCTCTCCGACGGTGAAGGCGGTGACGAAGGACAATGGATTCATTCCGCTCAGGTATGCCTTGCGGTAGGGCACGTACATCGTTCCCCACATGAAACTCGCGCCCAGTGCGGCCAGCAAGCCTGGAATCACGCGAGCACCATGGCCACCGGTGCCGCTCAGAACACTGAAACCCAACATGATGGCCGAGACGATGATGGCGCATGTGCCGAGCAGGACCTTTGCAATGTTAGCGCGCGAGGCTCCCTGCAGTTCACGGAAGAGCAACCTGCCCCATAACAGGCCCACCAAGCAGTTCGTATTCCAGAGCGGAAAGGCGATGGTCAGCCCGACGTCGCGTATGGCATATACGGTAAGGGTGTTTGCGACTGCCCACAGAGCGCCTGCAAGGATGGCCCAAACAATCAGGTGAGGCTTGGCCCGAAGGTCGTGATAGACATAGCCCGTCCCTCGAAGCAGAGTGGGAAAGCTCCACCGCGCTGTGAAGACACCAGCCACCATGCAGAGCGAGATAGCAAACGGCGATAGACCGACATCCACAAGCTTAGTGGGAGCCTCCGATGCTCCCAGCCAGATACCGGCTGCAATGCCGCACACTACTCCCAACAGATGCATGGAACGAGCAGGAGACTTGCTCGCGTCGAGTGGCGAGTCGGTGGTACTCGGAGACAGGGTCGCTATGGGCATGAAGAAGTAGTTCCTCCGGAGCGTATATGTTCGCGACAGAGATGCAGGTTGGTCATTCTCCGTAAGCGCTTTCGGAAAGCGTCCACCACAGTAGGACTCCAACTCGCCATCTGTCAAGGAGACCGTTTCAATACATACGCCATCTGCCCTGCTACCCAATGTGAAGGTAGTCGATGGGAGCCATATCCTTGCTCGTCATAATACGCCCCATGGCCCCTGCGACCACCTCCTGGGCGCGTAGAGCATCACGATGTGTGACCGGGAACTCCCTGGCATCTCGGCAGCACTCCAGAAAGACCTTGAGCTCCTGCTTGTACGCATCACCAAAGCGATCGATGAACTCAGGCAAGGACTGGTCATATCTTCGTGTCATAAATGTCTTGGTCTCGGGCGATTGCGAAGACGATGCAGAGCTGAACACTTCCATCAGCACCTCGTGAGGCTGCTGACAAAAACGGCCGATCTGGATCATTCCATTCTCTCCATAGATCACCGTCTCGCCGCGATAGCCAGAGACATGGTTACGACTCACCTGGACTTGAGCGACCAGGTTATCGTCAAAATCCAGCATCATCAGAGCATCGTCAAAGTCTTCCTGGCACGTAGTGTGCCGGTGACTGAATATCCTGCTACCAATGACCATGCCGGCCTTCGGCCTGCGGCTGGTGAGCCAGAGCACCTCATCAACGTTATGAATTCCCATATCCGGCAAAATGCCAGGACTCTGGAATCCATTCGGAGCAGGACTGGAATCCTCCAGCGCAGAGCAGACCTTGAAGACGCGTCCGATCCTGCCCTCATGTAAGTATTTCCTTGCTGTCAGTAAAGGCTCATCGAAGCGTCGCTGAAACCCCAGCATCAGCGCATGAGGGTATTGTTCCTCTAACTCGGCGGTAAAGTGGCGATCTCCCTGCAGTGTTCCGGTGAGCGGTTTCTCCAGAAATACTCTTTGTCCGAGCTGCATCATCAGCAGAGCGTGCTCGCGATGCAGTTCGGTATTCGTAGCGATGATCGTCACATCACACAGACCCGAGCCTGCGAGAGCTTCAATCGTGTCGAATACAGGAGCGACCGCGCCAGTCATGCCGAGAAAGAGATCCGCACGCGACTTCTCCATGGTGGAAACCGCTGCAAGCGTGCACAAATCGGACTCCTGCGAGAGTTCATGAATATGCAGCGCATGGATGATTCCCATTCTGCCGAGACCTACAACACCAACCCGAACGGGCGATGCAATTGACTTTGAATAAAGAGGAGTCGGCGAAGTCATAATTTGTTGCTCGCGAAAGAATTGAAAATCAGCATCACTATAGTCGAAAAATGTATTGCTGTGACCGCGCACAGCAGAACAAAGAAATATTTGAGTATGCTTATTTTGTCTTCAGGAATCGTTAAGCTAGGCAACATACTCTCTCGAATTATGCATATTCTTCTCTCTCCGCGGGGCTCAGCAGCCTCTCTCCCACGCATCCATGAGCGCATGCTGAGACGTGTGCTCGCGGTATCTCTGTTTGTTCTGTCTGCAGTGGCGACTCACGCCCAGGGTGGGCCGCCGTTCCGCACCGACGATCCAGAGACCCCGGGGAACAAACATTGGGAGATCAACTTCGGTTGGATTGGCGATCGTAACCTTGCCGCCGGAGCATACCAGGTACCCGACTTCGACATTAACTATGGGCTCGGCGATCGCATTCAGCTTAAATATGAAATTCCCATCGCGATTGAAGAGACCCGGCCTCAGCCGGCGAACGGCGTCGACGCTGCTGTGCCGGGCAAGGTTCTGGGAGGNNGACCGATGGGGAACCGGGCTGCTCGGTGCCTTCGGACACAGAGCAGTTGAGCCATCCAGCGACGCAGCTCCCTCAACGGCAGGTGATTCTCCCGGAGCGGCTGACGCACCGGAGGCTTTGGTGAACCTGAGCATCTCCACGTATCCACAACTGTTCCTTGACAACCCGACTCGTTCGGTCCCACGCGGCATTGTCGCTCCCGGCCCAAGCTTCTATCTGCCCATTGAGGTGAATGCACGTGTGGGTCCCCTTCGCCTGGATGGTGAAGTTGGATACAACTTCGGCAACCGCAATCTCCCACAAAGCTGGGGGCGCGGCCTTCTTGTAGGTCATGAGTTCAGCGATAGCACCGAAGCCTATCTGGAGCTCTACGATGAACAGGACGCCAACCGCATCCATACCGTGCAGGGTGTGGGGAACTTCGAGACCGGTGGCCCTAAACAACGTGAGACAACTCTTGGCATCGGCGGGAGACAGGCACTGAACAAGGCAAAGACACGCAACTTGCTGCTGATGTTTGGACGCAGCTTCCAGACCGTCACCGTGAACAGCAGCCAGCCAAGTTGGATCGCGTACGTTGGTGTGCAGGTTCTGCTGGGACCCAAGGAATAAACGATGACGTAGTTTGGGCAATAAGTAAGGGGCTGCGGCCAACTCAGCCGCAGCCCCTTTACTTTATGTTCTTACTTGCGACCAACAATGACAACATGGAAGCTGTCCGGCAACATAGGCGCGTTGGGATGACGGGCCTTTATTGTAGAAGCCGGCGCCGGCCCGTAGTCTGATACCGACAGGAAGATACGGTCTGTCGCCTCGTCATAGGCCAGCGTGGCCGCTCCCTTCGGGGTCTCCAGATTCTGGATGACCTTATATCCATTAGCGGCATCCACCACGGTCAACGTACCCCCTCCATTTGAACTGAGGGCCAGGTGATATCGCTGGCTGAAGCGCGCCGCATCGGGGCTGTCTCCGATGGGAGCCAGTCCCAGTACAGCGCCCGTATCGGCGTTCACGGCGGCCATCTGATTGTTGTCGCAGACGGAGAACAACCGCCGCTTTTGTTTGTCGAATGCCATGCCCGTGGGGGCGTCGCATCCAGTAATCTTCCAGACCGCGCTCACCTTTCGGGTGCGGACATCCAGCCGGGCGATGGACCCCTTGTCTTCCAGGTTGTCATAGACCGACCCTTGCCCGTCCGTGAGGCCAAACTCCGGCTTGCCCGGCAGCGGAATCGTCGCAACCACCTTGTTGGATGCCGCATCGATCACCGTCGCATCGCTGCTCTTCCCGTTGAACACCCAAACCGTGTGCGTGACGGGTTCGAAGAGGATGCCATCAGGATTCGTTCCCGTTGCAACTGTGGTGATGGGTTTGTAAGTATGACGATCGAATACCACCACATCATTGGACAAGCCATCGCTGATGTAGCCAAAGTTCCCGACTGTGTCCAGCGCGACGCCGTGAGCATTCTTCAGATCGGTCAGGGTCGCCACAACGTTACCGGTCGTGGTGTCGATCACAGCTACGCTGGTTCGGTGCGTGACATAGAGAACCTTAGTGCTGGGATCGAACTCCATCAGATCCCAACTGCCGCTCCCACCGATCTTCCACTGTCCGATGACCTGGTACGGCTGCTGGGCGCAGGCAGGCGCGCTTGCAATCGCCAGCAACAGGCCACCGGCCAACGCGGCCAGGCATGGGACAGAACATTTCAACCTATTGGACATATATTCTCCTCAACGGCCATAAGATACGATTCGGCCTGGCGACAATCATCGTTGGAGGGGATTAATTGAACCTGAATTCTGCACTCAAAGACTGCCGGGGAACGTGACAATGACCTCAGTTCCGTTGCCAGGCTCGCTATTAATCTGAATGTTCCCGCGGCTGCGGTCCACGATGGCCTTGCAAATGGCCAGTCCCAGACCGGTGCCACCACTCTGCCGGCTGCGAGAGGTATCTACGCGATAGAAGCGATCAAAGAGGTGCGGTAGCGCCGCAGACGGAATGCCTTCACCCCGGTCTGCCACATGTAGCTGTATACCGGAATCCACGCAACGAACGCTGACTAGCAGAATGGAGTTTGCGGGACTGTGCTGCAGAGCATTAAGCACAAGGTTAGAGCATAATATATCGGCGTCTTTGGGTTGCATCGTGATCAAGTGCGACTCATTCGCCTGTACATCCATGGCCACCTCGCGCAACACCGCGAATGCCTGCATCCTGGCTGTAATGGATTTAACGATCCGGCTCAGATCGATGCTCTGACTGGATTGGACCTCATCCGCTTCCAACCTTGCCAAGGTCAACATCTGCTCGGTGAGATCCTCCATCCTGCTAATGTCCGATAAGAGATCCGAGACGCCTGCCTGGTACTCGTTGGCATCTCTGGGCCTCATGGTCAGCAATTGCAGACTGGACTTCAGTACAGCAATTGACGTCTTCAGCTCATGAGCTGCGTCGCCAGTAAACCGACGCTGGCGTTCAAAGGAAAGCCGTAGTCCATGGAGCAACGTCTGGATGGATGTGGCGATGGGTCGCAGCTCTCGGGTTCGTAGCGCATCCGCTGGTGGATCGAAGTCCCATGAATCAACCGAAACACGTCCCGCACGAACTGCAAGTTCCTTCAATGGTGACAATCTGGACCGTAGAAACCAGATAACCAGCACAATGACAACGAACAGCAACGCAGCACTCGACTTGGCGTAAAACTCCGCGGCCTCCACGGCCTCATGACGCAGATCTGATGTCGACGCTGCATAGATGACCATAATGGCATCTGGGCGTTGGCTTGGCAGGCGCAGAGCTCGGTATGTCTTCCCTCCCCAGGTGAAGTCGAAGTAATCCGCCGCAGGTTGGCTTACCAGGATGGCCGCCAAATCCGGCGTGATATTGGGGGACTCCGCGATGACTCTCCCTGAGGATGCGAGTACTTGATAAACATCGTCCGGATCCTGCGTGAGTTGAGAGGGTTCGAGGGTTAGCAGATTGCGCGTGGGAGCATCGTTACGCGCCGCCGCCAGCAACGAGTCGGCTCGACCACGCAATGTGATGTCAAATGCGCGACGGCGGCCATGCATCTCATGCAGTGTAGCCACGACCGAATACGAAACTGAGCATAGAAGGTTTGCCAGCAGAACGCCGCCCGTCAACACACGTGTCAACGATTGGGTTTTCATACAAGTTGTTCCGGGGTTTCCAGGCGATACCCCCGACCGCGAAGCGTCTCCACTGTAGCCATCTCACCCATAGCGCGCAGCTTCTTGCGGAGATTAGACATATGAGCCTCAATCACGTTTGAGTGGTGCTCCCAGGTGAAGTCATACAGGTGTTCGAGCATCTGCTCCTTGGACACAATCGCACGGGGCCGATACATCAGGTACTCCATGATCCGGTACTCCGTTGGTGAGAGGTCAACGAGTTCCCCGGCGCAGCGGATGGTTTGCTCCACGGAGTTCAGGGTCATCCGGCCAACCTGAAGCACCGGATGGGCTACGCCCTTACCGCGTCGAATCAGGGCTTTGATCCGCGCTAGAAGCTCGCCCAGGTCGAAGGGTTTAGTCAGATAGTCATCGGCTCCGGCATTCAGCAGTTGGACTACCTGCGCTCGCTCATCGCGTGCGGTGAGCACGAGGATGGGCGTCATATCTCCACGCTGCCGCACTCTCTGAACAATCTTAAAGCCATCCATACCCGGCAGCATCAGGTCCACCACCAGCAGATCGTAGTGTCCAGACTCCGACATCGCGTACCCATCAAGTCCGTTGCGAGAACAGTCCACTGCAAACCCAGGCCCATCACGCAAAGCGGCCGCAATGTTCTCCGCCAGTCGTACTTCGTCTTCGATCAGCAATATTCTCATAGCATGTCTACGGAATGAAGGCAGCTCGCTGCTTCCATCTGAGGATGATCCTCGATACTAATGGGAATCATAACCGTAGACTGCTTAAACTATGATGAACCCCTTCCTATATCCTTTTCCTACCTAGACCTCAAACTGTTGACCTTATCCGCGGTCTTCTATGCGGACCTAATGCTTTTTGCGTTTGTCGTCCGGGACGCGAATCCCATCGGCACGAAGCGGAACGGGCAAGAAGCGACCTTGAGCGCAGCCCTGAAAATGCCCGCATGGTGATTGGCGGGTTCCGGTACCTGGCGTCTTTACCCGCCATATTCTGCGCTTATTTCTATTCCAGAGGTCCCAATACGGGTTCCAGAGGATCGTGGAGGTTTGTCCCGAGTACAGGAGCATCGGAGTTCAGCGAACCACTATTGAAGATTATCTCTGCATGCTCATCATCGAAGGCGTTCTCCCATTTGGCGATCACGATAGTGGCGACACCGTTGCCTATGATGTTCACGACAGCGCGTGCGGCGTTGGTGAACTGCTCCACACCGAGCAGAAGCACCAGACCGGCAGCGGGAATCTGGTGCATTGCGCCGAGAGTTGCGGCGAGAGTGACAAATCCGGCGCCGGCAACTCCGGCTGAACCCTTCGAGGTAAGCAGCAGCACCAGCAGGACCACGATCTGGTCCCGAAGGCTGAGATGCGTGTTCGTAGCCTGTGCGATGAAGATGGCGCCCATGCCGAGATAGATTGCCGTACCACCGGCGTTGAAGGTGTATCCCGCAGGCATGACCATGCCGACGATGGACCGTTCGCAGCCTAGTTGCTCCAGCTTTAGGATAAGCGGCGCCATCACAGCCTCTGAAGAGGATGTGCCGAGGGTGATGAGTATCTCTTCACGGAAGTAGCGCAAGAGTTTGAGCAGGCTGAATCCTGCGATACGCGAGATGGCTCCCAACACCACAAACACGAAGACGACGGAAACTATCCACACATCGCAGGTGAACATGGCGAGAGGCTTGAGGCTGCGTAGACCATATTGGCCGATGGTGTAGGCCATTCCTCCAAACGCGCCCAGTGGCGCGAGCCGCATGACGAATCGCACGATGCCAAAAAATCCACGGAGAAAGAGGTCAATCATATTGACCAGAGGCCGCGCCGCCTCCCGGAACTGCGAGAGCGCCAGCCCAAAGAGCACGCTGAAGAGAATAATCTGAAGGATATTACCGCTGACGAAGGCATCTCCAATGCTGGACGGAATGATATTCATCAGAAAGCCGACGAGGCTGAGATGCTGGGCCGTTGCGGTGTAGCTGGCGATCGCCTGGACGTCGAGGGTGGCCGGATCGATATTCATGCCGCGGCCGGGGTGCAGCAGGTTTACGGCGATCAGGCCCATTAGCAGCGAGATTGTTGAGACAACCTCAAAGTAGATGAGCGACTTGGCTCCTACGCGCCCCACCTCCTTGAGATCACCCATGCGCGCGATGCCGACGACGACGCTGCCGAAGATCACCGGAGCGAGCGTCATACGAATCAGCCGGACAAAGCCGTCGCCAAGCGGCTTTAGGGCGACTGCCTGATGCGGGAAGAACACGCCTGCAAGTATGCCTAGCACGATGGCGATTAGCACCTGCAGCCACAAAGGACCCAGCAGAGAGCGGCGGGTTGTGGAGCTTACATCAGGTGTGACTTTCCCAGGCATAAGGTGGTCACTCCGCAAGATTCCGCATCACGCGGATTAAGTCGGCTTTGCCTTCGAAGCCAATACCGGGCAGGTCGGGCATGGTGATGAAACCGTCCTCTACGCGAACCCCGTCTGGGAATCCGCCGAAGGGTTGGAACAGATCGGGATAGCTCTCATTGCCACCCAGCCCGAGCCCGGCGGCGATGTTGAGAGACATCTGGTGGCCACCGTGGGGAATACATCGGCGCGGCGACCAGCCAGCGGTCCTGAGTTCCTGCAAGGTCCGCAGGTATTCGACCAATCCGTAGGACAGAGCACAGTCAAACTGCAGCCAATCACGGTCCGGACGCATGCCACCGTAGCGTAGCAGGTTGCGCGCGTCCTGATGGCTGAAGAGATTCTCTCCGGTGGCCATGGGGGCGGGGTAGAACTCAGCGAGCGCCGCCTGCAGAGCGTAGTCGAGTGGATCTCCTGCCTCCTCATACCAGAACAGTGGATACTCGCGCAGCATCTTCGCGTAGGCTATGGCGGTCTCCAAGTCGAAGCGGCCGTTGGCATCCACAGCGAGTTGCGCATAGCTGCCGATCTCGGCGAGCACGGCTTCAATGCGTTCGCGATCTTCCGCGATAGCAGCGCCGCCGATCTTCATCTTCACCACTGTGTAGCCGCGGTTTAGATGGCCACGCATTTCGGCGCGCAGAGCGGAAAGGTCCTTGCCGGGGTAGTAGTAACCGCCAGCGGCGTAGACGAAGACGCGCGGGTCAGGCTGCACACCGTGTTGCTCCGCAAGCAGATGGAAGAGCGGCCTTCCAGCGATCTTCGCGACGGCGTCCCACACCGCCATGTCGATGGTTCCAACCGCAACGCTGCGCTCGCCGTGGCCGCCGGGCTTCTCGTTGCGCATCAGCGCGCTCCAGATGCGCTGTGGGTCCAGGTTGTCGCCTGCGTCGTTTTGCAGGGTGGACGGATCGGCCTCCAGCAGGCGGGGAAAGAAGCGCTCCCGGATGAGTCCACCCTGGCCGTAGCGGCCATTGGAGTTGAAACCATATCCGATGACTGGTTTGCCGTCGCGGACTACATCCGTAACGACCGCGACCAGCGAGCAGGTCATCCTGGAAAAGTCGATGTACGCATTGGCGATGGGGCTCGAGATCGGCGCCGTCACTTCACGCAGGTCAACGATACGCATCACACCTCCTCGGGACATCTGCAGCGCTCATCGAGCCTGAAAGATGAGATGGATATTGCTTCAACATTCGGTCGATCTCCCCCTGGGTAAGGCCCAGCTCCTTCCATCCCTGAAGTAACGGAATGGCATGCATAGCAGACCTGACCCACCCCTTGCAGTTCAGGCACCATCTTCATTCCGTACATGTCCGCTCGAGTTTAGGTGGCGGACTTAGCAAAGATTTCGCGGAGGGTATTGCCCGCGACGGTGAGGTTTGCGAGCCACATCTCCACATACTCGCGCGAGAGCACGACTCCGTCCGCTCCCGCTCCGAATGCAGCTATGAGCGCTGCTTTCACATCCTCAGGTTTGGTCTTCTTGTCAGTCACATTCGGGTCGCGTGAGAGTGTCGGCACATCGATGTCGATGCCCGGATAGATCTTCACCTCGCCTCCAACTGCGGCCAACGCTCGCTTCGTCTCCTGTGCGACGTAGTCAGGCGACAAGCCGGTGGAAGCCAACTGGTCGAAGGGAGCCTCCTGAATGCCCATGATCTTGTAGTAGAGCTGCAGAAAATCTTTCGGCGCGGCATCGCGGAAGATGGTGTGGCTCAGATCATTCACGTAGGTAGCCATGCGTGGGCCGCCGGCGTTGTTATACGTTGCGATCTTCAGAAAGTCCGCCGTGGTCCTTCGCTTGGCATAGTCTTCCTCCGCGCGATAGAACGGACTAAAGGTCACTGTCTGCAGGATATGGAAGCCAAAGGGTTTCTGCGGTGCAATCGACTTCGCCAACCCGTAGATATCCTCCTGCACCGCCTGAAAACTGTCACTCCAGAGCGACTCCCAGCTAAGTATCTCGGGATACTTCAGCAGAATTCTCCAGAAGGAGACGAAGTAGCCGTCCGCAGGCCGCGGCGTATTGGCTGCCTGGAACAACTGGGCGAGTTCCCGGAACCCTGCCTGCGCGCGGCCCACCGAGATACCCAGTGCGCGCCCCTTCGCCTGACAAAACTGGCAGAAGCACACGCCAACGCCCTCTCCGCCGCCGAGGATGCCGTCCAGTGGCCCCACACGTTCAGAGCCCCAGGCGATGCCATCAATCTCACTTGGATAGCCCAGCAAAAGGCTTTCGACCTTGCCGCGCAGGAAGGCCTGGTAGTCCGGATGATTGAAGCACGGACTCGACGTTCGACGCCCATTAACGTCGACCTCAGTGATCTCACCATAGTTTGGGATGAGGCGCGGGAGTGCTGGCCCGGCGTTGTTCAGATCCCATGCGAAGAAGTCCATGCCACGGGCCTTGGCCTTGGCCGCGGCCGCTGTAATGACATTGAAGTTGCCGTACTCAGAGGAGCGGAAGTCCTTAAGGATTGTGTTCTGGAAGTACTTTGGATCGTAGTCGTAGAACGCGCCGCCGGTAACAGAGGTGCCGGCTTTGCCATGATCGGGCAGAGTTGCGGAAAGACGAGTCTCCCCGTAACCGAAGGTGTAGGCCCAGACGGTATTGACATCGCCTTTCTGCTGAATGTTATCCAGTACAGCGTCCACCCCTTCATCCACCCACCCGAAACCACGAACCTGAATGGCGACGAAGTTCTTGCGGTTATTGACCGCAGCGCCGCGGTTACCGCGCCGTGCCGGCCTAGGCGGAGCTTCCTGAGCGTGGCCCTTGCTGCTGATAAACGCTGCGGCTGCCGAGCACAGCCGGAGAAAACTTCTACGATCCAGAATAGAACTCATGAGCGGGGACTCCTTGGGTGAGGCAGTTGAAAAATCATGGTCCGGTGCGGCGTTGCTGCCGAACCGGACCACGGGAGGAATGTGGCACGGTGCCCGCGCGATAGGCTAGAACGTGTACTTCGCCGCGAGTTGAATGATACGCGCGGGATTGGATGCTTGAATCTTGCCGAAGCTAGCCGAGTTCAGCGAGTTGACCGGGGCCTGGAAGTTGGTGTGGTTGAAGACGTTGAAGAACTCAAACCGCAACTGGAAGGTCTGTTGCTCATGGACCTTGAAGTTCTTGGTTAGATTAGCGTCTGAGTCAACGTAGTGGGGCCCAAGGAGCGAGTTCATGCCGGCCGAGCCATATGTCCCGGGGCTGGCTGTGGCGAAGGCCGCCGGATTGAGCCACACCAGAGTTTGAGTATTCCTGACATAAGGACTGACATTCGCGACGGGATTCGGGCGGTCCAGGCCTACGCCAGTAAGGGAGACATCCGTACCGGCGAGAGGGCTGAAGGGGTAACCATTGTAGTAAGAGAACAAGAATGCCGGTGACCATCCACCCGCAACAAAGTTCAGCTTCTGGTTTTTGAAGTTGAAGCCCTGATAGACCAGCGACGAGACGATGTTATGGCGCAGGTCGTAGTCGCACGGCCCATAGTCGGCCTTGCGATTGTAGGGATTGGATTCGGTATTTCCCTGGAGCTTGTTAGCCAGCGTCTCCGAATCCTGGATGCAGTGGGAGTAGGTGTAAACGAAGAGCAGAGTGTATCCGTGATTGAGGCGGTGCTGCGCAGACAATCTCATGGCGTTGTAGCTGGTATTGATTCCGTCGTCCATGAACGTCATCGTCGCAAAAGCTGCGCCGGTCACTGCATTGATCTGGCTGAAGGTTCGGCGCGCCTGGGTATTTGCGGTGGTTGAGTTCCCCGGAATGTAGACCGCCGGATTCTCCTCTGTGCCACCACGTATGTGGGTGCCCTTGTTGCCGATATAGTTTGCCGAGACTACCCAGTCGCTACCCAACTGCTTTTCCAGACTCAGGTCCCATTGCTCCATATACATGTGGTGAAGGTTCAGGGGCAGATTGGCATAGGCGCCGCCGGCGTTGAACTTGGCTGCTGCGTTGGGCGGGAAAGGCAACGGGAAAGGGTCGCCACCAGGATATGCCTGGAAGGGATTTACGAATCCGCCCGCCGGCGCCGTTAGGGAGATGGAGTTCCCCCAAGGTGGTGCTGCACCGAAGGCGCTGTCGGTAAAGGACTCAGGCGCGTCAAAGAAGATGCCATAGGAAGCCCTCAAGCTCTCTTGGCCTTTGCCGCGCGGATCCCATGCCAGCCCCACGCGAGGAGCGAAGTCGTCATAACTGCCGAACGCGTAGCCTTTGGGAACTCCAGGATCCCCATAGAACTGCAATCCCGGAGGTGCGTTGTTGAACACGACCGTCTTGACCCCCGCGATGTAGTTCGGCAGTGAGAAGTGCGAGCCCGCAAAGTACTTGTCTGTCTCCGGCAGTGAGGGCTCCCAGCGCACGCCGACATGTGCGTTCAACTTCTTGGTGATCTGAACATCGTCCTCGCCATAGGCCCCAAAGTAGTTCTGGTGCAGATTGCTGATCTGGGAGTCGGAGTCCGCCAACGTGTCGAGGTTTCCTGTCAGGTAGTCTGCCAACGCGTCCCCTGTCAGCGTGCCGTTGAAGGTAAATCCTCCGTTGCCGTTGCTCACGTTGTTCTGATACATCTGGCCGGAGATCGCCTCAAAGCCGAAGCTGTAGTGGTTGCGCCCTTTTATCCAGTCCACATCATCGGACCACTGAAACTGGTTGCGGATGAACCTTGCCGGAGCATTCGATCCGCCGCCCACTGTGAAGTAGTTGGAAACCCCCACGTTGATGAAGTTGGGCACCTGGCTGAAGATGTTCACACCCAGACCGGTGGGGCTCGGCATGCTGGCTGGGTTTGTACGATATACCGCCAGCCTCGCATAGGTGAAGTGGAACGAGTTGATGAGATTCGCGCTGAGGATGTACTGATCGCCCAGCACCAGCGACTGGGACCGCTGGAGCAGCGTGGAGTGCGCCAGAGTGAGGATGTTGTTGGTATAGACCGCTGGGTTGGAGTAATCCAGGATAAAGTAGCGGGCGAAGACGTTGTTCTTCGCACTTTGCGTCCAGTCCACTCGGCCTATGTACTGCCACTCATTGCTCGGATTGGGAACTCCATAGACAATTTTGCCGCAGGGATCTGTCGTTGCCGGCAACAGTTTGGCCAGCGTCGTCGCCGGTGCGACGAAGGTGCTGGGATTGATGTAGTCGTTCGTGTAGTTCATATTCGTAGCGGGGTTCTTCAGCTGCTTCGCCTTTCCGTTGGACTGGCAGCCGGCTCCATCTACTACGCTGAAATCACCCATAAGCACCGCTGGGGTCGGAACATAGGAGGTCGTATTCGGTGGAGCAGTGCGGTTAATTGTATTTTGATAGCCGCCGAAGACGAATATCTTATCCTTGCGAACCGGGCCGCCAATGGTGCCGCCGTATTGGTTGCGGTGCAAGGTGTCCTGCGAAGTGGCGAAGTAGTTGCGGGCATTGAAGTCACCGTTGCGCAGAAACTCGAAGACGTCACCATGGAACTTGTTGCCGCCGGATTTGGTGACCACGTTCACCACGGAGCCGGGATGTAACCCGAACCGCGCCGAGATACCGCTGGTCTGCACGCTGTATTCTTGCAGCGCGTCCGGAAATGGAAACGGCATGTTGATGTTGGAGTGCGAGTCGTTGTTGTCGCCGCCATCAAGAACGTAATTGTTGCCGTTAATCTGTCCACCGGAGACGGAGATTGCGACCGAGTTCACATAGTCGTGGGTGGTCACGTCGCGGCTCGCCGAATTAGGTGGCTGCGCTGCGCCGCCCGACTGCAGGATGAGGTCCGTTACCTGTCTGCCGTTCAGGGGGAGATCAACGATGCGCTGCTGGTCAACGACTTCAGAGATGGACGTGTCCTGGGTTTCGACCATCGCCGCGTCGGCGGAGACATGTACCTCCTGGGAGACGTCGCCGACGGTGAGGGGTACATTCACCTCCACATTCTCTCCAACCTGAAGCACGATCCCGGTCTGAAGAAACTTCTTGAAGGACGGCGCGCTGACCTCGAGGGAGTACGCACCTACAGGCAGTCCCGGCAGAACAAACGATCCGTCCCGACTGCTCCTGGTTACCTGGAGTCGGCCAGTGTCCGTTTGCCTGGCCGTAATCGTTGCGCCAACCACGATTGCGCCGCTCGGGTCCTGAACCAGCCCGTGGATCTGGGCATTGTTCACCGCCTGTGCGATAGCAGCTGTCTGAAAGAGGAGAATCAGACCAATTGCCGTGATCCACTTTGTCATTCTGGGATTGACCATCTTGCCAGCCTCCATGCCAGTTTCCTGGGCGTTGCGTACAACAGGGACCCGAGCTTTGAGATGGCTCCCGGAAATTTCTCCCTGCTTGTGCGGCAACCTTCGTACGCGACAGATTCGGGACTGTAAAGCTGCAACAGGTGACATACCTGCGACTGACTGTTACATCGCTGTTCTGGCCGCAAGTTATTGAAGGAGTTGAGGCTGGAATGGTCCGGCCACCGTCATTCGATGGCGGGGTGAATTTGCCGCACCACGTGCTNNAGGATTGACATTGGATGGCGGGACTCTATATTGTGGGCACCGAAATAGACAGCTCGATGCGCAGGTCGCCGTTCCATTTCCGTGCGATCGCATGTTGGCTTTGGTGGGTTGTACGACGCCCTGCAGAACGCGCGGTTTATTCCGCTATAGGCTCTGTGAGCGGCATCTACTGGGCGCTTCAGCATAGCTGGAGGTGAAGATGTTATTGGAGATGGCAGTTGCTGAAGACCCATCTATCGAGAGCCAGATCGAACGAATTCTGCACAGCGAAGAGTTGCGCGGATCTGAGGTCTTGCGGCGGCTGCTGCGTTTCCTCGCGGACAAGTCCGCATCCGGTGAAGCGGATGATTTGAAGGAATATATTGTTGCGATTGATGGCCTCGGAAAGCCGGCCACCTACGACCCTCGCTACAACTCCGCCGTACGCATCCAGGTTGGCAGACTGAGACAGAAGCTGGCTGACTATTACCGGGCAGAAGGGCTGGATGACCCCATCGTCATCGATCTGCCGAAGGGCCGATTCAAGCTCAAGTTTACTTATCGATCGGTCCCGGGGACCGCGTCCGCGCCTGTAGAGACTTCTCCATACGCTGCTTCCCAAGCTCCGGCTGAAACGGTCCCAGACCGGCAGAAGAGGAGCTTACGCGAGACAATCACGGACCTGCGTATAGCTATTCCCGTAATCGCCGCCGTTGCCATCGCGCTCGCCCTGGGGGTTACAGCGTGGACGAAGTCGTCCAGCGCCAACTCCATAAGTTCAGCCTATCCGGCTGGGTGGGATTCGGACATGGAGGATCTGTGGCGACCATTCATCGAGACCAAGCGCCCGCTGATTCTGGCGATCGAAGATCCCCTGTTTGCGGAGTTGAACGGGACAACAGAGACCTACTTTCGCGACCGGACGCTGAACAATTGGAATGACATTGCGTCCTCGCCAACGGTCGCGGCGTTGCGCAACGTGTTGAAGAGCTCAGCTATCCAGCCAAGCCGGCACTTCACCTCGTTTGGCGAGGTAGACGCCTCATTCATGATCGCCAAGTTGCTCGGACCGCGGGAGCAGAGTCTTTCCGTGGTGAGAACAAGCGACTTTCCCCTGCGATTGCTCTCCGACAATAATGTGCTGTTTGTCGGCGTTGAGAATCTGTTCTTCAACGACGAGACCCAGGCGATGCCTATCGAGGTTGAGCTTCAGCCGGTCCGCGAGGGCATCCGCAATCTGCATCCTGCTGCCGGAGAGCCACCGCTCTTCGTTGACCAGTACTCCACTGCGCCGAGCGAAGAAGGAACTGCCTATGCTCTGGTAACGCATCTTCCCGGCCCACTGAGAGACAGTGATGTGGAGAGCTTTACCAGCAGCCGGTCTGCCGGGTATGTGGGCGCGGTCAAAGCCTTTACAGATCCGGTCTTTGTACACAGCCTTGTAGGCCACCTGAAGCAGCTGGACGGCGGCCGAATGCCTCGCTACTACCAGGTTTTGCTAAGGGTGCGGTTCGAAAAGGAGATGCCAACCGAGATCACCTACGTGCTGGCGCGAGAGCTGCACTAGACAGCAACTTGTTTCTGAAGCAGCGTGGCATAATCTGTTGAGCCTCGCACCAGACCCGTATCCGTTGTATCCATGCAAAGCATACATGTGACTAACCGGTTCCCGCTGCAATGGCAGCAGGCGATCCTTTATGCTCTATCGGTCTTGAAATCTCCCCCTCGGGAGGTCCTGGACAAGCTAAATCTTTGCAACGGCCGAGAGGTGCTGTTCTGTGCGTATGCAGTGGTTCCATAACTACTCGGCGGTCGGCAACAGCCTGGGGCTAACTGCCCTGGTGGTATCCATACCCATTGTCTTTCTGTTCTGGGCTCTTTCCGTAAAACGGATGAAAGGCCATTTGGCTGGACTGCTGACGCTGATCCTGACCATCGGCGTGACTACCATTACCTACCGGATGCCCGTACAGGTTGCAGTATCAGCAGCGGTTTTGGGCATGCTGAATGGGTTGGTCCAGATCGGATGGATCATTCTGGCCGCGGTATTCCTTTACAACCTCACGGTGGAATCGGGGCAGTTAGAGGTCATCAAGAGCTCCATCTCGTCCATCTCAACGGACCGTAGAATCCAGGCGCTGCTGATCGCGTTTTGCTTCTCAGCCTTTATGGAGGGCACCGCAGGTCTGGGTGCACCCGTCGCGGTTTGTGCGGCGATGCTCATCGGCATCGGCTTCCCTCCTTTCGCGGCTGCGGTCCTCTGCCTGGTCGGTAACACTCAGCCGGTTCCGTTTGGACCGTTAGGCGTGCCGACGCTGATGATGGCCAGCGTGACCAGAATTGACGATCGCCTGCTGGCGCGAGCCGTCGGAAATGACATGGCCGTCCTGGCCCTGCTCATCCCGATCTTTATGCTGGTCGTTCTGGCAGGCTGGAAGAGTGCCATGGAAGTGTTGCCCGCCGCGCTGGTGGCCGGAGGAAGTTACGCAGTCACCTGCTTTCTTGTCACCAGGTTTCTGGGTCCCGAGCTGCCCGCAATCGTATCGTCCTTTGTCTCGATTGCAAGCCTGGTGATATTTCTGCGCTTCTGGAAGCCGGCCTCGCTGTGGCGATTCCCTGGCGACCCGGACGTCGCAAGCGAGACCAGAACTCAGTACTCAGCTCGTCAAGTGGTGTTGGCCTGGACACCATTCCTGATCCTGATGGTCGTGATATGCACGTGGAGCATACCGGCTTTCAAAGCGTGGCTCCTCAACATAACCCATTGGGTCGTGAACATTCCCAGTTGGCCGCTGTTGGACGGCATCGTCTATAGGACTTCGCCCATTGTTGCCAAGCCGACTCTGTACGCCGCATCGTACCGCTGGGAGATCTGCACGGCTGCGGGCACCGCAATCTTTTTGGCGTCCCTGCTTTCGATGATGGTGCTAAGAATCAGCCCAGTGCGAGGAGCGAGGGTGTTCTACAAGACCCTGCATCAGATGAGGTTTGCTCTCTTCACACTGGCATGCGTCGTGGGCATCGCCTACGTCGCAAACTACTCCGGCATGTCTTATACGCTGGCACTGGCACTGGCCTATTACACGGGCAAGTTGTTTCCGGTATTTTCTCCGGTAATCGGCTGGCTCGGAGTCTTCCTCACCGGCTCGGTGACCTCTTCGGCGGTGTTGTTTGGCAAGCTGCAGCAGGTAACCGCGCTACAGATCGGCGCCAATCCGGTCCTGACAACCTCGGCGAATCTTGCCGGCGGCGTGACCGGGAAGCTGATCTCTCCACAATCGCTGGCGATTGCCTGCGCAGCCACGGGGATGGAGGATCGAGAGACCGACATCTTCCGGAAGACCTGGAGGTATTCAGTGATGCTGCTCGCCTTCATGATCGTGGTGATCGTGCTGCAGGCGTATGTCATTCCCGGCGTTGTCCCGCAGGCGGCGCATGGACTGGCTCCATAAACTCGCCGCTAGTGATCCGTTACCGCGACCCTCCTTTCGTCCCGCAACAGCGGCGCCCGCTCACGCGCGGGTAGAAACGGCCAGATAAATACCTGGTAGGCACCGCCACCGACGAGACCTCCAAGCAGCGGAGCTACGATGGGAATCCACCAATAGCTGTTCGGCGAAGGCAGCGCCGACGATCCCCAGCCTGTGAAGTAGCAGAAGAGCCTGGGACCAAAATCGCGCGCTGGGTTAAGAGCCCACGCCTCCAGATAGCCCATGGACGCGCCGATCAATGCGACCAGCAGACCGATAATGAGAGCGCCGGCGTTCGCGCCCGGCGCCATCTCGTTGAACTTCTCCGTTATGGCAAAGATGCCGAAGATGAGGAACGCGGTGAGGATGATCTCGTCCAGGAAGGCGTGCATTGGCGTAATCGCCAGACCGGGATGCGTGAAGAAGACGCCGGAAGCGCCGCCCGTCGCGCGAACAAAATGGTTGGCGAGATTGAAGCTGTCTATGACCGGAGCGAAGAGGAAGTACACCAGCGCCGCGCCCAGAAATGCACCCACCACCTGTGCGAACCAGTAGGGCAGCACCTTCCGCCAGGAGAATTTGCGATATACCGCCAGCGCAAGGGTGACGGCTGGATTGGCGTGGCATCCGCTGACCGAGGCCGTCGTATAGATAGCCAGCGTCACCGCGAGGCCCCATGCGATGCAGACGCCCCAGTAAGCCTGTTGATAGGGACTGGGGTTGTAGAGCGTATACATGGCTGCGACGGAGTCACCAAAGGCGATGATGATGAACATCGCTATGGCCTCCGATATCATTTGCCCGACTAATTCTCGTCTCACAGATCGATCTCCCATCATCCCAAGGTCAAACTTTCGAACTACTGCATCCAGCGACTGCGTAAGACGCAGGCTTCCGGATGACTCTACTCCTCTGCGTAGATGTATCTCCTTGCTACTGTCAGGAAACGCTCCAGATCCTGCTTCATCCACTCTTCACTACGTTTCAATTCGCCGGCCAATAGTCGCACTACGGAAGGCGTGGCTTCGATGGTGGCACGAGCATTGAGAAACAGTGCGTGCGTCCGGCGAGCCAGCACATCCTCCACGGTGCGGGCCATCTCGTAGCGCGCTGCCCACACCACCTCACGACGCCTGTACGGAAGCAACGGATGCAGCAGTTCGTTCAACTCAGGATGCCCTGCTGAGAGCTGATGCATCAGAGCCGCATCTGTTCCGTAGACCAGTTCCCATTCCGAGGTTGACTCAGGATGCGGCTCCATCCAACCATGCAGCTTCAGCTCCACCGTACGCGACGGGCTCGTGGCCAGCGAAGCGACCTCTGCGGCGCGGTCGATGGTGTCCTGTCCCATGCGTCTGTAGGTCGTCCACTTCCCTCCTGTAATCGTCACCAGACCCGAGGCCGAGACCAGCACGCGATGGTCGCGGGAGAGTTGCGATGTCTTCCCTGCACCGCTGCGAACCAGAGGGCGCTGGCCTGACCAGACGCTCTGAATCTCGCCGGCTGCTGGCCTGCGTCCGAAGTAGCGGGCGATGTGGTCCAGCAGAAAGCTCTTCTCCTTAGGCAGCGCCCGCGGTTCCTCGGAGGCGTGATCGACCGGCTCGTCTGTGGTTCCGATGAGGGTCGAGCCATGCCACGGAATCGCGAACAGAACGCGGCCATCCGACGTCTTCGGAATCATCAAGGCCGTCTTGCCCTGAAGAAACGCGCCGGGCAGAACAAAGTGCGTGCCCTGGCTCACTGCGAGTACCGCCTTATGCTCAGCACTGTCCATGGACAGAACGCTCTCTGTATTAGCTCCGCTCGCATTGACCACTACCTTTGCCAACAGGTCGAAGAACGAGTCATCTTCCGTGTCTCTCGCCGAGATACCGATGGTCTTGCCGTTGCGCTGCAGAAGACCTGTGGCTTCCACGTAGTTGATGGCTGTTCCGCCGAGATCCTGGAACGTGCGCAACAGCGATATCGCGTAACGCGCGTCGTCAAACTGGCCGTCGTGATACAGAACGCCGCCGCGCAGGCCTTCGCGCGAGATCGCTGGCAGCAACTGCAGCGTTCGCTCGCGCGAGAGAAACTTTGAGCGGCCGAAGGAGTGCCTGCCGGAGAGCCGCTCATACACCTTAAGGCCCGCTCCGTAGTAGGCGAGCGAAAGTTTGCTGTACGCCGGGACCACGAAGGAGAGATCGTGCACCAGGTGGGGCGCGTTCCGCAGCATGTGACCGCGCTCGCGGAGAGCGTCCAGCACCAGCGTGAAGTTCATCTGCTCCAGGTACCGCACTCCGCCATGCACCAGCTTGGTGCTGCGGCTGGATGTGCCCTTGGCAAAATCAACGCGCTCCACGAGCAGGGTGCGGTAGCCTCGCGCAGCCGATTCTACCGCTGCGCCGAGGCCGCTGGCGCCTCCGCCGATCACCAGCACATCCCATGGACTTCCCTGCTCACCTAACTGGCGGAGAATGTCTGCTCTCTCCGTCATGCGTGTAGTTCCCAGTCGCGAGCGCGGTCCACGGCGCGATGCCAGATGGAGCGCACCCGGCGGCGCTCGGCGGCGTCCATCGCCGGCTCGAAGACACGGTCGATCTGCCACTGTTTGCCGATCGACTCGGCGTCCTTCCAGTAGCCGACCGCGATTCCGGCGAGGTACGCAGCGCCCATCGCGGTGGACTCAGCGTTCTTCGGACGCACGACGCTGATGCCGAGGACGTCCGCCTGAATCTGCATGAGCAGATTGTTGGCGGATGCGCCGCCATCGACACGAAGTTGCGAGAGCGCCAGACCGGAGTCCAACTGCATCGCCTCCAGAACGTCTGCCACCTGCAGCGCAATTCCCTCCAGCGCCGCGCGGGCGATGTGGGCCCGCGTGGTTCCACGGGTCATGCCGACGATGGAGCCGCGGGCGTACTGGTCCCAGTGCGGCGCGCCGAGCCCGGCAAACGCCGGCACCAGAACAATGCCGTTCGACGTCGGCACCGACGCAGCGAGCGCTTCGATCTCCGCCGAGGAGCGGATCATCTGCAGCTCGTCGCGCAGCCACTGCACGACGGCGCCGGCCATCAACATGCTGCCTTCCAGCGCGTACTCCACGCGTTTTCCGATCTGCCACGCGATGGTGGTGAGCAGCTGGTTCTTCGACGTGACCGGCTTCTTGCCAGTGTTCAGCAGCATAAAGGCGCCGGTGCCGAAGGTGCACTTCGCCATGCCGGGCGAGCTGCACATCTGGCCGAAGAGCGCTGCCTGCTGGTCGCCGGCGATTCCAGCGATGGGGATACCGTCGAGGATGCCCTTCGTCACCGCGCAGCGTCCGCTGGAGGCTACGACCTGCGGCAGCACCGAGGCGGGAATGTCGAACAGCTTCAGCAGCTCCTCGTCCCACTCCAGCGTGTGGATGTTGAAGAGCATGGTGCGGGAGGCGTTGGTCACGTCCGTGATGTGCGTTTCGCCCTGCGTAAGCTTCCAGATCAGCCAGGTGTCTACTGTGCCGAAGGCGAGCTTGCCGGCGTTGGCGCGCTGGCGAGCGCCTTCGATGTTGTTGAGCAGCCAGTTCAGCTTGCTCGCGGAGAAGTACGCGTCGGGCAGAAGGCCGGTCTTTGCCTGGATCATCGGCGCATCGCCGCGTGCACGAATCGCATCGCAGAATTCGGCGGTGCGCCGGTCCTGCCAGACGATGGCGTTGTAGACGGGCTCACCGGTCTCGCGGTCCCACAGGATGGTGGTTTCGCGCTGGTTGGTGATGCCGATGGCGGCCAGGTCTCGGGCGCTGAGCCTGGCATCGCGCAGCGCCACGCGCGCGCAATCGAGCTGGGTGTTCCAGATCTCGATCGGGTCGTGCTCGACCCAGCCCGGTTGCGGATAGATCTGCCGTATCGGCTGTTGGGCGAGCGCGCAAAGCGCGCCGCTTTCGTCAAAGACGATGGCTCGGGAACTGGTGGTTCCCTGGTCGAGTGCGAGTATGAAGGACAAGGTGTCTCCCCGAGTCGTGGGACTGCCGTGGTTCTGGGTCGCGCACTCCTGCGGCAGCAGCAGGGCATGGCGTTATAATCCAAAGTCTCCCATTCATGCAACCGTCCTGCCCAACCGATGCATCAGTCCACTCGATGAAAGCCGCCGACATCCGCGAGAAGTTCCTGCGCTTTTTCGAATCCAAGGGTCACACCGTCGTGCGCTCCTCGTCCCTCGTGCCGGCCAACGATCCGACGCTACTGTTCACCAACTCCGGGATGGTGCAGTTCAAGGACGTGTTCCTCGGAACCGAGCAGCGCGGCTATGTCCGCGCCGTCTCCGTACAGCGCTGCCTGCGCGCCGGCGGCAAGCACAACGACCTGGAAAATGTCGGCTACACCGCGCGCCACCATACGTTTTTCGAGATGCTTGGCAACTGGTCCTTTGGCGACTATTTCAAACATGATGCCCTCGTCTGGGCCTGGGAACTGCTCACGCAAGTGTACCGCCTTGACCCGGCCAAGCTCTGGGCCACCGTCTACCAGACCGACGACGAATCCTACCGGATCTGGACCGAGGTCATCGGCCTGCCGGCCGAACGCGTGGTGCGCATCGGGGACAACAAGGGGGAGCCCTTCGCCTCGGACAATTTCTGGCAGATGGCCGACACCGGGCCGTGCGGGCCGTGCTCTGAGATCTTCTACGACCACGGCCCCGAGGTATGGGGCGGTCCCCCCGGCAGTCCCGATGCGGATGGCGACCGCTATATAGAGATCTGGAACAACGTTTTCATGCAATTCGACCGGCAGATCGATCCCGCCACGGGAGAGGCGGTGTTCCACCCCCTGCCCAAGCCTTGCGTCGATACCGGCATGGGCCTCGAGCGGCTCGCCGCGGTCCTGCAAAAGGTGCACAGCAACTACGAGATCGACCTGTTTCAGCGCCTGCTGGCCGCGGCGGCCCGGGTCACCCACACCACCGATCTGGCCGACGACTCCCTGAAGGTGATCGCCGATCACATCCGGGCGTGCTCCTTCCTCGTCGTCGACGGTGTGATTCCGGCCAATGAGGGGCGCGGCTACGTGCTGCGCCGGATCGTGCGGCGCGCCCTGCGCCACGGCCACAAGCTCGGCCAGAACCAGCCGTTCTTCTACAAGCTCGTCGACGACCTGGTGCAGGAGATGGGCGCCGCCTACCCTGAACTGGCACAGGACGCGGTACGCGTCGCCCAGGTGCTGCGTCAGGAGGAGGAGCGCTTCGCGGTGACGCTCGAGCATGGCATGAAGGTGCTCGAGGCGGCGCTCGCAGCGATGCCAGCGGGCGCGTCGAGTGTACTGGACGGTGAAACCGCGTTCACGCTCTACGACACCTATGGCTTTCCCGTCGATCTGACCGCGGACATCGCGCGCGAGCGCGGGCTCGTGGTCGACATGGCCGGATTCGACGCGGCCATGGGCCGCCAGCGGCGCCAGGCCCAGGCTGCCGGCAAGTTCAAGGCGCAGGCCAGCCTCGACTACTCCGGCGCGAGGACGCGGTTTGTCGGCTATGAGCAGCTGCGCGCCGAGGGCCGCGTGGTCGCGCTCTACGTCGGTGGTGCGAGTGTGCCGCAGCTCCTCGAAGGTGAGGAGGGCACCGTTGTGCTCGACACCACGCCGTTCTATGCGGAGTCCGGCGGACAGGTCGGCGATTCGGGCCGGCTGGTCGGACCGCTCGGCTCGTTTGCCGTCTCCGACACGCAGAAGGTACAGGCGGACGTGTTCGGTCATCAGGGCACGCAGGTCGCAGGCGAACTGCGCCTGGGCATGGTTGTCGATGCCCAGGTCGACAGCGCGCGGCGCGCGCGCTCGATGCGCAATCATTCGGCCACGCACCTGATGCATAAGGCCCTGCGGGAGGTGCTGGGCAGCCATGTCCAGCAGCGCGGCTCGCTCGTCGACCCGGACAAGACCCGCTTCGACTTCGCCCACGACCAGCCGCTTTCGGCCGCCCAGATCCGGCGCGTGGAGGATCTGGTGAACGCTGAAATCCTCGCCAACGTCGCGACCCGGGCACAGGTCATGTCCTATGACGAGGCGGTTGCCGGCGGGGCCGTGGCTTTGTTCGGCGAGAAGTACGGCGATCGGGTGCGGGTGCTGGACATCGGCAGCTCGCGCGAGCTGTGCGGGGGCACCCATGTGTCGCGCACCGGCGACATCGGCCTGTTCAAGGTGATCGCCGAGGGCGGGGTCGCATCGGGCGTGCGGCGCATCGAAGCCGTGACCGGGGAGGGGGCTCTCGCCCTGGTGCAGGATCTCGATGCATTGGTGCAACAGGCCGCCTCGGCCTTGAAGACGCAACCCGGCGAACTGGGGTCGCGTATCGGGCAGGTCCTCGACCATGTGAAGTCACTCGAACGGGAACTGTCCCGAGCGCAGTCACGCCTTGCGGCAGCCCAGGGCAATGAGCTGCTCGAGCAGGCGGTCGATGTCAAGGGCATCAAGGTCCTGGCCGCGACGCTCGACGGCGCGGATGTGAAGACGCTGCGCGAGACGATGGATCGTTTGAAGGACAAGCTGAAGACGGCAGCCATCGTGCTGGGTGCCGTCAACGACGGCAAGGTGTCGCTGATCGCGGGTGTCACGGCCGACTCGGTGGGCCGGATCAAGGCGGGTGATCTCGTGAACTTCGTCGCCCAGCAGGTGGGCGGCAAGGGCGGGGGCAAGCCGGACATGGCTCAGGCCGGTGGCAGCGAGCCGGCCAAGCTCGGCGCTGCCCTGGCGAGTGTGCCGCAGTGGGCTCTGGCCCGGCTTGCATGACGGGCCGTCCTGCGTGCGCGGGGGCGCGTGGCTGAGTTCGAGATCCGCCGCGTCGAGCCTGGCGATGCGGCCGGGCTCGCCCGCGTGCACGCATGCCCCAAGGTCATGGCGAACACGCTGCAGGTGCCGTATCCGAGTGCGGCCAGCTGGACTGAGCGCCTTGCCCGCTTCGGGCCAGAGGATGTGCTCCTGGTCGCCGTCGTCGGGGGCGAGCCGATCGGCGCCGCCGGGCTGCACCTGAATCCGGGGCGGCGGCGCGCCCACGCTGCCGGCCTTCATGTCGGTGTTGCCGATGACCACCAGGGCCGGGGCATCGGCAGCGCGCTCGTTGCCGAACTCGTGCGGATGGCCGACGGCTGGCTGAACCTGCTGCGCATCGAGCTTACGGTGTTCGAGGACAACCTGCCGGCGCTGGCACTTTACCGGCGGCACGGCTTTGTGATCGAGGGGACGCACCGTGGCTTTGCGTTTCGCGACGGACTGTATGTGGACGCCCTGGCCATGGCCCGGCTGCATCCGCGCATGAAGAAGGAACTGCGCCCCACCTCTCTGGATTCCGGATCATGAACTGCAGCGGCCTTCACGTCTCGCGCGGCTGGCTGGTCTTGGCACTCGTCCTGCCGGCCTGCGCCGGCTGCGGGACCGTCATCGCGGCGGCCGATACCGTGGGAACAGTGGCCGTGGGGGCGGCGGGACTTGCGGCTGATGCGGCCATCGGCACGGCGCGGGTGGCCGGCAAGGTGATCGGCCGGGCGACCGATGCCGTGCTCGACGACACTCCCAGCCACTAGGCGCCCGGTCCATGTCCAGCGGCGACGACTACCGCTTCTGCCCGCGCTGCGCGACCCCCTTGGTGGAGCGGGAGCATGCCGGGCGCAAGCGCAGCCTGTGCGCGGCCTGCGGCTGGGTGCATTGGGACAATCCGCTGCCGGTGCTGGCCGCGCTGGTCGAGTACGAGGGCCGGATCCTTCTGGCGCGTAACGCCGCCTGGGTGGAGGGTATGTTCGCGCTCATCACCGGTTTCATGGAGCGTGGCGAGACACCCGAGGCGGGTGTGGCGCGCGAACTCAAGGAAGAGACCAGCCTGGACGTCGTGCGCGCCGATCTCATCGGCGTCTACGAATTCACCCGCAAGAACGAATTGATCATCGCCTATCACGTGGAGGCGACCGGGACGGTACAATTGAGTGAGGAGTTGGTCGACTACCGGCTGGTTGAGCCTGAGCGCTTGAAGCCCTGGAGGACGGGCACCGGTCTGGCCATGGCAGATTGGATGCGCGCGCGCAATCTGCCGGTGGATTTCATCGATCTACCGGCCCGTATCGCCCGGCCCGCAGCCGGGGGCGGGCAAGCCTAGCGCAAGCACAAGGGACAAAGACATGCCGGTGATTGAGTTTGACAAGGAAGTCGATGCCACCGGGCTCAATTGCCCGCTGCCCATTCTGCGCGCCAAGAAGGCCCTGTCCGACATGGAAAAAGGCCAGGTGCTCAAGGTGATCTCGACCGATCCGGGATCGGTGCGGGACTTCCAGGCTTTCGCCCGACAGACGGGCAATGAGCTGCTGAAGCAGGTGGAGGCCGAGGGCGGCTGGGTGCACGTGCTGCGGCGCCGCTAGCCGCCCGCGGCCACCTCGTTCCGGCTAACCGCAGCCGAGCTTGGTGGCCTGCTCGCGCAGCTGGAGCTCGCTTGCGCGGAACTGGGCGAGCCGGGCCCGCTCCTGCGCGACCACCGGGGCAGGCGCCCGGTCGACGAACGCCGGATTCGCGAGCTTGGCTTCGGCCCGTTGGATCTCGCCGGCGACGCGCGCCAGTTCACGTCCGACACGCTCGCACTCGGCCCGGATGTCAATCGCGACGTCGAGCATGAGACTGAAATCCTGGACGATCTGCACCGGGGCGTGGCTGCCTGCCGGGAGGGTCGGCAGCGCCGTCACGTCGGAAAGCCGCGCCAGGGCCTTCAGGTAAGGTGCATATCCCGCCACCCGATCGCGTGCTGCGGCAGTGGCCGCAGCGACCACGAGCGGCACGCGCTCGGCCGGGGAGAGATGCATCGCACCGCGCAGGTTCCGGGCCGCATCGATCAGGATCTTCAGCTCGGCGATCGTCTCCTCCGCGCTCGGGTCGAGCCGGCCAGGATCGGCCTCTGGATACGGCTGGATCATGATCGAGTCGCCGCCCGCGGCCAGTGGCTTGCCGGCAAGCGGCGCGACCTTCTGCCAGAGTTCCTCGGTGATGAAGGGGATGATCGGGTGGGCGAGCCGCAGCACGGTCTCGAGGACGCTTAACAGCGTGCGGCGCGTGGCGCGCTGCTGTGCGGCGCGGCCGCCCTGGAGCTGCACCTTGGCGAGTTCCAGATACCAGTCGCAGTACTCATCCCAGACGAACTGGTAGATGGCCGTGGCGACATTGTCGAAGCGATAGTCCGAAAAGCCCGTCGCGACCGCGGCTTCGGCGCGCGCGAGGCGGCTCTCGATCCAGCGATCGGCGGCAGAGAACTCGAGCAGCTCGCCCGGCACGGCCGCGCCCGTGCCACAGTCGTGGCCCTCGCAGTTCATGAGGACAAAGCGCGTCGCATTCCAGAGCTTGTTGCAGAAATTCCGATAGCCCTCGCAGCGGCCCAGATCGAAATTCAGCGTACGCGCAAAGGTCGCAAGCGATGCATAGGTGAAGCGCAGTGCATCGGCACCGAACGAAGGGATGCCCTCCGGAAAGTGGGTGCGGATGTACTTGGCCACCTTGTTGCGGTGACTCTCGAGCATGAGACCGCGTGTCGACTTCTCGAGGAGCGCGTCGAGCGTCGTGCCATCGATCAGGTCGAGCGGATCGAGCGTGTTGCCGCGGGACTTGGACATCTTCTGCCCTTCGGCGTCGCGTACCAGGGCATTGATGTAGACGTCCCGGAACGGTACCTGATCGGTGAAGTGCAGGGTCATCATGATCATCCGGGCGACCCAGAAGAAGATGATGTCAAAACCCGTCACCAGTGCCGATGAGGGGAGGAACAGCTTCAGCTCAGGCGTCTCAGCGGGCCAGCCCAGGGTGCTAAAGGGCACGAGCGCGGAACTAAACCACGTGTCAAGCACGTCCGGATCGCGGGCCAGCGGCCCGGCGTCCCCGGCCTGGGCAGCGAGCGCCTGGGCATCCGCCGCGCTGCGCGCAACGTAGAGGTTGCCCGAGGGACTGTACCAGGCGGGAATCTGGTGACCCCACCACAACTGGCGCGAGATGCACCAGTCCTGGATGTTCTCGAGCCAGTGGTTGTAGGTGCTGGTCCAGTGCTCCGGATAGAACCGGATCTGACCCTGGGCCACCGCATCGAGCCCGCGCGCGGCGAGTGCCTCCATCTTCACGAACCACTGGTCGGTGAGCATCGGCTCGATGATCTCGTCGGTCCGCTCCGAGCGCGGTACCTTCAGCCGGTGCGGTTTGACCGACACAAGCAGGCCCTGGGCGTCCAGATCGGCGACGACCTTCTTGCGGGCCTCGAAGCGATCCAGACCCTGGTAGGCGGCGGGAGCCTGATCGTTGATGCGGGCCTCGAGTGTCAGAATGCTGATCGGCTCAAGCCCATGGCGCTGACCTACCGCCCAGTCGTTCAGGTCGTGGGCGGGGGTGATCTTGAGGCAGCCGGTGCCAAACTCAGGATCGACGTACTCGTCGCCGATGACGGGGATGGTGCGCTCCGAGAGCGGCAGCTTCAGGGACCGGCCGATGAGCGCCTGGTAGCGGCTGTCCTCGGGATGGACGGCGACCGCGGCGTCGCCCAGCATCGTTTCCGGCCGCGTCGTGGCCACCACCAGTGAGCCGGTGCCGTCGGCGAACGGATAACGGATCTCCCACAGCCAGCCCTCTTCCTCTTCGCTTTGTACCTCGAGATCTGAGACGGCCGTGCCAAGCTTCGGATCCCAGTTCACAAGGCGCTTGCCGCGGTAGATGAGGCCCTGCTCGTAGAGCCGCACGAACACCTCCACCACCGCCCGCGAGAGGTTGGCGTCCATGGTGAAGTAGCCGCCGTGCAGCCCCTCGGTGTCGGCGAACTCCCAGTTGCAGGAACTGCCCAGCCGTCGCAGCTGGCCTGTGATGGTCGACCCCGACTCGTGCTTCCACTCCCAGACGCGCTTGACGAAGGCCTCGCGACCCATGGTGCGCCGATCAAGGCCGGCATCACGCAGCTGGCGCTCGACCACGATCTGCGTGGCGATCCCGGCATGGTCCGTACCGACCACCCAGTTGACGTTCTCGCCTTTCATGCGGTGGTAGCGTATCAGCGCGTCCATCAGGGTCTGCTGAAACGCGTGGCCCATGTGCAAAGTGCCCGTGACGTTGGGGGGCGGCAGCTGGATACAGTAGGCCGGCCGGTCCGAGGCGGTCGTGGAGCGGAAGTAGCCGCGCGCCTCCCAGAGGGGATACCAGCGCGCCTCGATCGCGTGCGGCTCGAAACTCTTCGGCAGTTCGGACAGGGGATTCGGGATTGCAGCCATGCGGCGGACATCGTTTCGGTGGGACGGGTTGTTCCATTCTAAAGGAGAACCCCGCCCTGCCAAAGGCGCCGGTGTCTCTCGGGGTGCCTGCCGAGGCGCCTGAGCGCAGCGGCTGCGCCCGGAGCGGCGGCTTTGCGCAATGCGGCTGTAGAGCGATCCGCATGCGGAGGCGAATTAAGATCGTGCAGCACCAAAGACGGCGCTCGATCCCGAAAATGGCACCAAGGTGTCATGGCAGGCATCCTTGTGGCCTGTGAGAATACACAAGGTCCGGACGCCCGATAACGGAGCGAACGCCGTGGCTGCCGCCCGCGGACTCTCTCCGGCTCGGGGCTGGATGGCCCAGTGCGGCCACTGACCCGCGGCGATGAAGCAGAGGCACGAAGGCGCGCGGGCGCTTCGGTCCGCGCAAGATCGAACGGGTCTGATGCAGGGTCGAGGGGAGGACGCCGAAGGCCGCTGCTGGCAGGGTCTGCGGCATGGCGGCAGGCCAGCGGGCCCGTATCGATCGAAGGCCCGTTGATCGAGAAATTGAGTATCCGGGTATCCGGATATCCGGGTAAGTACTTGAGCATCTGAGTTGGCTTGATTCGAAAGGGGTGCGCGTCCAGGCAACAAGCCAAAGTCCCGATAGCCCAGCTGTCGGCGCTCTGCCTCCCCGGGCAGGTTACGGGGTCTGTCGCGCGAATCGGATGAGTGGAACGAACAGGGCGGACGCTGCACGGGGCGCGACGCGCGACTCTGGCCGGACCCATGAGATCGAGGCCGGAGGACGCCTTGCCTTGCGCGAGCGCTGGGTGGGCGCCGCCGAAGCGGCGCTGGATTTGCGGACCGCGCGTCATTTCATGGAGTGGCTGCACAAGTTCGTGCAGCCGGTACTGCAGTTCCAGATGGTCGCGTGTGGGACGGGACTGTTTGCCCCGCGCACGGTGCAGATGGACCGCCTCCTTGTGCGCGGATTCCCGCGCCAGACCATCGAGGCGTGGCGCAATCCGCACGGCGTGATCGTCCTGCCGCGTGCGGTGAGGCGCCGGGACGGGCTTGTGTATCCGGTCGAATTCAGAGTCCCGAGGCAGGGATCGACCCGGGGCGGCCCACCGGGTCCTGAGGGGGCCGCAGGGCCGACGGGCCGTCTGGCGGCGCTCGACCGGGTCGAGATCGGCTGCGGGATCGGCAGCTATTTCCTGTTCGGCAGCTTCGGGCAGGCGCCCGGTCCCGAGCAGCACTATCTGGCGGCCATCCTGGCACCGATCCTTCACGCCGTCCTGACGCAGACCCTGAATGCCGATGTGCGCCTGCGTCCTCCGGCGCCTCTCGGCGTGCACCTGACCCGCCGCGAACTGGAACTGCTCCACGAACTGGTCGCCGGGCACACCTCGCAGCAGATCGCCGCGGCGAGCCAGCGCAGCCGGCACACGGTCAAGAACCAGATCCGTGCCATCCTCATCAAGCTCGAGGCGCGCAACCGGCCCGAGGCGATCGCGACCGCCCTGGGGCTTGGACTCATCCGGCTGCAGCGGCGTCCTGCGCCGACCCATATCGTGGCCGCGCAGCCCCGCGCACGCTATATCGTGTCAGGGAGCGCGACTCGGATGACGAAAGCAGACGGGAGCATGGTCGTTGACCACTCCGACCGCCTGCAGGTAGGCATAGACAATCGTCGAGCCGACGAAACGAAAGCCGGCTCTCTTCAGATCCTTCGAGATCCGGTCGGACAACGGGGTCGTGGCCGGAGCGCCCGTCGCGGCGGCCCAGTCCCCGAGAACCGGTTGGTCGGCCACGTAGGACCAGAGGAAGCGGTCAAGACCACCGACCGCCTCGCACAGGACGAGATAGGCGCGGGCATTGGCGATGGCTGCGGCGATCTTCAGGCGGTTGCGGATGATCCCGGGATCGGCAAGCAGGCGTGCGACCTTGCGTTGGTCGTAGCGTGCAATCCGCTCGGCGTCCCAGTTGTCGAACACCTCGCGGTAGTGGGCACGCTTGTTCAGTACCGTCTCCCAGCTCAATCCCGCCTGGGCACCCTCGAGGTTCAGCATTTCGAAGAGTTGCCGTTCCTCATGGCACGGCTGGCCCCATTCGCTGTCGTGGTAGGCCACATAGAGGGGATTGGCAAGGTTGACCCACCGGCAGCGCCCGACCCCGGCGGCGATGGACCCTCCGCCCTGCCCGCGTGTCAGCATGCCTAGAGTTTCTGTGCGCGGATCCGGGAGATCTCCTGTGCGACCGCCCTCTGCACGACATCGCGCAGGGCCTCGCGTACCGAGACCTTCAGGTCTGCATGCAGTCCGGCGAGCGATTTTTCGAGACCCTGGGCAACCGTTTCTCGTAGCCGCTGATCGATGGTGCTTTCGATGCGGCCCTGCAGGTTCTTCAGGACCCGCTCGTAGACCTCGTTCTCGACAGCGGCCCAGGGCGAACCCGGCAGCGCTCGTTCGACGGCCGAACCCCCGGGGCCCGGTGCCGTGCGCATGCCGCTTGTCATCCCCATGGGCGCAAGCGCCGGAGTCGGGAGCGGGGGCGCGGGAGCCGTCACGCCAGTGGGCAATTGCCCGGGCACCAGAATGTCCGTGAGGACGGGCAATTCGTCGGCCGCATTGTTGGTCGTAGGGCTCAAGCGCGTGCTCCGGTGATGTCGAAAGATGTCAGGGCGTAGCCCCGTTCCTTGTAGAACTTCCAACGCTGCCGGGCCGCCTGCCTGTCCTCGTCAGCGCTCGTGACCACTTCGATGAGTCGCTCGAAACGGCTGAAGAACTCGCAGCAGTCCGTATCGAGATTCACCAGGACCTCGTGGTGGAGAGGCACCTCGTTTTCACGCGTGAGGAGAATCGGCGTCTCCGCAGCCAGGGGATCGCTCGCGAAGCAGTGCGGCAGGAAGTCCTGCGTCGAAAAGCTCCACAATTGCCGGTCGAGTTCGGTGAGCAGTCCCTGATCGCGCCCGAAAATGACGAGCCTGCTTCCGGCTGCGTGCGCCTTGCGGGCGAGGCGGCAGGTGTAGGCGACCTTGTCGGACGCGTTGAAGTGGAAATCGATCCGGGTCATGGACGAAGTCCTGGACGCAGTCCCGCACCTGGCGCTGACTCGGAGTGCTGCATCGAGGTGTCCGATCCGGCGTCGATCGCCACGGGGCTTGTCCTTGAGATTCCAGATTCCCGCTAGTGTGCCCGATTCTTCAGGAATTCCGTGAGAAGCGGTACCGGGCGACCCGAACCTCCCTTGGCGGTGCCGCTCTTCCAGGCGGTCCCTGCGATGTCCAGATGCGCCCAGGTATAGGCCTTGGTGAAGCGCCACAGGAAGCACGCAGCCGAGATCGCCCCACCGGCCCTGCCACCGATGTTCGCCATGTCCGCAAAGTTGGACTTCAGCAGGTCCTGATACTCCTCCTCGACCGGCAGGCGCCAGGCGGGATCCGCCGCGCGCCGGCCCGCCCCGAGCAGTTCCTCGGCAAGCGCATCGTCCGGAGAGAACAGGCCCGAGTTGACATGTCCGAGCGCCACCACGCAGGCGCCCGTCAGCGTCGCGATGTCGATGACGGCGGCCGGTTTGAAGCGTGCCGCGTAGGTGAGCGCATCGCACAGGATGAGGCGACCCTCGGCATCGGTGTTGAGGATCTCGATGGTCTGGCCCGACATGCTGGTCACGATGTCGCCCGGTTTGATGGCGACGCCCGAGGGCATGTTCTCGCAGGTGGGGATGATCCCGACAACATTGATCTTCAGCCCGAGTTCTGCAATCGCCCGCAGCGTGCCGAGGACCGAGGCCGCACCGCACATGTCGTATTTCATCTCGTCCATCGCCTCGCCGGGCTTCAGCGAGATGCCGCCGGAGTCGAACGTGATGCCCTTGCCGACCAGCGCGATCGGGGCGTCCTTGGCGGCCGCACCCTCATAGTGGAGCACGATGAGCTTCGGGGGTTGTTCCGAACCCTGTGCGACGGCGAGGAACGATCCCATCTTGAGCGCCTGCATCTGTTTGCGCTCGAGCACCTCGACCTTCATCTTCCAGTCGCGACCGAGCTTCTTTGCGGTGGTGGCAAGATAGGTCGGCGTGCAGATGTTGCCGGGCAGGTTGCCAAGCGTCTTGGTCAGTTCGACCCCGTTGGCGAGCGCCGAGCCCTCGGCGAGCCCCGCCTGGGTCTCCTTAGTCGAGGCCTTGTCAACCGGGAAGACGATGCGCTCGAGCCGGATCGGGTCTTCCTTCTTGCTCTTGAGTTCATCGAAGCGGTAGGCGAACTCACGCGCAAGGAGCACGGCGGTGCGCACGTTCTCGGCGAGACTGCGATTCGGGACCGCCGCTTCGGCGAGCGTGAAGGTCAGCTCCACCGCGCCGCTTGCGCCGACGCCACGCAGCGCCGCACGCACGGCTTCAGCATAGGCCTTGTCGTTGAATTCAGCCTGTTTGCCAAGACCCACGAGGAGCACGCGCTCGGCCTGAACACCGGCTAAGCCTGTCAGCAGCGTTGCGCTACCGCGCACGCCGCGCTGGTCGCCACGCTTGATCGCCTTGGTGAGACTGCCCTGCGACGCCGCGTCGATGGTGCTGCCAGCGGGGGTCAGCTTCGCATCACTGTAGACACCAACCACAATGCAGGAGGTCTTGAGTTTTTCCGGGGATCCTGCTTTTGTGCTAAATTCCATTGAGTTTCCAAAGAAGACGATGTGTCCGCGGATTATCTTTGATGCGCGACCCGTAAGTCAAAGCTTGCAGCCCGTCTTCGCATTTCCGGGACAGACCCCCAACCGAAGCGCGGGCCTATGATCTTCAAACGCTCGCTGGTGCGTGAACTGGCCAACGCAGCCAGCGCCATATTCATCACGCTGCTCACAATCGTGCTGACTTTTGCGCTGGTGCGCCTGTTGGGCCAGGCGGCATCGGGACAGGTCGCCAACGAGTCCGTGCTTGCGCTCATCACGTTTGCGGCGCTGAACAATCTGCCAGTCCTGCTGCAGTTGACCGTTTTCATCTCGATACTGCTGGCCTTCACGCGCAGCTACCGCGATTCCGAGATGGTGGTCTGGCTTTCCGCAGGACTCGGACTCACGCGCTGGCTTGGACCGGTGTTCCGCTTCACCGCACCCGTCGCCGCGATGGTCGCCGTCCTGTCGCTCCTCGTGACGCCCTGGGCGAACCGGCAGTCGAGCGAATTCCGCGCACGCTTTGAACAGCGCACCGACGTCGCCCGCGTCGCACCCGGCCAGTTTCGCGAGTCGGCCGATGGCGACAAGGTCTATTTCATCGAGGGCTACACCGGTGACCGGGGCACCGTGGGTAACATCTTCGTGAGCTCCCTGCAGCACGGCCGGCTCGGCGTCATGGTTTCCCAGACCGGCAACATCGAACATGCGCCGAACGGCGACGAGTTCCTCGTGATGCGCAATGGCCGCCGCTATGAAGGCACGCCGGGTCAGAGCGACTACAAGGTCATGTCCTTCGATCGCTATGGCGTACGCATCGAATCCCAGCCGGTGGATTTCAATACCGACGACTCCATGAAAATCCGCTCGACGCTTGAGCTGATCGCCCTGCAGTCGCCACGCGCCCTGGGTGAACTGGTCTGGCGCATCGGCCTGCCGCTTTCGGTATTCTGTCTCGCGCTCCTCGCGATACCGCTGTCGTTCGTCAATCCGCGGGCTGGACGTTCGGCCAATCTCATGATCGCGCTGCTGGTCTACTTCACCTACACCAACGGCCTGACGCTGGTCCAGAACTACACGACTCAGGGGCGCCTCGGATTTCCGGTGGCCTGGTGGCTGGTGCATGTGATCGTGCTGTGCATCGCCCTGTTCATGCTCGACTGGCGTAACCGGCTGCATCGGCCCTGGCGCGCGTGGCTTGCCCTGACCATGGCGCGCTGGCGGCAAGCGCAATGAAGGTGCTGATCGTCCAGCGCTACCTGGCGCGCGAGATCCTGGTGGCCGTCATCTTCGTCCTGATCGCCTTCCTGGGACTGTTTGCCTTCTTCGACCTGGTGGCTGAACTGAGCGATGTCGGCAAGAACGGCTATCGCATCGAGCAGGCCGCCGTGATCGTGCTCCTTGGCCTGCCCGGGCGCGCCTACGAGCTCGTGCCGATCGCATCCCTGATCGGGACCATCTACGCATTGGCCCAGCTCGCCTCCCATTCCGAATTCACCATTCTGCGCGTGGCGGGCCTGTCCACCAGTCATGCTGCGCGCATGGTTCTCGCGCCGGGTCTCGCGCTCGTGCTCCTGACTTACATCCTGGGTGAACTGGTCACCCCGCGGGCCGAGACCGAGACCCAGCGCTTTCGCGCCACGATCGCGCGGGGCACGCTCGCGCAGGGCTTTCGCAGCGGTCTGTGGGTCAAGGATTCCGGGACGGCAGTCGATGGTTCGAAACTGGTGCGTTTCGTGAACATCGGCGAGGTTCGCCCGGACAACAGCCTGTCGCGCGTCAAGATCTACGAATTCGACACGGCGCTGCGTCTGCAGTCGATCAGCTTCGCGGCGCTCGGCGAGTATCTGCCTCCGGCCGCGTGGCGATTGAAGGACGTGGTCGAGACGCACTTTCTGCGGGACGGACCGAGCGACACGCCCGACCGGATCGAGGTGGTGAGGGACCCTGAGCGCGTCTGGCGTTCCGAGCTCAATCCGGCCATCCTGGGCGTGCTGCTGGTGGCGCCCGAACACATGGCCGCACTCGATCTGGACCACTACATCCGGCATCTCGAGGACAACAAGCAGACTGCGAATCGCTACCAGATCGCCTTCTGGAAGAAGATCATCTATCCGTTTGCCGTGCTCGTGATGATGGCTCTTGCCCTGCCTTTCGCCTACCTGCACATCCGGGCGGGTGGCGTGAGCCTCAAGATCTTCTCCGGGATCATGATCGGCATCGGCTTTTACCTCCTGAACAGTCTGTTCTCGCACCTCGGGTTGCTCAACACCTGGCCGCCGATCCTGTCGGCCGCGCTGCCGAGTGCGGTCGCGCTGGCCGCGGCGCTGGTCGCGCTGCGGCTCGTCGAGCGCACTTAGGCACGGCCCGCTCGTGAGCCAGGCCCTCGTGCTTTTTGCCCATGGCGCGCGCGATCCGCGCTGGGCTGAGCCGTTTGTGCAGCTGCGTGCGCGGCTTCTCGAGCGACGGCCCGGTCTTCCCATCGAACTCGCATTTCTCGAGCGGATGCAACCCGATCTCGCCACCGCCTGTGCGACGCTCGCAGCCGCTGGCTGCACCGACATCCTGATCGTGCCGGTATTTCTCGGGCAGGGAGGCCACGTGCGCATTGACCTGCCCGCCCAGATCGAGGCGGTGCGCGCGGCCCACCCGGGAGTCCGCATCCAGGCGTGTGGCGCCGCGGGTGAGGATGCGTCCGTCATCGATGCGCTCGCTGGCTTTTGCATCGCGCAGCTCGCGCCTGTCAAGACGGATCTTCCCTAGTCCGGGCGGTCCTCGCGTGCCCCTTTTTCGTGCTCGTCTCTTTGGCATGTCTTGGACAACAAATTTCTAGACGGAGCCTAAATGATCCGCTAATATCGGCACACTTTTGGCGCGCTGATCGATAAGGGTTGCACCCGCATAGTGCGCGCCGTGGCAGGACACGGAGGAGGAGGGGCGGCAATTGCCGCCGCTTTTTGGGCGCGCAGCGTAAAATCTGCGCGCCTTTTTCTTTGTGGGTTCCGGGCGGATACGCTGCACACCGTGGCCCAACGTCTCGCCTAAAACGACCCGATCCTAAGCAGGCCGCAGGGTTGCCCGGTTTCAGGATGATGAGCGAGTCGCGTCAGGCATCCGCGCCGGCAACCCGTCTCCCGACCTTTGGAGCTACTCGTGCTTGGTGCGGAACGCGTCGTGACACTCCTTGCAGGTCTTGGCCACATCGCCAAAGGCGGCTTTCACGGCGCTCGCGTCGCCGTCCTTGGCGACGGCAGCAAGCTTGTCGGTCTGGGTCTGCAGGCGTTCGGCGAGTTCCTTGAACGCGTCGGCCTTCTTCCAGATCTCGGGCTTCGCATGGGAGTCGGAGGTGGTTGAGCCGACCGGGAAGGCACCCCAGGGCAACTTTGCAAGGCGCGCCACCAGATTGGCGTTGGCGCTCACCTCCTCGGTCTTGAAAGGGATCTCGCCTTTCAGTGCCCGGCTGATGAGGCCGAAGTGGTGGGACATCACGGTGAAGACGCCCTGGCGATATTCCACGGCATCGCCGGACTTGGTGAACTGCGCGTAGGCGGGCACGACCAGCATCAGGCAGGCGAGAGGGGCGATGTACGACAGTCTCTTCATGTAGGGCTCATCCTTTACTTGGCGATAAATTCGGAAACTCGGGGACGCGGCCGTAGCGCCTGCCGGTCGGTCCGCTATGACACACGACGCGCGAGACCCGCTGCAAGCCCGACATAGGTTGCCGGCGTCAGCGCAAGCAGGCGCTCCTTTTCCGCCTCAGGAATGGCGAGCGTCGCAATGAAGCCCCGCAGCGCGTCTTTCGAGATCCCTTTGCCGCGCGTAAGCGCCTTTAGCTGCTCATAGGGGTTGGGCAGGCCGTAACGACGCATCACGGTCTGGACGGGTTCGGCGAGGACCTCCCAGCACTCGTCCAGATCGGCCGCGATGCGCTCGGCGTTGACCTCGAGCTTGCCAAGACCGCGTTCGCAGGACTGGTAGGCGACGAGACTGTAGCCAAAGGCCACACCGACGTTGCGCAACACTGTCGAGTCCGTCAGATCGCGCTGCCAGCGGGAGACGGGAAGCTTCTCGGCGAGATGGCGCAGGACCGCGTTGGCCATGCCAAGATTTCCCTCGGAATTCTCGAAGTCGATCGGGTTCACCTTGTGCGGCATGGTCGACGACCCGATCTCGCCCTCCTTCAGTCGTTGACGGAAGTAGCCAAGGGAGATGTATCCCCAAAGATCGCGGTTCAGATCAAGCAGGATCGTATTGAGCCGTGCGATGGCATCGAAAAGTTCCGCCATCCAGTCATGGGGTTCGATCTGGATGGTGTAGGGATTGAACTTGAGGCCGAGCTCATGTTCCACGACGCCGCGGGCGAGTGCCTCCCAGTCGAGTTCCGGATAGGCTGCCAGGTGCGCGTTGAAATTGCCGACGGCACCATTCATCTTGGCGAGGATGGTGACGTCCGCGATGCGTGCCATGGCCGTCTTCAGGCGCGCGGCAACATTGGCCAGTTCCTTGCCGAGCGTGGTCGGGCTGGCGGGCTGCCCGTGGGTGCGCGAGAGCATCGCGAGGTCGGCATGGGCGTGCGCCAGTCCGAGCAGTTTCTCGCGCAGCGACACAAGGCGCGGCAGCAGCACCTCGTCACGGGCCGCGCGGAACATCAGTCCATGGGCCGTGTTGTTGATGTCCTCCGAGGTACAGGCGAAGTGGATGAACTCGCTGGCACGCACCAGTTCGGGCGAATCGGAAATCCGCTCCTTGATCCAATATTCGACGGCCTTGACGTCGTGATTCGTGACCGCCTCGATGGCTTTGATGCGCGCCGCATCCTCGTTGGAGAAGGTGCTGATGAGTGCCTCGAGACGCGCGCGGGCCGCGGGCGAGAACTCAGGCAGCTCCGGCAGTCCGGCGCGCGACAGGGCGAGGAGCCACTTGATCTCGACCCGGACCCGATGGCGCATGAAACCCGCTTCGGAGAGGAGGGGGCGCAGGTCCGCCATACTCGCCGCATAGCGACCGTCGAGCGGCGATAGGGACGTGAGGGCAAACAGCGCTGCAGAATTTTCCTGGGACATGCCGGCTCGGGTCGCGCGCAATGGGTCGCGCCTAAAGCGAAATTCTAGCATCGAGCGTCGGTGCGGGCCGCCTCCCCCGGCCGCGACGGTGACGGGCGAAGCGCGGTGCTATACTCTGGGCCGCCCGCGGTCGCCGCGCGCACCCACGTAGGTTCCCGTTGGGGCTCCCGTTGAGGCTTCCGTTAAGGCTCCCGTCGGGGCCCCGTTCTCCTCCAACCTCCTCTCCCACTGCAGATCCTGCAGCGCCCACCTTGATGAAACTGATCGGATCCCTTAGCAGCCCATTCGTGCGCAAGGTGCGCGTCGTCATGGCAGAGAAAAAGATCGACTACCAGCTCATTCTCGAGGATGTCTGGTCGGAGTCAACGAAGATCTCCGACTCCAATCCCCTGGGCAAGGTGCCGACCCTCATCATGGAGGACACGGCAGCGGTATTCGATTCGCGCGTCATCGTCGAATATCTCGACACCCTGACACCCGTGGGCAAGCTGATCCCCGCCTCCGGCCGCGAGCGCGCCGAGGTGAAGTGCTGGGAGGCGCTTGCCGACGGGTTGCTCGATGCCGCAATCCTGGTCAGGCTCGAGCATGGACAGCGCGAGGAGGCCAGCCGGAGCGCAAGCTGGATCGCCCGCCAGAACGGCAAGGTCGATGCGGCCCTAGGCGCCATGGCGCAGGGGTTGGGCGAGAACACCTGGTGTACCGGTACGCACTACACGCTTGCCGACATCGCCGTCGGGTGTGCGCTCGGATGGCTCGAGTTCCGCTTCCCCGCGAATGCCTGGCGCCGCGATCATCCGAACCTCGCGCGCCTCGCGGACCGGCTGGGGGAGCGGGCGTCGTTCAGGGAAACCGTGCCACGCTAGACAGGCCGGCCCGTCCTCGGGCGAACAGCAAAGGGGCCTAGTGCGCCGCGAGGAAGCTGTCGGCGCGCGCCATTGGCCAGTAGCGCTCGAACACCGTCTGCTCGAAGCGCCCCTCGAGAAGACTGCCCGGCTTGACGAATGCGGCGAGCGTGGAGAGCAGCCGCACCTCGTGCTGGCTGACGCGGCGCACGATATGGTCCGGACTGATTTCCCTCGGATGCGTAAGACCCGCGGCTGCGACCAGTTCGGCCAGAGCGGACATGGTCTGGCGGTGGAACTGGTAGACCCTCTCGGCCTTGTCCGGCACCACCAGGGCCCGCTGGCGCAGCGCGTTCTGGGTGGCCACCCCCGTTGGGCAGCGATCCGTATGACAGGACTGTGACTGGATGCAGCCGAGCGCGAACATGAAGCCTCGGGCCGCGTTGCACCAGTCGGCTCCCATCGCCATGGTGCGGGCGATGTCGAACGCCGAGATGATCTTCCCCGAGGCCCCGAGATAGACCTGATCGCGCAGATTCAGGCCAACGAGCGTGTTGTGGACCAGTTGCAAGCCCTCGGCGAGCGGCGTGCCGACGTGATCGGTGAATTCGACGGGCGCGGCGCCGGTGCCTCCTTCCTTGCCGTCAACGACGATGAAGTCGGGCGTGATGCCTGTCTCGAGCATGGCCTTGGCAAGTGCGAAGAACTCCCACGGGTGACCGATGCACAATTTGAATCCGACCGGCTTGCCCCCCGACAGGCGCCGCAGGCGCTCGATGAACTGCATCATCTCGATCGGCGTGGAAAACGCGCTGTGCGCCGACGGCGAGATGCAGTCCTGGCCGACGGCCACGCCGCGCGCCTCGGCGATCTCGGGCGAGACCTTGACGCCCGGCAGGACTCCGCCATGGCCGGGCTTGGCGCCCTGGGAGAGCTTGATCTCGATCAGCTTGACCTGCGCGAGTGCGGCATTGTGCGCGAAGTGCTCTTCAGAGAAGGAGCCATCTGCATGGCGACATCCAAAATAGCCCGAGCCGATCTCCCAGATGAGGTCGCCGCCGTTCTCGCGGTGGTAGCGACTGATGCTGCCCTCGCCGGTGTCGTGGGCGAAGCCCCCGCGCCGGGCACCCTCGTTAAGCGCCATGATCGCGTTGGCCGAGAGCGCGCCGAAACTCATCGCGGAGATGTTGAAAACCGAGGCCAGGTAGGGCTGAATCACGCCCGGCTTGGGCGCGCCGCCCGGGGTCGCACCAATCAGATTGCGAAAGTCCGAACTGCCCACCCGGGTCGGCGACATCGAGTGGTTCATCCATTCGAATCCGGACTGGTAGACGTCGTTCTGGGTGCCGAACGGGCGCTTGTCGAGCTGCTGCTTGGCGCGCTGGTAGACGATCGAGCGCTGATTGCGCGAGAACGGCATCGCCTCGGTGTCGCTCTCGATGAAATACTGGCGGATCTCCGGCCGGATATACTCGAAGAAGAAGCGGAAATGCGCGAGGACCGGGTAATTGCGGCGGATCGCGTGCTTTTCCTGCACGAGGTCCCAGAGGCCCACGCCGGTCAGTGCCGCTAAGACCAGACTGATCGGCAGCATCCACCAGATGAGCGGTGTGGCACAGGCTGCCGCGACACAACCGAGCGCGCAGATCGCAAGGGCCAGGAAGCGGGACGGAATGTATGCGCTCATGGTGCCCAATCCGGGTTTGAGTGCCCGCGGTGCGGACGATGCGCGAAGCCTATCACCGCACTGGCGAGGCGCAAAGGAGTCCGGGTGGCGCCATTTCGGCCTTCTGGATCGAGCGGCCTAGGAGGCAAGCGCTCCCCGGGGCGCGAATTGCTGCAGGGCGCTGGTCGCCGCGATGAGTCCGCCCCCAAGGCAGAGATCACCCTCATAGATGACCGCGGATTGTCCCGGGGTCGCAGCCCATTGCGCGCGCTCGAAGTCGAGCCTGAAGCCCTCACCCTCGAGGCCGATCCGGCAGGCGGAATCGGCCTGCCGGTACCGGGTCTTGGCCGTGTAGCGGCCAGGCGGGGGCGGCGAGCCTGCGATCCAGCTGGCGCTGTCGGCTTCGATGCTGGCCGACAGGAGTGCCGGGTGCCCGTGGCCCTGCGCCACATAGAGGGTGTTGTTGGCCATGTCCTTGTGCGCGACGAACCAGGGGGGACTCGTGCCATCGGCCTGCTGACGCCCGCGCTGACCACCGATACCGATACCCTTGCGTTGTCCGAGGGTATAGAACGCCAGTCCGATGTGCTCGCCAAGGAGTTCACCGTCGACGCTGCGCAAGGGGCCCGGCCGGGTCGGCAGGTAGCGCCCCAGAAACTCCCGGAAAGGACGCTCGCCGATGAAGCAGATCCCGGTGGAGTCCTTTTTCTGCGCGTTGTGCAAGCCGATGCGCGCGGCCAGCTCGCGCACGGCCGTCTTGTGCAGTCCGCCCAGTGGAAACAGTGTGCGCGAGAGCTGTGACTGGGTCAGGCGATGCAGGAAATAGCTCTGATCCTTGGTGCCGTCGATGGCCCTGAGCAGCTCGCGGCGCCCATCGACCTCGCGCACGCGCGCGTAATGGCCGGTGGCGATCAGCGAGGCGCCGAGCGCCAGGGCGTGATCGAGAAAGGCCTTGAACTTGATCTCGGCGTTGCACAGCACGTCCGGGTTGGGCGTGCGCCCCGCGCTGTATTCGCGCAGGAAATCCGCGAACACCCGCTCGCGGTATTCCGCCGCGAAATTCACCGCTTCGATCTCGATACCGATGACATCGGCCACCGAGCTTGCGTCGATCAGATCGGAACGGCTCGAGCAGTACTCGTCGTCGTCGTCATCCTCCCAGTTTTTCATGAACAGGCCGATCACCTCGTAGCCGGCCTCCTTCAGGAGGTAGGCGGCCACGGAGGAATCGACCCCGCCCGACATGCCGACCACCACGCGTGTCCGGGCCATGGTCAGATCCCGCCCAGGGAGGCGGCCCCGAGGGCACTCGGATCCGTGCTGAGCAGCTCCAGTGAACTGGGGACGCGCCGCGCCCGGTGGTCCTCGATGCAAGTCATGACGAGCGGGCTGCGGTGCTGCGCGCGCAGCGCCACGATCTCGGCGGGGGTCAGCCAGAGCGCCCTGACGATACCTTCGTCGAGCGCGCGCCCGGGGAGCGTGGGCCCAACGCGACCGACAAAGGCGAAGCGCAGATAGGTGACGTCGGTGCCGCTCGTGCTCGAGCGCGAGCGGGCGAGGTAGACGCCCTGCAGTCCCTCGGGGACGAAGTCGCGCGCCGTCTCCTCGAGGGTTTCGCGGATCGCGGCGGCGACCAGGGACTCGCCAGGGTCCAGATGCCCGGCCGGCTGATTGTAGCGAATGCCTTCGCGGGTCTGCTCCTCGACCATGAGGTAGCGTCCGTGCTCGCACACGATTGCAGCGACGGTGACGCTCGGTTGGAAGGTGCGCGACATCCCCTTATTTTACCGCTCCGCGCGAAGCCCTGCCCGCGCCGGTTCGGCTTCCGCAGGCGTCGATCGTCTGTAGGGGCTGTGATAACATCGAATGATTTTTTGCAAGACGCGCTATTGATGCGCCCTGCCCGGGCTGCGCTGCCTCGCAGCGGGGCGTGAAATTCAGGAGAAGTGGATGAAAATCGGCGTCCCGAAAGAGAGCCGTCCCGGGGAAACTCGCGTCGCGGCCACGCCCGAGACCGTCAAGAAACTGGTGGCTGCCAAACACGAGGTGTTCGTCGAGAGCGGCGCCGGAGTATCGAGCAGCGTCGTCGACGCGGCCTACGAGGCGGTCGGTGCACGCATCGTGTCCCAGGCCGAGGCCCTGGGCACTGAACTGGTGCTGAAGGTGCGGGCGCCGGACGCGGGCGAGCTTGCCCTCATGAAGCCGGGTACAGCCTTGATCGGCATCCTCGATCGCTTCGACGTGGCCGGCCTCGAGCGGCTCGCCCAGGCCAAGCTCATCGCCTTTGCCCTCGAGGCGGCGCCACGCACCACCCGGGCGCAGTCCATGGACGTCCTGTCGTCGCAGGCCAACATCGCCGGGTACAAGGCGGTGATTCTCGCGGCGAACGTGTATCAGCGCTTCATGCCGATGCTGATGACCGCGGCCGGAACCGTGAAGGCGGCCCGTGTGGTCATCATGGGTGCCGGTGTCGCCGGTCTGCAGGCGATCGCAACGGCCAAGCGCCTGGGTGCGGTGATCGAAGCCTCCGACGTCCGGCCGGCCGTCAAGGAACAGATCGAATCACTGGGCGCGAAATTCATCGACGTGCCATTCGAGACCGACGAGGAACGCGAGATCGCCAAGGGGGTGGGCGGCTACGCGCGACCCATGCCCGAGACCTGGATGAAGCGCCAGAGCCTGGCGGTGGCCGAGCGCGTCAAGCAGGCCGACATCGTCATCACGACGGCCCTCATTCCCGGGCGTCGCGCGCCGGTCCTCATCACGGAGGAGATGGTGAAGTCCATGAAACCGGGCTCGGTGATCGTCGACCTCGCCGTCGAGCAGGGGGGCAATTGCCCCCTCTCCGAACTGGGCAAGACCGTGACCAAGTATGGCGTGCACATCGTAGGCGAGGCCAATCTCGCCGCGGCCGTGGCAGCCGATGCCTCGTCTCTGTATGCGCGCAACGTCCTCGATTTCCTGAAGCTCATCGTCGACAAGGATGCGAAGCTGGTCGTGCCGATGGACGATGACATCGTCGCGGCCTGCCTCATGTGCCGGGACGGCAGCCTGAAGGGTAGCGAGGCGCCCAAGCCTGCGCCCGGCGGCGCCTAGGTGATGCGCAGGTGGCGCTAGAGTCGCGCCCGGCGCGCGCCCTTTTCATTTTTCAGACGCCGTACCAGCTGGCCGGTGCACGCCTGGATCCAACCGTTTTGATGCACCGTACAAGGAGCAGAGCATGATTGACCCGACCATCCAGAATCTGACCATTTTCGTTCTGGCGATTTTCGTGGGCTACCACGTCGTCTGGACCGTGACCCCCGCGCTGCATACGCCCCTGATGTCGGTGACCAATGCGATCTCGGGAATCATCATCGTGGGCGCGATCCTGCAGACCGTCGATCTCGACGGGCCGATCAGCCTGACCAGCATCCTCGGAGCGCTTGCCGTGATGCTGGCCTCGATCAATATCTTCGGGGGCTTTCTCGTCACCCAGCGAATGCTGGAGATGTTCAAGAAGAAAGAAAAGAAAGCGTGAGGATTGATCCATGACGCCACTGCTCGCCAATCTCACGCAGATCACCTATCTCGTCTCTGCGGTCCTGTTCATCCTCGCCCTAAAGGGCCTGTCCTCGCCCGTGACCTCGCGGCGCGGGAACCTCTTTGGCATGGTCGGCATGCTGATCGCCGTGGTCACGACGCTGTTCGTGGCCGAGCATCCCGTCCCATGGCTGATCGGCGCAGCGATGCTGGCGGGCGCCGTGATCGGCTCGTTCGCCGCGCGCCGCGTGCAGATGACGCGCATGCCCGAACTGGTGGCGCTCATGCACTCCCTGGTCGGCCTGTCGGCGGTGCTGATTGCAGTCGCCTCGCTGTTTCATGCCGGCGAAGGACATACCGGCGCGCAGAAGGTGGAACTGTTCATCGGCGCCTTCATCGGGGCGATCACCTTCACCGCATCGGTCATCGCCTATGGGAAGCTGTCCGGCAAGGTCTCGGGCAAGCCGGTCCTGTTCGGCGGCCAGCACCTCTTGAATCTCGTGCTCGCCTTGTCGATGGTGGGTTTTGGGCTGACCTACTTTCTGACCGACAGTCCGGCCGCGTTTCTGACCATGCTGGCCATCGCGCTCGTGCTCGGAGTCACACTCATCATCCCGATCGGCGGTGCCGACATGCCGGTGGTGATCTCGATGCTGAACAGTTATTCCGGATGGGCTGCGGCGGGGATCGGCTTCACGCTGAACAACTCGGTCCTCATCATCGCGGGTTCCTGCGTCGGCTCATCGGGCGCCATCCTGTCCTACATCATGTGCACGGCGATGAACCGCTCGATCGTCTCGGTGCTGCTGGGCGGCTTTGGCGCCGACGCGGCAGCGACAGCGGGAGAGGATTCGGGGCCGAAGAACTACAAGACCGGCAGCCCGGATGACGCCGCCTTTCTCATGACCAATGCCGATACCGTCATCATCGTGCCGGGCTACGGCCTGGCCGTGGCACGCGCCCAGCACGCCTTGAAGGAGCTGTCGGCGAAACTGACCGAGCACGGCGTGACGGTGAAATACGCGATCCATCCGGTGGCAGGGCGGATGCCCGGGCATATGAATGTCCTCCTGGCCGAGGCCGAGGTGCCCTACGACCAGGTGTTCGAGATGGAGGACATCAACAGCGAATTCGCCCAGGCCGACGTGGCCCTGATCCTCGGGGCCAATGACGTGGTCAACCCGGCCGCGAAGAACGATCCGAAGTCGCCCATCGCGGGCATGCCGATCCTCGAGGCCTACAAGGCCAAGACCGTGATCGTCAACAAGCGCTCCATGGCCGCAGGCTACGCCGGGCTCGACAACGAGCTGTTCTACATGGACAAGACGATGATGGTCTTTGGCGATGCCAAGAAGGTCATCGAGGACATGGTCAAGGCGGTCGAGTAGCGGGGGCCTGTGGCCCCACCGGCAAGGGTGCGGGGGCGACACGCTACGGCTTTCTTGATCGTGGCGGGCGCGACGTCATCGGGGGGGAGCCCTGTCACGAGTGTGGCGCAGGCCCGTCCCGCCGGTTTTGCCCACCGACGCCAATGAAACGTGCCTAGGCACGACCGTCGCGCAGCATCTCGCGCGCAGCGTTGCGTCCCGGAATCCCGGTCACACCGCCACCAGGGTGCGCCCCGGCCCCGCACAGATACAGGCCCTTAAGCGGCGTGCGATAGTCCGCATAACCCAGGATCGGACGCGCCGAGAACAGCTGGTCGAGAGCGAGAACGCCGTGGAAGATGTCGCCATGGGTCAGGCCGAACTTGCGTTCCAGATCGAGCGGCGTGTGGATCTGGCGCGCCACGATGAGTGAGGCGAAGTTGGGCGCAAAGCGGGTCACGGTGGCAATCGCTGCGTCGGCGGCCGCCTCGCGCGCGCCATCCCAGCCGCCAGGATGGCGGGTGGCATCAAGATCCGGGTCGAAGTGCTGGCAGAACAGGCTCGCCACATGCTGACCAGGCGGTGCCAGGCTCGGGTCTACGGTGCTTGGAATCAGGATCTCGACGACCGGCTCGCGGCTCCATCCGAACTCGCGCGCATCCGCCCAGGCGCGCTCCATGTAGGCCAGCGAGGGGGCGAGGATGATCCCCGAGGCGTGGTGGGGTGCGGCGCTTGTGCCGGGCAGGGCGCTGAAATCAGGCAGGCCCGAGAGCGCGACATTCATGCGCAGTGTCCCCGAGCCACTGCGGTACTGTCCGATGCGCGCACGAAACGCTGCCGGCAGATGCTCGGCGCCCACGAGCTTCTCAAAGAGCACAGTCGGGGTGACATTGGCCGCGACGCGTCCGGCAAAGAATTCGCTGCCGTCCTCGAGGCGGACCCCGACGGCCCGGCCGTCTTCGACGAGCACGTGGGCCACGGGAGCGTCGACCGAGAGCAGGACCCCGCGCCGGCGCGCCTCGGTTGCCATCGCCTCGGTGATGGCGCCCATGCCGCCGAGTGCGTGGCCCCAGATACCTGGCTTGCCGTTGACGCCTCCGAACACATGGTGCAGCAGCACGTACGCCGAGCCCGCCGCATAGGGACTGGCGTAGTTTCCGACGATCGAATCGAAGCCGAGCGTGGCCTTCAGTGCCGCCGATTCGAACCATCCGTCGAGCAGGTCGCCGGCGCTGCGTGCGAAGAGCGCGAGCAGGTCGCGCTTGTCCTCGAGATTCACGTGGGCGAGCTGGCGGCCAAGGCGCAAGCCGGCGATCCAGTCGCGCAGCGAGGCGAGACCCCGCGCGCCCACGTTCGGCGGCGTCCGGGCGAGCAGTGTGCGCAACAGCGTGACGGCGCGCTCGAGCATCGCGTAATACTGCGGAAGGCGCTCTGCGTCACGGCGGGAGAACTTCGCGACCTCCCTTTGCGTCTCCTCGAGCGAGCCCCCGAGCTTGAGAAAGCGACCGTCGGGCAGCGGTACGAAATTCGAGAAGGGGCGCTCGACAATCCGCAGTCCATGCTCGGCGAGATGCAGGTCACGGATCACGTCAGGATCCAGCAGGCTCACGGTGTAGCTTGCGGTGGAATTGCGAAAGCCGGGCGCGAATTCCTCCGTCACGGCGGCGCCACCCAGCACGCTGCGGCGCTCCAGCACCCGGACCGACCAGCCGCGTGCGGCCAGATCGCAGGCGCATACCAGCCCGTTATGGCCGCCGCCGATGACGATCGCGTCGGTGCGCGTTGGGGCGGCGCCTGGGTCGGGCAACAATTGGTGCGGGCTCACTGGGGCGGGAACGGAAAAGGGAGGGGTGACAGCGGGTGGCGGACGGCGCGGGCCCGGATGGACACGGCAGGCGCGGCCGCAACGCCTGATGGTACACGAGCCCCGGTGATGGGTCCAAAGCATCCCGCCTGCGTGTCCGAGCGTTGGGACTTAGCGCGCGAGGAGCCCGATCAGAAGTGGCGTCATGGCCGCCGTCAGAAGGCCGTTCAGACCCATCGCGAGTCCGGCGAAAGCGCCCATCTCCTCGCTGACCTGGAAAGCGCGCGCGGTGCCGATGCCGTGGGCGGCACAGCCGAGCGCGAAGCCGCGGATCCAGTGGGCATCGATGCGCAGCAAGCCGACCAGCAGAGGACGCGCCATCATCGCACCGGATATGCCGGTCAGGATGACAAGGACTGCCGTGAGCGAGGGCAGCCCGCCGATCTTCTCGGAGATCCCCATGGCGATCGGCGTGGTCACCGACTTGGGCGCGAGCGAGAGGATCGTCAAGCGCGAGGCGCCTAGCAGATAGGCACAGGCGACGCCTGAGCCGATCGCGGTCACCGCCCCCGCCGCAAGACCTGCGAGGAGCGGCAGGGCGAGCCGTCGCAAGCGCTCCCATTGGAGGTAGAGCGGCACGCCCAGGGCGACGGTCGCGGGTCCCAGCAGGAAGTGCACGAATTGCGCACCCGAGAAATAGGTCGAGTAGGGCGTATGGGTGAGCCAGAGAATCGCCACCAGGAGCGCCACGGCCATCGCTACCGGATTGGCGAGGGGGCTAAAACCGCTGCGCGCGTAGACGAGGTAGGCAAGCTGGTAGGCGAGCAGAGTGATGGTGAGGCCGAGGAGCGGCGTGGCCGCAAGATAGACCCAGATCTGGTTGAGCTGGGGTGTGATCATTCTTCCCTCGCCCGCCGGGCTGCGCTGCGGCTCTCGATCCAAGCGTTGACCTTCTTGACCGTCAGGGCCGTCACCACCAGCGTGAGCGCCGTGCTGGTCAGGATCGCGACGACGATCGGCAGCCACTCGTCGCGGACCCGGTCTGCGTAGAGCATGATACCCACCCCGGCCGGGACGAACAGTAAGGAGAGATGGCGCAACAGTTCCTGGGCGGTGCCCTTGAGCTCTTCAACTTCGCCCGGTCGGCTAAGGAGATAGGCGACCAAGAGCACCATCCCGAAAACCGGTCCGGGGATCGGGATGCCAAGGCCAAAGGAGATCGATTCGCCCAGCAGCTGGAAGACGAGCAGCGTGGTCAGGGCACGGATCATGCGCGGTCTTGGAGGCTCGCGGCCCGGTCTGGCGGTGCGGCCGGGGCACTGGCAAGGTGTGCATCCACGAGTTCGATCCAGTGCCCGATGGGCGTGGTGGTGCCGCTTTGCAGGTGCGTGAGGCATCCGATGTTGGCCGAGACGAAGCGTTCGGCGCCGGTGGCCTCGAGAGCCCGCAGCTTGTTGTCGCGCAGCTGCCGCGAAAGCTTCGGCTGCAGGACCGAATAGGTGCCTGCCGATCCGCAGCATAGATGGCTGTCCGCGCAGAGCCTGACCTCGATCCCGAGCGACTTCAAGAGATCCTCGACCACGCCTTGGATTTTCTGGCCGTGCTGCAGCGTGCAGGGGGGATGAAAGGCGACGCGCCCAGCCTGACTGCGGGCCTTGGACCCGAGCCCGGCGAGAGCCGGACCCTCGGCGGCGAGCACCTCGCAGAGATCGCGTGCGGCGCTCGCGACGCGCTGGGCGGCCTCTGCGTACCCGGGATCGTCGCGCAGCAGATTGCCATAGTCCTTGACCTGTACCGCGCAGCCCGAGGCATTGACGATCAGCGCTTCGGCGCCCGCGTCCAAAAGCGGGATCCAGGCGTCGATGTTGCGACGCATCTCGACCTTCGAGCCGGCCTCGTCCTCCAGGTGATGGCGCAACGCCCCGCAGCAGCCGCTCGACGGCGCCTCCAGCACCTCGATGCCGAGCGCGTCCAGGACCCGGGCGCTCGCCGCGTTGATGTTCGGTGCGAGCGCCGGCTGCACGCAGCCCGTAAGCAGGATCATCTTGCGCGCGTGCGTGCGCCGCGGTCGCACGCCACTGGCCTGGCGGGGGGGGATCTTGTCTTTCAGGGCTGCCGGCAGAAGAGGCCTGAACAGGCGGCCTGCGGCGAGCGCGGGCCCGAACCAGGCCCGCCGCGTGAGGCCCTCGCGCAGGAGGTGGCGCAGGACCCGCTCGCGCCAGGGCCGCTGTGCGCCCACCTGGTGCTCGACGACCTGTCGGCCGATCTCGAGCAGCCGTCCATAGCGAACGCCGGACGGGCAAGTCGTCTCGCAGTTGCGACACGTCAGGCAGCGGTCGAGGTGCTGCTGCGTGCGGGTGGTGGCGCGGGTGCCCTCGAGGACCTGCTTTATCAGATAGATGCGTCCGCGCGGTCCGTCGAGCTCATCGCCCAGCAGCTGGTAGGTCGGGCAGGTCGCGGTGCAGAATCCGCAGTGCACACAGGCGCGCAGGATCGAATCGGCCTCGGCCCCCTCGGCGCTGTTGCGGATGAAATCAGCCAGATGGGTTTCCATGGGGGCTCAGGGTGCGCTCGGTGAGGAAAGGATGCTGCCTGGCATCGGCACCCGCAGGGACTCAAGCCGCATCGACACGCCCCTGGTTGAAAATGCCCTGCGGATCGAAGGCCGCCTTCAGGCGGCCTTCGATGGCGGCGACGCTCGCGCTGCGGCGCGTGAAGACTCCGGATCTGGCCTTGTCTTCAGGGCTGGCCCGAAACAGGGTCGCATGCCCGCCCAGTTGCGCGCTGGCGGCGCGGATCACAGTGCCAGGCAGATCGCTCGTCAGCCAGCGCAGGGTGCCGCCCCATTCGAAGCACTGCGTCCCGGCGAGCTCGAGGGGAGGCCTGCCTGCAGGCAGGGTGATTCTCCAGAGCGGGCCGGGCGCGGCGAAGGCGGCAGCGCGCTGGTCGCGCACATCAGCCCAGAGGGCATCGGCCTGCGTCGGCGCGAGCACCTCGCCGCCCAGACTCGCGGCCGCTGCCCGCACCGGCGCCAGTGAGCCCGACAGGCGCACTGCGAGCGTACCCGCGCTCCATGCCGTGGCGCTGATCGGTAGCGGCCGCCCGGCCCACCCCGTGACACGCTCCAGAGCGGCAGCCTCTTCAAGCGCAAAGCAGTGTGTGGCCGAGGTCTGTGGCCGGGGTAGAACCTTCAGTGAGACCTCGAGGATCACCCCGAGGGTTCCCAGCGAGCCCGCCAGGGTCCGTGCGACATCAAAGCCCGCCACGTTCTTCATGACCTGTCCGCCAAAGCGCAGGACCTGTCCCCGGCCGTCGAGCAGCTGCGCCCCCAGGACGAAATCGCGCAGGCCACCGCGCGCCTGGCGCGCCGGACCTGACAGGCCGCAGGCCACCACGCCGCCGAGCGTCGTGCCCCCGCTGAACTGGGGTGGCTCGAACGGCAGGAACTGGCCGGAGCTGGCGAGTCTCGCCTCGAGATCGGCCAGCAGCGTGCCGGCCCGGGCCGTCACCACCAGTTCGCTTGGGCTATAGGCCAGGATACCCGCGAGGCTGCGCGTATCCAGTATCTCGCCGCGTAACTCGCGGCCATAGAAGTCCTTGGTACCGCCGCCGCGGATGCGCAGCGCGCGTCGTGCCGCTGCGGCCTCACGGACCTGCTCGACCAGGAGGTCGACTCCTGCAAGGTTGCCCGTCATCACCTTCAGAAGCGTTCCAGATCGGAGAAGGGCACGCGACCGTGATGCACCTTCATGGCGCCGTATTCGGCGCAGCGATGCGGGGTCGGGATCAGCTTGTCGGGGTTCAAGAGGCCCGCGCGATCGAAACAGCGCTTCAGGCTGGCAAAGGCATCCAGCTCGGGCCGGCCGAACTGGACGCACATCTGGTTGATCTTCTCGATGCCCACGCCGTGCTCGCCGGTGATGGTGCCGCCCATCGCGATGCACAGCTCGAGGATCTCGGCGCCAAACGCGTCGGCCCGCTCGAGCTCGCCCGGCTGGTTGGCGTCAAAGAGGATGAGCGGGTGCAGATTGCCATCGCCGGCATGAAACACGTTCATGCAGCGCAGTGCGTAGCGCTCTTCCATCAGGGCGATGGCGCGCAGCACCTCGCCGACCCGGCTGCGCGGGATCGTGCCGTCCATGCAATAGTAGTCCGGCGAGACGCGCCCGGCTGCCGGGAAGGCGTTCTTGCGTCCGGCCCAGAAGCGCAGACGCTCAGCCTCGTTCTCCGAGACCTGGCAGCGCGTCGCTCCGGCTGCCTTGAGCACGGCCTCGATGTGCGCGATCTCGTCTTCGACCTCTTCGGGCGTGCCATCGGACTCGGCGAGCAGGATCGCCTCGGCGTCCACATCGTAGCCCGCCTTGACGAAGGGTTCCACCGCACGGGTGGCGGCTTTGTCCATCATTTCGAGGCCTGCCGGGATGATGCCGGCTGCGATGATGCTGGCGACCGCGTTGCTCGCGGCCTCGACGTCATCGAACGAGGCCATGACGACGCGCGCGAGCACCGGTTTCGGGATCAGCTTGACCGTCACCTCGGTGACGACCAGCAGCATGCCCTCCGAGCCGATCACGAGCGAGAGCAGGTCAAGGCCCGGCGTATCGGGCGCCGCCGACCCCAGCTCGACGATCTCGCCCTCGCTGGTCACACCGCGTACCGCGAGGACGTTGTGGACGGTCAGTCCGTACTTCAGGCAGTGCACGCCGCCCGAGTTCTCGGCGACGTTGCCCCCGATGGTGCAGGCGATCTGCGAGGATGGATCGGGTGCGTAGTACAGACCATGCTCCCGGGCGACATCTGAGATCGCCAGATTGCGCACCCCGGGTTGAACACGCGCCGTGCACGCCCTCGCATCGAGCTCGACGATCCGGTTCAGGCGCGCGAGGCTTAGCACCACGCCGCGCGCGTGCGGCATGGCACCGCCCGACAGACCGGTGCCCGCGCCGCGCGCCACCACCGGCAGCCTGTGCTCGTGGCAGATCCTAAGCGTAGCCACGACCTCGTCCTCGGTCTCAGGCAGGACGACGGCCAGAGGCAGCTCCCGGTACATGGTCAGGCCATCGCACTCGTAGGGCCGGGTGTCCTCCTCTGCAACGAGCACCGCGTGGGTGGGGAGACTCGCCTGCAGAGCGGCAAGGGCGCGCTCGAGGCTCAGGCGCTCAAGGTTCGGGGGGGTGTCCGCTGCGCGCTCGTGCGGAATCTCGTGTGGGGCGTTCATGGGAGGCAAGGTAGCACGCGCTGCGCAAGCCGCAAAGCGCCAACCCTGAAAAACTCCTGGGACGAGAAGTTAAAGGCGCCGGGCAGCTCCGTGCCTATCGGGGTGATCTCGGGGTCGCTCGCGTGCGGCGCCCGCAGGCTAGTCGAGCGCCACGATCTTGCCCGGATTCAGCAGGTTCTTCGGATCGAAGGCCCGCTTTAGCGAGCGCATCAGGTCGAGCGCATCCTCACCATGCTCCTCCCTCAGGAAGTCCATCTTGTGCAGGCCCACGCCGTGCTCGCCGGTGCAGGTTCCGTCCATCTGGATGGCGCGCGAGACCATGCGCTGGTTGATGGCCTCGGCTTCCTCGTGATCCTCGGGCCGCTCGGGATCGACGAGCAGCATCACATGGTAGTTGCCGTCGCCGACGTGTCCGACGATCATCGAGGGCAGGCGCGAGGCATCAAGTTCCTCGGTGGTCGTGCGGATGCTCTCGGCCAGGCGGGAAATCGGCACGCACACGTCGGTGGTGATGGCGCGTGTGCCGGCTTTCATCTGCAGTCCGGCGAAATAGGCATTGTGGCGCGCCGTCCAGAGCTTCGTGCGGTCCTCGGGATTGGTGGCCCACTGGAAGTCCATGCCCCCGAATTCCTGGGTGATGGCCTGGACCCCTTCGGCCTGCTCGCGTACGCCGGCCGGAGAGCCGTGGAATTCGAAGAGCAGCAAGGGGGTCTCGTGCAGGCCGAGCTTGCTGTGCGCGTTCAGGGCCTTCACGCATGCGGCGTCGAGAAACTCGACACGGGCGACCGGGATGCCCATCTGGATCGTGGCAATCACGCTCTCGACAGCCGCCTCGACGCTCGGAAAGTTGCAAACGGCCGCCGAGATCGCCTCCGGCTGCGGATAGAGCCGCACCGTGACCTCGGTGATGATGCCAAGCGTCCCCTCGCTGCCTACGAAGAGGCGCGTCAGATCGTAGCCCGCCGACGACTTGCGCGCCCGCCGCGCAGTCCTGACGACCTTGCCGGCGGCGGTGACCACCGTGAGCGCGATCACGTTCTCACGCATCGTCCCATAGCGTACGGCGTTGGTGCCCGAGGCGCGGGTCGCGCTCATGCCGCCAAGGGAAGCGTCGGCACCGGGGTCGATCGGAAAGAAGAGGCCCGTGTCCTTGATGGCCTGATTGAGTTGCTTGCGGGTGACGCCCGCCTCGACGGTTGCGGTCAGATCCTCCGGATTGATCGCAAGGATGGCGCTCATCTGCGACACGTCCAGACTGATCCCTCCGGTCACGGCGAGCAGATGACCCTCGAGGGAGGAGCCCGATCCGTAGGCAATGAGGGGTACCTCATAGGTGTCGCAGAGTTGCATGGTGGCGACCACGTCATCGGTGCTGCGGGCGAAGACGACCGCATCGGGGAGCATCGGCTGGTAGGCCGATTCGTCACGCCCGTGATGCTCGCGCACGGCAAGCTTGGTGGAGAAACGCTCGCCGAAGCGCTCTGCGAGGGCGGCGAGGAAGGCTTCCGGAAGCGGCCGCCTGAGGGCGACGGTGTCTGGTGCGGGATGGTTCACGGAGTGGTCTCCCCGGACCCGGGTTGGCGCCGGATCCATCTGTTTTGGCTCTCTAGGCGCTCAGTGTAAAACGATTCGCCCCTCGACTGCGCGGGCCCTCAGGAAGCGGCAGCCCCGCGCCCCGGCCCGAGGGTCCGGAATGCGGGGACCCTCGGGCCTTGATCTGGGTCAAAACTGGCACAGCTCGCGCCAGATAGCCTTCCCTTCACCAGCCCAGCGGAGAAGCGGTATGCGTATCTTGCTCGTGCACCCCAACCATCATTCGGGTGGGGCCGAAATCGCGGGAAACTGGCCGCCGGCATGGGTGGTGTGAATTTGCGGGCACATAGAGCCATTCGAGTTGCGGCCAGATGAGGCCACCTGATTTGCGGCCAGATGAGGCCAGTGGAATGAGGTTGTAGCGGTCTTGGACTTTCTGATCGCGTTACCTTTCGGGATTTCCCCGGGGGAGCGCGATGGCATACAGGAGGTTCGAGATGTTCGAAATAAGGCAGGTCATTCAGCGCCTGAGGCTTGGCGAATCCACCCGGCAGATCAGTCGATCCCGGCACCTGGGGCGAGCGACGGTGGCATCGATTCACGCGGTGGCGCCACGCTTGGACCTGCGCCGGGAGCGGCACCTTTCTCGCCTCTGGAGGGCAGCCGGTGCGGCTTGGCATCGCTGGCAGTCCCCTGTGCCGCGATCTCGTCGCCCAGGGTCCAGCCTGCGACTACTACGCGGCAGCCTTCGAGGTTCTCTTCAGGACGCTGGTCCATCCCAACGCACGGCTCAGAGAGACGCTATGCGAGGCCAGTGGGGCGCGTGGCTGCGTCTTCGAGATCAGCTGGTAGGGCCCTGGCCCTGGNNGCGCTGGACTGCAGCGCGCCCGCCTCCTCTTCCCGTCACCGCACCTCACCGCACCTCACCTCACCTCACCTCACGTCCCCCACGCCCCCTCACTTCATCTTGCTTCACCACACCTTACGCGCCATGGCCTCAGCGCTTCCTGCAGTCCCCTCCCCAAGCGGCCTCGGCGACGAGTTATCGCAACCCGCTGCAAAGACACCGCCGATCGAGCGCCTTGGTGCGCCAGCAGATCGGGCCGCTGGCGCGCGCGCACGGGCCTTGATCATCGGCCACCCGCTCACCTCGGACGCTCCATCACCGGGCTTGGGGTTCGCTCTTTCCGCTCGCGCCGCTGAGCCATACAGGAAGGTGCAGGTCCCGCGGCGGGCAGACCTGATCCATCACGAGCCGAGCGGCGCCGGGCTGCGCCCCCGTGCGGGGGCGTGCATTGCCTTGGCCGCCTCTGCCGCAGTCTCTACGGATTAAGCCGCATGGAGTCGGCTGGCACGCCTTGTCCTGCGCCAAATCCACGCGCGCAGCGGGTCGGGGCCCGCTGCACCCCTCGCGCGGCGCTCGCGAGGATTTTCTTTGTCAGCGTATTTCCGGTGTACCGGGCCATGCTCGGGCTCGCGATCCTTGTCGCGACGTCGTGCACCCAGGCCGCGGTCAGCGAAGCCCTGAGCTATACGCCCTATGGGGTCGCTGATGACCCGCGCGCGGCGGTGTCCACCGTACTCGAGCGGGCAACGCCGAACAGACAGGGCGGGCGCGTGTTCCTCGGCTACACGCACTGGGAGATCTCCTGGCACTTGCGCTGGGCCGAGGCGGCCGGGGGCTACTGTCGGCTGATCCAGAGCCAGACGACGCTTAGGATCACGATCAGCCTGCCGCGGCTCTATGGGGCGACGAACCAGCGCAGCCGGGAATTTCTGAAGATCCTGACCGGGCTGCGCATCCACGAACTGGGGCATGCGTCGATCGCCGAGGACGCTGCCAGAGCGATCGATGCGGCACTGGACACTGTGCCGCAGACCCCCGGCTGTGGCGCCCTGGAGGCGGCAGCCAACCTAAAGGCGCAGCGGCTTCTCGACGAGTACGGGGCCAAGCAGGTGCGCTACGACGCCGTGACCGACCATGGCCGGCGCCAGAGCGCCTGGTCGGGAGAGTAGGAGGGCTGAAACGGCCGCGTGTGCACCCTCGAGGGTAGACTCCGGGACAGATTCCAGGGCAGGCGCGACGTCGTCATGCAGCGGTCCGGCATCCGCTGTCTGGTAACTTGCTACACTCTTTGTCTGATGCAGCGAGCGCGGCGTGGCACTGGTGCCCTAGCTGCAAGGAATCCGGATCAAGGAGTTATCGTGGGCAAGCGCTTGACGCAGATTGCGACCCGGACCGGGGACGACGGCTCGACCGGGCTTGGGGACGGTTCGCGCACGCACAAGGACAGCCTGCGCGTTGCGGCCATGGGCGACGTCGATGAGCTCAACAGTGTCCTTGGGGTGCTCCGCTGTGAAGGACTGCCCGCAGACGTCGACGCCGTCCTCTCGGACATCCAGCACGACCTCTTTGATCTCGGGGGCGAGCTGTCGATCCCGGGGTATACCATGCTCAGCGAAGAACAGGTCGGCAGGCTCGATGATCTGCTCCAGCACTACAATTCGAGCCTGCCGCGGCTCGAGGAGTTCATCTTGCCAGGAGGCAGTCGCGCGGCCGCTATGGGCCACGTCGCGCGCACCGTTTGCCGCCGGGCCGAACGAGCCCTGGTTGCCCTCGCGCGCCAGGAGCCCATCCAGCCGACTGCGCGCCAGTACCTGAACCGGCTCTCGGACCTGCTGTTCGTGCTGAGCCGCGTCCTGAACCGGCATGCTGGTGGCGGCGATGTACAGTGGCAGCCGCGCAAGAACGCGGCGGTACAAGAGGCCGGTACCCACGAACCGGCGGGCGTCCCGCCGCTCGCCGCCGATGGCGTCTAGGCGGTCTCGAGACGGGCCGCCCCTTGCGCTTTGCCCGCGCGCAACGCGCGGCGCTGGCGCACGGCCAGAGCCAGCACCTCGAGCGCGCGTACGCTGTCGTCCCAGCCGATGCAGCCGTCGGTGACACTTTGCCCGTAGACAAGCGCCTCGTGCGGGACGAGGTCCTGGCGCCCCGCGATGAGGTGGCTCTCGATCATCACTCCCATGATGCGCTCCTCGCCGCTCGCGAGCTGCCGCGCGATGTCGGCACACACGGGCGTCTGGTTCTCCGGATTCTTCTGGCTGTTGGCGTGACTGGCGTCGATCATCAGGCGCGCAGGCAGGCCCGCCGCCGCGATCTGCTGGGCCGCCAGAGCCACGCTGGCCGCGTCATAGTTGGGCGTCTGGCCGCCGCGCAGGATGAGGTGGCAATCGGCGTTGCCGTTGGTCGAGACGATCGCCGAGTGGCCGCCCTTGGTGACGGAGAGGAAGTGGTGGGGCTGGGACGCGGCCTTGATCGCGTCGATGGCGATCTTGACGTTGCCATCGGTGCCGTTCTTGAACCCGACCGGACACGACAGTCCCGAGGCGAGTTCGCGGTGCACCTGGGATTCGGTGGTGCGCGCGCCGATGGCGCCCCAGCTGACCAGGTCCGCGATGTACTGCGGGGTGATCATGTCGAGATACTCGCAGCCGGCGGGCAGCCCGAGTTCATTGATGTCGAGCAGCAACTCGCGCGCCAGCCGCAGCCCTTTGTTGATCTGGAAGCTGCCATCGAGATCGGGATCATTGATGAGCCCTTTCCAGCCGACCGTCGTGCGCGGCTTCTCGAAGTAGACGCGCATGATGATCTCGAGGTCCGGGGCGAGGCGCTCGCGCACGGCGGCGAGGCGGCCTGCATACTCGCGCGCAGCCGCGGCATCGTGGATCGAGCACGGGCCGATCACCACCAGCAGGCGGTCATCCTCAGCCACGAGGATCCGGTGGATGCTCTGGCGGGCGCGAAATGTCGTCGCCGAGGCCCGCTCGGTACACGGAAATTCGCGCACCAGATGAGACGGGGGAGCGAGTTCCTTGATCTCCCGGATCCTCAGGTCGTCGGTATTGTGGGGCATCGAAATCTCCGCATCGGGTCAATCACGTCAAAAAAAAACCGCCAGGGGTCTGCCTGGCGGTTTTGGGATTCGGGTTGCTGAAGAACTTCGCGCGCTACCCCTTCTCCACCGCCAGACGGCGTGGAAAGTAAAAGTAGCCATAAAAGAATGAGCCGAAGCCGTGCGCTAGCATCTTCATCGTGGGCGCAGTTTACCGGTATCGCCGGGCGCACGCAACATGCGGGACACATACAGGACCGCCCATACAGGAACGCCCATACAGGNNGCACCGCTCCGGGCTCGGGACGCGCCGCGCGGCAGTCGGCGCGGCTCCTCTTAGCTCTCTCCCGTCCCGCCGACAGTCAGACCATCGACCCGCAGCGTCGGCTGACCAAGCCCCACCGGCACGCTTTGTCCGTCCTTGCCACAGGTGCCCACGCCCGCATCGAGTCTCATGTCATTGCCGATCATCGAGACGTGCGTGAGCACGTCCGGGCCGTTTCCGATCAAGGTCGCCCCCTTGACCGGATACGTGATCTTGCCGTTCTCGATCCGGTAGGCCTCGGTGGCCGAGAACACGAACTTGCCGTTGGTGATGTCGACCTGTCCACCACCGAAGTTGACCGCATACAGGCCATCCTTTACCGAGGCGATGATCTCGCCCGGGTCGCGGCCACCGTTGAGCATGTAGGTGTTGGTCATGCGCGGCATGGGCAGGTGCGCGTAGGACTCGCGTCGGCCATTGCCGGTGACGGCGGTCTTCATGAGCCGCGCGTTGAGCGTGTCCTGCATGTAACCCTTCAGGATCCCATCCTCGATCAAGACGGTGCACTGGGTCGCGTTGCCTTCATCGTCGATGTTCAGGGAGCCGCGCCGTTGCGGCAGCGTGCCATCATCGACGATCGTGATGCCCGGGGCGGCGACGCGCTGCCCGATGCGCCCCGCAAAGGCTGACGAGCCCTTGCGGTTGAAGTCGCCCTCGAGCCCGTGGCCGATGGCCTCGTGCAGCAGGATGCCCGGCCAGCCGGGTCCGAGCACGACCGTGGTCGGACCGGCAGGCGCGGGGCGTGCATCCAGATTGATGAGCGCCTCATCGACCGCGAGGGCGCTGTAGCCCTCCAGCACCTCGTCGGTGAAGGCCGAGTAGTCAAAGCGCCCGCCCCCGCCGGCGTGGCCCTGCTCGCGTCGGCCGCCCTGCTCGACGATCACGCTCAGCGACAGGCGCACCAGGGGACGCACGTCAGCGGCCAGGACGCCGTCGCTGCGCGCGAGGAGGACGACGTCGTACTCTCCGGACAGCGAGGCCATCACCTGGCGCACCCGTGGGTCACGCTGGCGCGCCATCTGTTCGATCTTCTCGAGGAGATGGACCTTCGCGGTGGGGTCGAGCGAGCCGAGCGGATCGGTCGCAACGTAGAGGTCGCGCGCCTGTGCGCTCGATGCGTGCGACACGACCTTCGAGCGGCCCGCGCCCTGGCTCGCGATGCTGCGCACGGCCTGGGCCGCTGCGTTGAGCGCCAGCTCGCTGATCTCGTCCGAGTAGGAAAACGCCTGGCGCTCCCCGCTGACGGCGCGCACGCCCACGCCCTGGTCGATGCCAAAGCTGCCCGACTTGACGATACCCTCTTCGAGGTTCCAGCTCTCAAAGCGGGTGTACTGGAAATACAGGTCCGCGTAGCTGACCTTGTGCTGGAAGATCGCCGCCAGCGCACGCCCGAGGTGGTCTTCCGTCAGTCCGTAGGGATTGAGCAGCAGCGACTTGGCGGTCGCGAGGGCAGCAATCTCGGGTTCAATCATTCTCATGGTCAGATTCTCGATTTAAAGCGTTCGATGCCGCAGCGCCGGCAGATCGGTGCGCACGGCTGCAAGATAGGTGGGGTCGATCTCGCCGATCACGACCCCCTCGCCTTCGGGGAGGCTCGACTGCACCTGACCCCAGGGGTCGACCAGCATGCTGTGTCCCCAGGTGCGACGCTGGTTGGGATGCACCCCGCCCTGGGCCGCCGCCAGCACGTAGCACTGGTTCTCGATGGCCCGCGCGCGCAACAGGACTTCCCAATGTGCCTTGCCGGTGACGTAGGTGAAGGCCGAGGGCACGACCACCAGATCGACTTCCCCGAGCGCCCGATAGAGCTCGGGGAAGCGGACATCGTAGCAGATGGTCAGGCCGACCGTGAGCGTAGTCGTCCCAACGGTGGCCTGGAACGTCCGGGGCGACGCGCCCGCCTCGATGGTGCGCGCCTCGTGGAACGAATCCGTGCCCCGGGAAAAGCTGAACAGGTGGATCTTGTCGTAGCGGGCCACGAGCGTGCCCCGCGGGTCGAACACGAGCGTGGAGTTCCAGACCTTTTCGGCGTTTTCTGTCTCGAGCGGGACGGTGCCCCCGATCAGCCAGACGCCCTCGCGGGCGGCGCAACTGGCCAAGAAATCCTGGATCGGCCCGGAGCCGGCCTGTTCGCGGACCGCCACCTTGTCCGTATCGCGCCGTCCCATGATGCAGAAGTACTCAGGCAGGCAGACGATTGCTGCGCCATGCTCGCGTGCCCGGGCGACCAGTCGCCCCGCTGTGGCGAGATTCTCCTCGACCGAGGGGGTTGCGACCATCTGGATGGCTGCGACCGAGACCGGCTGTGTCGGGGTTGTCGCCGTGGTGCTCATCGGATCGGTCATGGGCTATCCAGAAGTTGCGGGTTTCGCCGGCGGCCCGGTGGGGGCTGGTCCGGGTGCCGCAGGGGGAGCCACCGGGACGAGCGGACCAGACGGGTTGGGCAGGTTCGTGGGGGCGGCGGGCACCGGCAGACCGCGTTCGATCGGCACGATGACGGGCTCGGCCCACGGTCCGGAAATATTGTATTCGAATGCCAGAGCCTTGGAGAGGGGGTCGCGCAGCACCTCGCCCAGGGCGAGCGTGCCAAGACCGATCACCGGATTGACCAGGAGGGCATAGGCGATCGAGCCGGTCCCAAGGTTCACCTGCGGAAGCACCCTGACGTGCAGGTTCTGGGTTTCCCGGGCGAGGTCCGCCGAACCCTCGATCGAGACGTTGGCCGAGACGCCGCGCATCGAGAAGTTGTGGGTGACCGCCAACCCGTCCTTGACGTTGGCGTCGGCATCGATGCTGTCGAACGCAAAGCCGCCGGCAAACAGATCCGTGAAGTCCAGCGTCAGGCGGCGCGTCAAGCTCTGCAGGCTCAGCACACCGAGCAGCTTGGCGGCGCCCGGCTCGGCCTTCAGGAACTGGCCGCGGCTCGCCTTCAGGTTCAGGTCCCCCGACAGCGAGTCATAGTCGAGGGCGAGCGGCGTGCCGCGCCAGCTGATGTCACCCTTGAGCGTGGCGCTGCCCCCCTTCACGGTTCCTTTGAGGTCAAGGCGATCGAGAAGGCCACCGATGTCCCGGGCGTCGATCTTGAAATCCATGTGAGTATGTTGCTGTGCACCCTGCGCATCGCCATCGGTCCCCCAGCTGCCGGTCGCCTCCAGCGACCCGTCGGGATTTTCCAGGTTCAGTTTTTCGAGGCGCCATTCGCGGTGCCCAGCGCGTACGCTGTTGGATGCAAGCAGTTCGAGCCGCCCGAGCTTCTTGTCGCGCAGCTCGAAATTCTCGGCGGTGATATCGAGGGCCGGCAGGCTCGTTGGTCCAGCCTCCAGAAGGGTGGTCACCTCCTTGGTGGCAGAACGGGGCACCACCAATTTCGACAGGCGCGCGGTGATCCGGTTCTGCTGGGTCCCGGCCACACCACCCTGGCGCCAGTTGATCTGGCCGGCCACCTCGTCCGAGCTCACGTTGGCCTGCCAGTTCGAGCCACTGTGCTGGGCGTTCAGGACCACATTGCCAAAGGTCTTCTCGTTGACATGCAGCGACTGCACGCGTGCCGCGATGCTGTCGGGCACCAGGGGGCTCTCGGCTCCGGGCGGCGTGTACAGGGTCGCACCGAGATTCGGGCCGCCCAGATCGTTGAACACGTCCTGCCAGGCATCGAGATCAAGGGCGGGCAGGGTGATGCTGGCAAAGGCGCGCGCGTCGGTGAGCGCCGCCGGCTCGCCCACCGAGTAGGCGGCGTGCACCACGTCCATCTCCCCGGCCGCGTTCTGGCGACGCGCGAACACGGCCGACAACAGCGGGCCGATCCGGGCCCTGATCTGGTCGGTGGTCTCGTCGCGCTGCGTGCGGCCCGCGTCGAACTCGACGCGCAGGGGAAGAAGTTCGGACGCAGTTTTCTTGAGCGGGACGGGCAGGTCGATGGCCAGACCCACGAGGCTGGATTCGATCACCAGTTTCGGGCCGTGGGCTACGATGGCATGCTCATCGGCCGAGCGGGGCGCGAGGTTCATCGTGACCTTGTAGGCGGCCGTGCCGTCAAGCCGCTCGGCGAATTTGGCAAGCGTCGGCATGCCCGTCTCACGGCGCAGTGCGGCGCCCAGTGCCTGTCCTTCTGCATGCATGGTGATGAAGTGATCGTCGGCGGTGCTGACGTCGATCTTGGTCGTGCCGCCGAGAAACTGGGTCGAGCCCTCCTTGAGGGTCACGCCCTTTTCGGTGAAATCAAGCCGTCCGGAGGTGTGCGCGAGCACCGGCAGCCACGGGAAAAGCGTGATGTCGTTGTTCTGGAACGCGACGCTGCCGTTCACCCGGCTGTCGTCCAGATGTGACAGGGGCAGCGACAGGTTCAGTTCGAGATGCGCGGGCCCGAGCGCGCGCGTGCCGGCCGTGGCATGCTCGAGCCAACCATCAATCGGACTGCTCGCAATCACGTGCAGGAGGTCAGAGAGCGGGCCGCTCCCCTGGGCCCGGACCGAGAGGACTTCATCGTGGTCGTCGAGATCGGGCAGGACCGCGGTGATCCGATCGAGCTTGAATCCATAGGCCCGCGCACTGTGTCCGACGATCTCCATATGGTTGCGCTCGAGCGTGAGATCGGCCTCGATGTCCTCCAGCGGCGGCCAGAGTTCCTCCGCCTTCGGGCCAGCCGCGGGCGGTCGCGGTGCGTAGTCCAGTTTCACGCCGTGCAGGCGGGCGTTGATGCGAAATTCTTCGGCGGGCGCGGCGGCGACCTTCACGAGCAGCGGGGCTGCGGAGCGCGCCGCAGCGGGGGCGGACTGGCGGAACGGAAAGCGCTCGAGGGCGCCGCGCACGCGAAACGTGACGTCGTCGGAACTGCCCGCGAGGATGGCACGCTCGACGTACGAGCGCGCGTCCTCGGGGATGGTCTGCGGCATGTACCGGGACACGCGGCGCGCATCGGCACGCGACAGGTGCGCAGTGAGATCGAGGTATCCGGGCCCTTTGCTGGTGCTCAGAGGACCACGGCGGTAGAGGCCGCTGGCGCTGCCCGCGGCATCGGCATTATCGAAGTTCAGGGTATCGATGCGCACCTCGAGGTTCTCGCCCGCTTGTGTCCACTGTCCCACGAGGTTGAAGTGCTCCAAGGGGACCACGGGATCGGCGAACAGGCCCGGCAGGCTGAGGGTCGCGTTCTGCCCGTGTACGGTCAGGGTTCCGCCGCGCTCGTCGGCACGGATCGCGCCTGACAGATTCTCAAAGCCAGGACGCTCGAATTCGCTGCCGTTGGCCGCGGGCGCAGCGATGCCGATCCCTTCGAACTGGGTCGTGAAGCGGTAGCTGGACGGATGGACGAGCGGGCCGTGCCAGGCCAGTTGTAAAGCCTTCAGCAGTCCGCGCGGCTGGTAGCGGGTGAGCAGAGTCTTGACGTCGCCTGGCAGCGGGACGCGGCCAAGGAGATCGGACAGCGTATGCAGGTCAAGGCGACTGGCGCTGACTGCGGCCTCGACCACCGCGCCGTGGGTGTCCAGCACGCGCCGCGCGTCGAGGTCGGTCGAGGGCAGGCTCAGTCCATCGGCCCCCGCAATGGAAAAGCCGCGCAGCGTGAGGTGGTCGCCGCCGCTGCTTTGCTGCAGCGCGATGCGCCCATCGAGGGTCCGGATCTCAACCGACTGCAGGTCTGGCGCCGCGCGGCCGAGAAGTCCGGACAGGTGCAGGTCTGCGACGACGTCATAGAGGCGGCCGGTGCGAGCGCCGTGCCGGCTGGCATCGGTGAAATGGATCCACGCGCGCAGCGCGCCGGCGCCCTTGGTGATCTCGAAGGGGTAGCCGAGCCAGTCGTGCCAGGCGGCGAGATCGACGAAACCGAGACTTGCGTAGACCTCGCCGCTAAACCGGTCGGGAGCATTGTTCAGAGCGAACAGGTCGCGCTCGAAGTGACCGCGCACATCGAGCGGGGACGCGAGCGTCGCCGGTGGCGTGGCCGTGGCTGCAAAGCGATAGCGCACGCCGGTTCGGCTGAGTTCCAGGCTGACATCGGTCAGGTCGAGAAGCGGGGCGCCGCGCAGGGTGTCGGTCCAGTGCACATGGGCGCGCGTCACGACCACTTCGGTTTGGGCGAGAAGCCAGGGCAGAAAGCCCTCGCCGGTCGAGCGGTCTGAGGGATCGACGAGGATGCCGCCGACGCTTAGCCGGCCATCTGCGTCGCGCCGGATGTCCAGCTCAGGCGACGTGATGCGCAACGTGTGCAGGCGCAGGGACAGCACCGAGAGGCTCTCCCAGGCGAGGGTCGCCCCCACTTCGGGCAGCTTGAGAGCGATGCGCTCGGCGTCATCGTGGACCACGAGGTCGGTGAGCGTCAGGCGCGGCCGTAAGCCAACCCAGTCGGCCCGAACGGCGGCGATCGTGACGCGCTGCTTGACGGCGTGCGAGGCGAGCGCCTCCAGATCGGGCCGGTAGTGATCGATGTTTGGCAGGATCGCGTAGCGCAAAACCAGCACGATCGCGGCAAACAGAAAGTATCCGACGACCAGGAGCACGCCCGCAAAGTTGCCAAGGCGGCGCACCAGGACAAGACTGCTCTGCAGTGAAAGTACGGCGCGCGGGCGGGATGCCAAAACGGACAGACGGTGGAGAAGGGTCGGAAATAAGGGTATCGTCGCTCGGATTCTACCCTGTGGCCGACTGGGCTTCGCTGCCCGGAGGGCACAGAACCCCCATCCGACTTGTAACCAAAGTTGCGTACTGCGGCGCTAGAGCGACACGTGTCCCCCGACTTTCAAGCACAACAGAGCTCGCGCTGGTTTGCGCGCATGCTCCGCGCCCACCCCGAGTGGGCGGCGCTTGTCTCCACGCTGGCGGCCAGCGGGGTCGGCGAGGCTGCAATCCGGGCGCGCCTGGAAGCGCTCCGGGGCCCTCGGCCGTACCGGAACGAAGACCATCTGAAGTGCGTATTGCGCCAGCTGCGCAACCAGATACTGCTCGCACTGATGGAGCGCGATCTTGCGGGTCGCGCCGATCTCGAGGAGGTGATGAGGGCCATGACGGCGCTGGCCGAGACGGCCATCGCCGAGGCGCTCGCGTTCCTCTCCAGGGAGCTTGCCCAGAGCTTTGGCGTGCCGCGCGGGGGCGATTCCGCGCGCGCCCAGGATCTCCTCGTGGTCGGCATGGGCAAGCTCGGTGGCGCTGAACTGAATGCGTCGTCGGACATCGACCTCGTCTTTGTCTACGGCGAGGATGGCGAGACCGGGTTCGACGGCGGAACTGGCAGCGACAGTGGCAGCGCCCAGAGTGCGCAGCGCACGCTCTCGAACCATGAGTTTTTCACGCGCCTTGGCCGGCGCCTGATCGGGGTCCTGTCGGAACTGACGGGCGACGGTTTCGTGTTCCGGGTCGACATGCGACTGCGTCCGAACGGCGATTCTGGGCCGCTTGTGGCAAGCCTTGCCATGCTCGAGGACTACTTCGTGGCGCAGGGCCGCAACTGGGAGCGATATGCGTGGATCAAGGCGCGTGCCGTCTCGCCTGCCGTGTTGGGTTCGCACCATGCCGAACTCGAAGCCTCGCTCGCTGCGATCGTCACCCCATTCGTGTATCGCCGCTACCTGGATTTCGGTGCGATCCAGGCCTTGCGGGCGCTGCACGAGCAGATCCGCGCGGAGGTGGGGCGGCGCAACGCCGAGCATGCCGGCCGCGCGGAGAACGTCAAACTGGGTCGCGGCGGTATCCGCGAGATTGAGTTCATCGCCCAGCACTTCCAGCTCATCCGCGGCGGCCGAGATGCCCTGTTACGCTCGCGCAGTACCGAGGCGACGCTCGAGCTCCTCGCTGCGCGCGGCCTGCTTCCTGTGCCGATCGCAGAGCATCTCATCAGGAGCTATCGGCTGCTGCGCAACATCGAGCACCGCCTGCAGTATCTTGACGACGCCCAGACCCATAGCCTGCCCCAGGGGGCCGAGGACCGCGCGCGGCTCGTCTCGATGTGCGCCTCCCTGGGGGTCGCCGATTTCGCAGGCTTAAGGACACTGCTTGCCGAGGAACAGGGCTTCGTCGCGGCCCAGTTCGATCTCGCGTTCGGGCTGCCGGCCGGTCCCGCAGCAGAGTTCTTCGGCCGCGGCGACCTGTGGAGTGACCGGGGTCCTGGCGAGGGGAGTGACCCCGAGCAGATCGCAGGCTTAGCCGCGCTCGGCTTTGACGATCCCGAGGCCGCGGCGCGCCGCCTGCGCGCCCTGTGGGCGAGTCCGAGGATCGGCACGCTGAGCGAGTCCAATCGGGCCCGGCTCGACAGTCTCATTCCGCACGCGCTGGCGCTGGCGCAGGGGCACGGCAACACAACCTGCAGCGCCAGTGTGCTGCTCGGCAGGCTGCTCGACCTGCTCGATGCGGTGGCCACGCGTGCGGCCTACCTTGCGCTCCTCAGCGAGTTTCCACGTGCCTTCGAACGAGTCGCCGTGCTGCTCGCGGCGAGCCCGTGGGCAGCACGCTATCTCGCACAGCACCCCCTGCTGCTCGACGAACTGCTCGATACGCGCACCCTAAGGCGGCCCGACTGGGCAGCGGTCGCAACCGCCCTCGAGGACGCCATGCAGCGCGCCCGGGGCGATGTCGAGCGCCAGATGGATTTGCTGCGCGAGACCCATCATGCCCAGACGTTCAGTCTGCTGATCCTCGATCTCGAGGCGCGTCTTGAGCTCGAGGAACTGTCTGATGATCTCTCGGCGCTCGCCGACCTCATCCTCGCGGCGGCGCTCAAGGCGTGTCGGGAGGTGGTGGGGGCCGTGCCCGAGGCCGCGCATCCGTTTGCAATCATCGCCTATGGCAAGCTCGGGGGTAAGGAACTCGGTTACGCCTCCGACCTGGATCTGGTCTTCGTGTGTGCAGACGAGGAGGGCGAGGGCGGTGCGGGCCTGCGTTATGCGCGGCTCGCGCAGCGCCTCATGACGTGGCTGACGAGCCGGACCACGGCCGGCGGCCTGTTCGATGTCGACCTCAGGCTCAGGCCCGACGGTGCGGCCGGGCTGCTTGTGGCGACGCTTCTGGGATTCAAGAATTATCAGGAGCACAACGCCTGGGTCTGGGAGCATCAGGCGCTTACGCGGGCGCGCCACTGCGCCGGTGACCCCGGCCTCGGGGCGGCCTTCGAGGCGGAAAGGCGTGCGATCCTGGCGGCGCCGCGCGATCTTGGGAATCTGCGTCAGGAGATCGCCGGGATGCGGGCCAAGATGCACGCTGGCCACCCCAATCCGAGTGGCCTCTTCGACCTGAAGCATGACCAGGGCGGCATGGTCGATATCGAGTTCTGCGTCCAGTACCTGGTTCTTGGCTTTAGCCGGCTGCATCCCGAGCTTCTCGAGAATGTCGGCAACATTGCTCTCCTGCGCCGCGCCGGACAAGCGGGGCTGATCGAGGCCGGTAGCGCCGACGCGGTCGCACGCGCCTATCGTGAGTACCGGCGCCGCCAGCATCGACTGCGCCTGTCCGAGGCCGGCTATGCCCGGGCCCCTCCCGCCGAATTCGAGGCCGAACGCGCGGCTGTCGGCGCGCTCTGCCAGGCCCTGGGGCTCGCGCTAGGCTAGGGCGGGTAGTCCGCGTTGTCCCCGGCCATGTGTGGCGCGGCGTCCCATCCGGCAATACCCGTTAACACTGTTTTACAGCGTGTTACAGGATTTCGCTCCACTATGGGTCCAGGACGTACGCGCCAGAAGTCCGGGTCGCGGCTCAGGCATGCGGCCGGTTCAGTGGCCGCTGCTGTGGCGCGGTGGCCAAATGAGTGGCACAAGCGCCGGGCAGGAGCGGGGACAGTTTCGGGAAAAGCCGGTAGATAAGGGACAACGGGGAAAGCATGGAGCACCGTCAGGAACACGTCATGGCACGGCGCCTCGCCCGATGCGGCGCGCTGGTGCTGTCGGTGCTCGCCGCACCCGGCTGGGCCGCGGGCTTGCCCCCAGGGTTCGCCGATGAACAGGCCGCGCATGTGCTTAATCGTATCGCCTTTGGCGCCCGGCCCGGCGACATCTCGCGCGTGGTCCACATGGGCGTGGCCAGTTACATCGACGAGCAGCTCGCCCCCGAGAAGATTCCGCTGCCGCAAGACCTTGCGGCACGACTGGACGGGCTGCCGAGCCTCGAGCTGTCCGAGGCGGCCCTGGTGGGAAGCTTTCGTGCCGCCCAGCGCGCGGCCAAGGATGATCCTGGCCTGGGCAAGGAGAAGCAGCGTGATCTGGTGCGCAATCTCACCGAGGAGGCGGCCGAAGCCCGGCTGATCCGGGCGATCGACAGTCCGCGCCAGTTGCAGGAGGTGATGGTCGAGTTCTGGTACAACCATTTCAATGTTTTTTCCGGCAAGGGCCTGGATCGGGCGCTGGTCGCAAACTATGAGCGTGAAGCGATCAGGCCCTACGCGTTTGGCCATTTCCGGGACCTGCTCGGGGCGACGGCCCATCATCCGGCGATGCTGTTCTACCTCGACAACTGGCTCTCGACAGCACCGGGCTACCAGCCACCGAACGCGCGAGCCGGTCTGGACAAGCAAAGCGGCCTGAACGAGAACTATGCCCGTGAACTCATGGAGCTGCACACGTTGGGCGTGGAGGGGGGGTACAGCCAGAAGGACGTGACCGAGCTCGCGCGGATCCTGACCGGATGGACCTTCGATGCGCGCCGCGAGCAGACGGCGTCGACGTTTCGCTTCGATGCCCAGCGTCATGACTGGGGCACCAAACAGTGGCTGGGCAAGACCGTCGCCCCGCGCGGCCAGGCCGAGGGCGAGTGGGCGCTGGATGTGCTGGCATCCAGTCCAGTGACTGCGCGGCACATCAGCTTCGAGCTCGCCCAGTACTTCGTCGCCGACAACCCGCCTAAGGCCCTGGTCGATCGCATGACCCAGCGCTGGCTCGCAACCAACGGTGACATCCGCGCCGTGCTGTCCACCCTCCTGCACAGTCCCGAATTCCTGGACCCGGCCAGCGAAGGTGCAAAATTCAAGACGCCCTACCAGTACGTGGTCTCTGCCGTGCGTGCGAGCGGCGTCGAAGTCAACAACGTGCGCCCGCTCCAGGCCACGCTCGCACAGCTGGGCATGCCGCTCTACGGCTGCCAGACGCCAGACGGCTACAAGAACACCGAGGAAGCCTGGCTGAATCCAGACGCGATGACGCGGCGCATCACCTTTGCCACGGCGCTCGCAGCCGGGCGTCTGCCGCTGTCGCGCAAGCCCGACGCGGACGCCGGCCAGCCGCGACCTCTGCCTGGCGGCCCGCGCGGCAATGAGCCCGAGCCGCTTGACGTCGACCGCCTGCTCGACGCGCTGGGCGATTCGATTTCGGGCAAGACCTTGAGCGCCATCGCCAACACCGAGCCCCAGCTCCGAGCCGCGCTGGTGCTGGGCAGTCCCGATTTCATGCGGCGCTAGCCGCAAGGAGATGAGCATGCAGCGCCGTCGTTTTCTTTCCAGTCTCGCCGCCGGCAGCCTCCTCATCCCGGTTGGACGCAGCGCGCTTGCCGCGGTCAATGAAGCCCCCCCGGTCACGGGCGTCCAGAACCGCCTCATCGTCATTTTCAAGCGCGGCGCGGTCGATGGTCTGAGCGTGGTTGTGCCGTATGCGGAGTCAAACTACTACGCGTGGCGAGAAGGCATCGCCATCGCCCGTCCCGGGATGCCCGGGGGAGCCCTCGATCTCGACGGGCGGTTCGGGCTGCATCCGGCGCTCGCGCCCGTCTATCCCCTCTGGAAGAATGGAACGCTGGCGTTCGTGCACGCGGCCGGATCGCCGGATGCAACGCGATCCCATTTCGACGCCCAGGACTTCATGGAGTCAGGCACGCCCGGTGCCAAGGCGACGCCCGACGGCTGGATGAACCGATTGCTCGCCGCGCTGCCGGGCGCAGCGCCAGCGGGTGCGCCCACGCGCGCGGTGTCGGTCGGACCGGTCCTGCCGCGCATCTACGCCGGTCGCATGAGCGTGGCCAACATCGCTTCAGGGCAGGCCGCCACGCGCGAGACGGTTCTGGATCGACCCCAGGTCGACAATGCGTTCGCCCAGCTCTACCAGGGGGACGACCGACTCGCGCGGGCCTACCAGGACGGCCGTGCGGCGCACCGCGAGGTGATGGCGACCATGGACGAGGCGGGCCAGAAGAAGGAGATGCAGGAGGCCAACAACGGGGCCCCCCTGCCCAACGGGTTTCCCGACGACGCGGCGCGCCTTGCGCGTCTCATGCACCGGGATGCGCGCGTCCAGCTCGCTTTCATGGCGGTCGGCGGCTGGGATACCCATGCAAACCAGGGTGCCGAGAAGGGACAGCTCGCCAACCGTCTGCAACCCTTTGCGCAGGGGCTCGCCGCCCTGGTCGATGGGCTGGGGCCGACGTATGCCCAGACCACCATCGTCGTGATGTCGGAATTCGGCCGGACCGTGCGCCAGAATGGCAACGGCGGCACCGACCACGGCCACGGCAACGTCATGTGGGTCCTGGGTGGCGGCGTTGCGGGGGGCAAGGTCCACGGGGAGTGGCCGGGTCTCTCGGAGAACCGGCTCTATCAGGGCCGCGATCTGGCGGTCACGACGGACTTTCGGACGGTCGTAGCCCAGATCGCCGAGCGCCGACTGCTTCTCGGCAACGCTGAGATCAGGCAGGTTTTTCCGGATCTGCCGCGCCCGGAGCGGCGCCTCGAGCTGATCCACGCCTAGCTTCACCTCAGCGGGCGAGCGTGAACGCCAGCATGCCGATGGCGATCGTGGCCAGCATGCTTTTCCTGAATCTCCCCATGCCTAAAG
>PLEY01000170.1 GCA_003136595.1 Burkholderiales bacterium
GGGTAGTAAAGGGGGTTGGGGGGGGGTGGGAGGGCGCGGGGCGGGTTGCACTGCAACGCCCACTGCTAGCCCCCAGGTGCGCAAGGACGACCCATGTTCAAAGTAGCCATCAAGCCCAACTGGACCATCCGCGAAGGGGAGCGTGACGTCCTCGCTCCGCGGCTCATCGGCCTGCTTGTGGCGATCGATGAGCATGGCAATCTCTCCACGGCCTGCCGAGCGCTCGGCACCTCCTATCGGTACGCCTGGGGGCTGCTGCACGAGGCGGAAATCCTTTTTGGCGCGCCGCTCGTCACCGCCGGGCGTGGCCGGGGATTCAAACTCACAGGACTCGGGGAAAAGCTGGTCTGGGCCGAGCGCCGCATCGCGGCCCGCTTGGCACCGCTCCTGGCAAGTCTCGCCTCGGAACTGGAGGCGGAGATCGAGGAAAGCCGCTCGGCCCATCCGGCTGTGCTGCATCTGCATGCGAGCCACGGCTTCGCGGTCGAGACGCTGCGCGATTTCATGGCCCGCGAGCAGATCTCCATCGAGTTCAAGTACCGGGCAAGCCAGGAGGCGATCGCGTCGCTTGCCAACGGCAGTTGCGAGATTGCCGGATTCCCGGTCCCGACCGGCGCCTTTGAAGAACGCGCGCTCGAACACTATGCGCGCTGGCTGAAGGCCGGGGATATCCGGGTCATCCACGTCGCCATCCGGCGGCAGGGCCTCATGGTTGCGCGCGGCAATCCCAAGAAAATCTACGAACTGAAGGACCTGACGCGCAAGGATGTGCGCTTCATCAACCGCGAGAAGGGCTCGGGCACCCGTCTGCTGATCGAGATGCTGCTGGCCGAAGCCAACGAGGATCCGCGCGCGCTCAATGGCTTTGAGGATGTCGAGTACACGCACGCCGCGGTCGCCGCCTACATCGCGAGCGGGCGCGCCGACGCCGGGGTTGGCGTCGAGACGCCGGCCCGGAAATTCGAACTGGAATTCATCCCCCTCGAGACCGAGCGCTACCAGCTCGCCTGTCGGGCCGAGTCCCTGGGCCTGCCCCAGATTCAGCGCCTGATCGACGTTCTCGGCAGCGACGCCTACCGCGCGGCGGTCAACGCCCTGCCGGGCTACCAGGCCGACCGCTGCGGCACCGTGGTCTCCATGCGCGCTGCCTTTCCGAGCCTTTACCGCTCGGGTAGCTAACGAGCCAGGGCGTCCGGGTGACCGATCGCTGCGCCCGGCGCTCGGCTAGAGATCGGTGTCGGAAACAAAGGGGCTCATGAAGAGAATCTCGAGCTGCGTACCGAGGTCCACCTCGGGGTCACTCGTGTAGATCTGCGACCCGTCACTGCTGTTGCTGACCCATTCGATCGCATCACCCGGTTCGCGCAGCCTGAGCTGGAAACAGCCCGTGCTGCGGATGAATTTGATCGCTTTGTCCACGCCCTCGGCAAATTCGGGCGAGTCGACAAGAAGGCCCAGTTCGGTGTTCAGGCGCGACGAGCGCAGGTCGAGGTTCATCGAACCAACAAAAACAACCCGCTCGTCGATGACCGCCAGTTTCGCGTGTGAGCGTCCCGTGGTCGATCCGAGCAGACGGCGAAACTGCTCGCTGAACTTAAGTTCGCGCGAGCTGACTTCGTAGAGACCGATACCCATTTTGAGCATCTCCCGGCGGTAACGCGCGTAGGCAGCTGTGACCAGGGGCTCGTCATTCGCGGCCATTGAATTCGTGACGATATCGACGGAGATTCCGTGCGCGCGGGCCTCGGCCAGCCCCTGCAGGCCCTGCTCACTGGGCACGAAATAGGGCGAGACCAGCAGCAGGCTCTTGCGGGCCGTACCGAAGGCGGCGATCACCTGCGCGGTCACGGTGGTCGGATCATCGCCCGAGACGCTTTTCCCGGAGACCTTCTCAGGACTGTCGGCAAAGGCCCGGACGTGGCCCCGGATCAGATCGAGCGGCGGATGCCCGATGTCGGTGCTCAGGGCGTGGTATCCCGAGAAGGGATCGATGGCATCACCGGCCAGCGTCGCCGGGTTGGCCTCGGCTGCCGTCAACACCTCGAAGGCTGCCTGGCGAACCGTCGGCGCCTCGTGACTCGTCTCGAGCGCATCGAACGGGTAGACCCAGCGGCTGTTCCAGTACTCGTCAAAGATCTGCTCGAGGCTTGGAACGACCGGCCCGGCAAGCAGGATGTCGAAGTCGATGAAGTTGCCCTCCTTGCTACGAAAGAAGTATTCGTCGGCGATGTTGCGTCCCCCGGCGATGGCAAACGAGCCATCGGCGACGAAGAGCTTGTTGTGCATGCGATGGTTGATGCGCGCAAAATCAAACGCCGAAAACAGGAAGCGGGTCGCCATGAAGGCCCGGCCCGCCGGAAACGGGTTGAAGACGCGGACCTCCACATTGGGGTAGGCGGCAAGGCCAAGCAGCATCCGATCGGAGCGCGCCGTATAGAGGTCATCGACGAGGATCCGCACGCGCACCCCGCGCACTGCCGCATCGCGCACCGCGCGCAAGAGCGTGCGTCCGGTCGAGTCGTTTTGGATTAGGTAGTATTGGAGGTCGAGCGAGCGCTGGGCGTGGCGTGCGAGGGTCAGGCGTGCATCCATCGAGAAGGCGCTCGTGGGTAGCGGTCGAAAGCCGTCGCCTTCGGGGATACTCTGTGCTGCGATCCGGGCGAGCTCGGCGCTCCCCCCCGCAGGGATGGCGAAGCTCTGCGAGCCCGGCGTGCGCGTCGGAAGCGAGGCGCAGCCTGCGGCGGCGAGCAGTGCGAGGGCGATGGCGAGCCTCGTAGGAAGGCGCAGCGCCGGCCCCGCCAAGGATGCCCGGCGGAACGCCCCGGTCAGGCGATCCTGCCCGAGGGCCGCTGCGAGCTTGGGGGACGGTCGCGCGCGGTCGGCGTGCACAGCGGCAGTCTTTCTGGGGAGCGACCGGACGGGCGGGACTGCTGGGATCATGGGCAGCATCATGTGGCAGTGGAGAACAGTCTAGCAAAAGGAGTGATCTTGGGCGTGAATGTGGGAGTGAATGCGCTGTGAACCTGCCGATAGCGCCGGTCCTGGAAACCGAGCGGCTGCGGCTGCGGCCCCTTGTGCTTTCGGACTTTGATGCGTATGTGGCCTTGTGGCGGGAACCGGCGGTCGTGCGCTACATCACCGGCACCCCGGTCACCCGCGAGGCCTCGTGGTCACAGCTCGTGCGAACCGCGGGGCACTGGCAACTGCTGGGCTTTGGTTTTCTTGGGATCGAGGACAAGGCCAGTGGCTGCCTGATCGGCGAGGCGGGCTTCCAGGAAATGCGGCGGGAACTCGTGCCCTCGATCGAGGAGACTCTTGAGACGGGCTGGGGGATTCTGCCGGCCTATCACGGCAAGGGCTACGCCTTCGAGGCCGTCGGAGCGGCTCTGGCCTGGGCCCGAGAGGCACATCCCGGCAGGGCTTATACCTGCATCATCCATCCAGAAAACCAGGCGTCGCTGCGGCTTGCGGGCAAACTCGGATTCGCAGAGGATGTCACCTCGACCTACCTCGGCAATCCCGTGGTGATTCTAAGACGCCCGGCCCCTTGATCGCATGCCCGTGCTCCCATGCCTGAGCTTCCCGACCTGACCGTCTATCTGGAGGCGCTTGACGAGCGCATCGTCGGTCAGCGGCTGTTGCATGCGCTTGTTTTCTCACCTTTTCTGTTGCGCACGGCGCTCCCGCCGCTCAAGGCTTGCGAAGGCCTGCGGGTGCTGGGGGTGCGCCGTATCGGCAAACGTATCGCACTCGGTCTCGAAGACGAACTCTGGCTCGTATTTCACCTCATGATCGCCGGACGCCTGCACTGGTTTGGCGCCAACCAGCCCGTCTCGAAGCGGGTGGCCCAGGCGCGCCTGGAATTCGATAACGGCGTGCTCACCCTGACCGAAGCCGGCACCAAGCGGCGCGCCTCGCTGCACGTCGTAAGGGGCGAGGTGGCACTGCGCCAGCAGGACCCCGGCGGGATGGAGATCCTGGATGCGAGCCTCGAGGAGTTCGCAGGCCAGTTGCGCCGCGAGAACCATACGCTCAAGCGCGCGCTAACGGATCCGAAGCTCTTTAGCGGAATCGGCAACGCGTACTCGGACGAGATCCTGCACGCCGCCCGGCTCTCCCCGGTGCTGCTGACCCAGCGCATCGACGACGCATCGGTCGCGCGGCTTTATCTCGCAATCCGCGAGCAGCTCCTGCTATGGACCGAGCGGCTGCGCCTGCGCGCGGCGGGCGCGTTTCCCGAGCAGGTCACAGCGTTTCACGACGAGATGGCGGTGCATGGGCGGTTTCGCCTGCCGTGCCCGGTTTGTGGCACGCCCGTGCAGCGCATTCAGTATGCCGAGAACGAGACCAATTACTGTCCGGGCTGCCAGACCGGTGGCCGCCTCCTCGCCGACCGGGTTCTCTCGCAGCTGCTGAAGAAGGATTGGCCAAAAACCGTCGATCTCTTCGATCGCGACGCCTAGGCTCCTTTCAGAGCGCGTCCGGATTCCCGTGAGCCCCTGAGCCCATCAACGGACGAGTCCAGCCGCGAGGCGGTCCCGGGGGCTCGAGTGTTCACCCTTGGCGCTGATCCGTCGGCCCAAGCTCAAATCTGCGGTGCGCCGATTTGACGCATCGGGTCGGCCCGCGTGAAGGCATCGAGCTCTTCGCAGGCCGCCATGATGCGCAGAACCGTCGGGATACCGGTGACCTCGATTTTGAAGACTCGCATCACGACGATGATGCTGGCCAAACAAATGTCGGCGATGGTCAGCGAGTCGCCGTGGCAAAACCGTCCGGTCTCGGTCTCGTGAACGAGGCGCTCCTCGAGTGCGGAAAGGCCGGTGGCAAACCAGTGGATCTGCCAGGCGCGCCAGGCGGCATCGTCAAAATGGCCGACACCGGTCAGGTACTTTCGCACGCGTGGGGTGATGAGCGGGTGGGTGTCCGCTGCAAGCAGCCCGGCCAGTGAGCGCACGCGCGCGCGGCCGTGGGCATCCCGCGGCAGGAGCGGGGGTTCGGGATACGTCTCCTCCAGGAATTCCAGGATCGCGAGCGACTGGGTCAGAGGTGTCTTCGGCATCCCCTCTTGCCGATCGAGGAGCGCGGGGATCGCCCCCATCGGGTTGATCTTGAGGAAGGCCGCGCCGCGCTGCTCCGCGGCATCGACGTTGACGTTGGTTTCTTCTGCGACAACGCCCTTCAGATTGAGGGCGACGCGCACGCGATAGGTCGCAGACGTACGCCAGAAGGAAAAGAGCTCGAACCGGGGCTCACGGGTCATGGGAATCTCCTCGAAGCTTGAGGCGATAACATAACCTGTGTGGCAAGATCCTGCAGCGCCGCGTTCGCCCCGGGCCTGCTTCGCGCGGAGGTTTCGGGATATCCTGTGCGACGGTGCCGCGCGCGTTGCAGTTTCCGCGTCAGGATACGCCCATGCGTGCAGTGCCGCGTGGCACGACGCCGTCACGGCGACGATATCTGGGGCTTNNGTATCTGCCGCTTAGTATCTGCCTCTTTGGGAATTGCGAAGGACAGTCCGTGTTGCATGAGACCGACCCGCATCAGGAGATCCGCGACGCAATCCGTCGTCTCTGCGCTCAGTTCCCTGCTGCGTATTTCCGCAAGGTCGACGAAGAGCGCGCCTATCCCGAGCGCTTCGTGGCCACGCTGATGGAGGCTGGCTGGCTCGCTGCCATGATTTCCGAGGAGTACGGGGGCACGGGACTCGGCCTGACGGCAGCGAGCGTCGTCATGGAGGAGATCAACCGCTTTGGCGGCAATTCCGGTGCCGTGCACGGCCAGATGTACAACATGGGCACCCTGCTACGCACCGGCAGCCCGGCCCAGAAGGAAGGGTCTGCCCGACATCGCCGCCGGCAGGCTGCGCATCCAGTCGATGGCGGTGACCGAGCCGACCACGGGCTCGGACACCACGCAGACCAAGACCAGCGCCGTGAACCGGGACGGCCGCCATGTCGTGAACGGCCAGAAGGTCTGGATCTCCCGTGTGCAACACTCCGACCTCATGATTCTCCTCGCGCGCAACACGTCGCTTGCCGACGTCAAGAAAAAGTCGGAAGGGATGTCGCTCTTCATCGTCGACCTGCGCGAGGCGATCGACCGCGGACTGACGGTCAGGCCGATCGCGAACATGGTGAATCACGAAACCTGCGAACTGTTCTTCGAGGACCTGGAGATTCCGGAGGAGAACCTGATCGGAGAGGAGGGCCTCGGATGATGGCGACCCGGCTCCATGGTCTGGCCGCGGCCGTCGACGGGGTGACAGTGGCCCTCGATGATGATGAGCGGCTAGCCAAAGACACGCGCCGCGCCCTGCGCTTTGGGTTTGGTGGGAAGTTATGCATACACCCGCGCCAGATTGCGGCCGTGCACGGCGCATCGGCGCCGAGCGCCGTCGAACTCGATTGGGCCCAGCGCGTCATCGCCGCAAGCGCCGCTGCCCAAGGGGCTGCGATCCGCCTCGACGCTCGCATGGTCGATGCACCGGTCGTCCTCCTTGCCCGGCAGACACTCGCGCGGGCGCGGGAGTGATCGCCCTGCCGCATGCGCCGATTGGTCGAGGCAACGGGTCGTCCGAGCGAAGGCGTGGTGTGCGGGACGGCCAACTTTTCGCGTCCTGATGATTCGTTGCAATGATTCATTGATCAGCGCCGATCTCCTCGCTGGATTCCTGTCTGGGGCTGCCCTCATCATCGCAATTGGAGCGCAGAACTCGTTTGTCCTGCGGCAGGGGATCCGGCGGGAACACGTGCTGCCGATCGTGCTCGTCTGTGCGCTCGCCGATGCGTTCCTGATCGTCGCAGGTATTGCGGGGCTTGGCGCCTTGATCAAGGCCGCACCCGCCGTCCTGGCCGTGGCGCGCTATGGCGGGGCGCTGTTTCTGATTGTCTATGGCCTTGGTGCCGTGCGGCGTGCCCTGCGGCCTCAAAGTTTGACCACCGATCCTGCGGTCGGCACCACCCTCGGTGCGGCGCTCTGCACCTGTCTCGCCTTCACGCTCCTCAATCCGCACGTTTATCTCGACACCGTGGTTCTCCTCGGGTCGCTCGCGAGTCAGCATGGGCCGCATGGTCGCTGGGTTTTTGGGGCCGGTGCCGCACTCGCGAGCCTCGTCTGGTTTTTTGGTCTGGGCTATGGGGCCCGGCTACTTGGACCGCTGTTCGGCAGGGCGCTTGCCTGGCGCGTCCTCGACTCGCTGATCGCGCTGACCATGTTCGGGCTCGCGCTCTCGTTGCTGCTTGGTCCTTGACGCGGCGCACGGGGAGGGCGGCTGGGACGGGGCGGAGCACCTTGCGTCAGAGGCCTTCTCATCAGTCCCCGCTGGGAGGGGAGGGATGCTGGACGGCAAAGGGACCTGACGGAATCCTTCGGGCGCGTTATTCTGTGGCGAAAGCAGCACGGATGGCACGCCCAGAGGGCAATGAATCCAGGACCTGTCGAGAAGCGCGAGAGGGCGAAGTGACCGTGAAGCAGGTCGTCGTGGTGCTTCAGGCGCTGGCTCTTATCCTGGTCTCGGTGGGGTTGGCGGGATGCGTGCTGACGCCGCGTTCAGAGGGCGAACTGCCCTCGTATGACTCCAGGAAAGTGAGCGAGACAGCGATGATTCATGCACGGGGGACCTTTGAGGTAAAACTGGCGCCGTTGGATCCGTACAATCAGTCCGCCGATGCGAAGCTGGGACGAATGTCGATCGACAAGCAATTCCACGGCGACCTCGAGGCAACGAGCCAGGGAGAGATGCTAAGCGCCGCAACCGATACCAAGGGCTCCGCAGGTTATGTGGCGATCGAGCGCGTCGAGGGGAGGTTGCAGGGACGCCATGGGAGTTTTGTTCTCCAGCACAATGCGACCATGGATCGCGGTGCCCCGGAACTGAACATCATCGTAGTGCCCGATTCGGGTACGGGCGAACTCGCGGGCCTCACCGGCTCCATGCGCATCATCATCGTAGACGGTAAGCATTCTTTCGAGTTCGACTACCACTTGCCGAGGTAACCCTGTGGTCCCGTATCGAGTCACGCGGCCGATCTGCCCCGGGTCGCGATCATGCCCTAGTTCGGCTTCCCGTCGTGGCCCCCCAGGACGCGCGGCGTGACGTCAACCCATGCATCGTCGCGCGTTCTTTCGTAGTCTGGATTCATGGGGTAGTGGATACGGTTCTCGGGCTTTGGCCTCTCCCCGATGACAAGGAGTCTCACCTCCGAATCCGTGTTGTTCAGAAACGTATGGCAAATTCCCGTCCCCGCCGGAAACGCGACTGCTACACCCGGTTCCAGACGGTGAAGCGTCCCATCGATCCAGGCGTCTGGGTGTCCTTCGAGCACGAACACAAACTCTTCCTCCGCGCTTTCCGCATGTGGGTAAGACGTTCGCCGTCCGGGTAGCAGGCGCTCGTGGTGGATGCCGATGCGTGTTAGCCCGAGCAACCTGCCAAGCGGGCTGCCGATGCCCATGAGCTCCTCGCTGTCGGGATAGTGCGAATCGTCGGCTCCTTCCAAGTCGCGCCAGTGACGGATGAAATCCGGTCGTTCGGTCATGTTCGCATCTCCCAGGGCAAGATGTTTCTCATCGGAATACCGGCTCGCTACACCACTTTCGGGCGATCTCGCCAGTCAGGTGGTTCAAGGAGGCAGGGCGCGGAGGTTCTTCGACCATCCGGATCCGGCGCCCGCAAACCAAGCACTCGACAGGCGCCACCTAAGGCGAGGGCAAGATAATACTAGGCTCGGCCCGGGTTGTTGGGCTCGACGCGGATACGCGCTTGGCCGGGCGGGCGTCAGGGCCCTACGAAGCGAATCCGCCGTGTGGGGGTGCGGGGGATGACGCAGGGGCAGGGGGCATGGCGATAGAACCCCTTTTCGGTCGCGCGACCGCACGCCAGGCTCCAAGGGTTTGCGGGAAATCCCTGGACCGGAGCCGGAAGTGGAAGCCATAGGAGGAAGCCAGAGGTGGAAGCCGGGGCAGGAAGGCCCGGACGCGACATTCCTGCGGCTTGCGAGCGTGTTGAACGCCATCTTTGAACAAAGCGGCGCGCATTCCCCTTCCTGGGCGCAACGCGCCAGGAGGGGGTCATGCGCCGCCGGGTGAGCGGATGGGTGGGGAGTGTCACGGGCTAGGCGCTTCGTCCGGGTGCGCGCCCAGTTCTCGCAGGGCTGTGGCTCGACGCGCGCTCCGCCTGCCACCACTCGAGCACGGAGCGATGGGGTACGCGGACTTCGGCCTGGCNNCCTATTCATCGCCGCACCAAGCAGGCAGCAGGGAATGTTGCAGTAAATCTCGCGCACCGGCAGGGCTACATCAGCCAGCCGGCAGCGCGGCCAAGACCTGGGCTGGCGCGACAGACTGCCGACGTCCCGGTCGAGCGCAGCCGCGATGTCTCGGCGCGTCACAGCAAGTCCGCGCTGTGCTGCTTGAGCACAAAGTCCCGAAAGAGCGAATCCGCAAACCGGTAGTCAGGGCTATCGCGCAGCAAGACGTGTTGGGCTTTCAGCCGCTCCACTGCTAGCCGAGCCTTTCCTTTCGACGGCTGCGCATTCGCCGGCAACAGACTGGCCAACCTCGCTTGCGCCTCGTCGGACATGGGCTTGAGCCCTTCGGCCAGCACGCGTACCATCGCACGGTCAAAGAGCCTCAGGCTACCGAAGGATTGCTTGAAGCCCGCCACCGTTTCTTGTCGTCGACTGAATGCTTCAAGGCCGACGTCGACATCGGTGAGTCCTTCGGCTGACATCAGGACCACGATGTCCCGAAGTATTCCGGGCCGGTAGTCCACCGCTGAAAAGAGGCGGTCCAAGTCCACTAGGCTCGGTTCCCGGCCCTGGTGGATTGCGCGAAAATGGGCCTGGAGCGCGGCGGGCCACTCACTGCCCAGATGGGGGAAGTCCATTTGTTGCGCGAACTGGTACATGGGCGCCCGCGCCTGGGTGAACATCGCGGCCAAGTCCCCTTGCGAGGAGCCCGTGAACACCGCGAAGACCGCCTCCTTGTGGGTCTGAAGCGCGGCTCGAAGTGCCGAAACGACAGACAGTCCGAGCTTGGAATCGCTTTCGGCGAGCGCTTGGAATTCATCCAGCAAGAGCAGGATGGGGCGCCCCTGCTCTCGGTGAATCCTCCGGATAAGGGAATCAAACCGCAGCCCCGGGTCGAGCGGTAAGTCCCGGTCGGATGGACTCTCTCCGAGTTCGATGGAGTTGCCCATGACTGAGATTTTCTTAACCTCCTGTTTGGCCGTTTTACCGAGCGCTGTCCGCGGCACCGTCAGCCGCGCGATTTCCTCTTCTAGAGCATGATTGATGGCCTCGAACGGCCGGTCCCGGCAAAGCCAGACGTCGCAGTAAACCACCAGGAACCGGTTTTCCTTGGCGAGCGGGCTGAGGTCATCCAGTAGAAAGGAGGTCTTACCGACTTGCCTGGGCGCAAACACCGACAATGGTCTGCCCGGTTGTCCCCTCAAGGCGGCCAAGTATTGTTCGGCGAGTGCCGGACGACGAATCTTGATGTCGAAAAAGGACTGAGGCATGGGCGGCTCCGTAGCCTCATTGTACCCAAGTGGAGCTAAAACGACAATTGTAGTTTTAGCTGCAATGACCTGCAATGGCCGCCCTGAACGACCGGGCCGGCCGTGCGCCGGCCGTCCTACTAGG
>PLEY01000181.1 GCA_003136595.1 Burkholderiales bacterium
CTGCGCGTTGCTTGACATGCGCCGCAGCGGGATAGAAAAAATACTCTGGCGCTGGCCATGCGGAGCGTGTAGCGTTAATCGCGTCGCTCGTGCGCCACGGGCGCATCCCGTGCTTGGATCGAGGAAGTGAGTGAGTCATGCCGACCGGCGTCGTGAAGTGGTTCAACGAGACCAAGGGTTTCGGTTTCATCAAGCCGGATGACGGCGGAAACGATGTGTTTGCCCACTACAGCGGCATCAAGTCCAAGGGATTTCGCACGCTGAAGGAAAACCAGCGGGTCGAATACCAGGTGCAGCAGGGCCAGAAAGGACCGCAGGCGGTAGAGATCGTTCCGCTCGATTAGGGAAAGCCTGACTGAGCTACTGCGCGCTTCAATTTTGCGCCTGCGATGCTCGCGGTACGTGCGTACGGCTGCGCCTGTCTTTGCAAATGCGGGCGCAAACTTGCAGCGCTCGCTACGCTCATTAAGGCGTTCCCGAGGCCGCAGGGTGTCGCTGCAGCTGTCCGCCTCCCATGATGTGAAATCAGGCTAGGCCGGGACGCTTTCTGCAAGTCAAATAAATGACGACACGCCGCGCTGTCGTCGCTGGGATGGACTAGGATACCGCTTGTGCGGTATCCCTGACGCGATCCGAGGACTTCCGGATTGCTTCCCAGGTCGATATCTCGATTGACAGAACCCGAGAGACACGATGAACGCGGTTGTCGAACAGCATTTGCGCACGCTTCCCGGTCAAGTCCAGCATCGCAAACTGAACGCCTGGGTGGCCGAGATCTGCCGCCTGGCGCAGCCCGACCAGGTGATCTGGTGCGACGGCTCGGCGCAGGAATACCAGCGCCTGTGCCAGCGGATGGTCGACAGCGGCACGCTGCTGCGGTTGAACCCTGCGCTGCGGCCGAATTCGCTCCTGGCGCGTTCCGATCCCCAGGACGTGGCGCGGGTCGAGGATCGCACCTTCATCTGCTGCGACAGCGCCGCCGACGCCGGACCGACCAACAACTGGCAGGCACCGCAGCAGATGCGCGCCACGCTGCACGGCCTGTTCGCCGGCTGCATGCGCGGCCGCACGCTGTATGTGATCCCGTTCTCGATGGGACCCCTGGGCTCCCCGATCGCGCACATCGGTATCGAGCTCTCCGATTCCCCTTATGTCGTCGTCAACATGCGCCTCATGACGCGCATGGGGCGTGCAGTCTACGACGTACTCGGTGCCGGGGGAGCCTTCGTGCCGTGCGTGCATACCGTAGGCAAGCCGCTCGCGGCAGGCGAGAAGGATGTGCCCTGGCCGTGCAACAAGACCAAGTACATCGTGCATTTTCCCAAGACCCGCGAGATTTGGAGCTTTGGTTCGGGCTATGGTGGCAACGCGTTGCTGGGCAAGAAGTGTTTTGCCCTGAGGATTGCCTCGACCATGGGGCGCGACGAGGGTTGGCTCGCCGAGCACATGTTGATACTGGGCGTGCAGAGCCCAGGCGGCGCCAAGCATTACGTCGCGGCAGCCTTTCCGTCGGCCTGTGGCAAGACCAATTTCGCGATGCTGATTCCACCCAAGGGGTTCGAAGGCTGGCAGGTCACGACCATTGGCGACGATATCGCCTGGATCAAGCCTGGCCCGGACGGGCGCCTGTACGCGATCAATCCGGAGGCCGGCTACTTCGGCGTTGCGCCTGGCACGAACGATAAGACGAACCCGAACTGCATGGCGTCCCTGCGCTCGGACACGATCTTCACCAATGTGGCGCGCACCGACGACGATGACGTATGGTGGGAGGGGATGAGCAAGGAGCCCCCGGCGCACCTGATTGACTGGCAAGGCCAGGACTGGACGCCCGAGATCGGGCGCTTGTCCGGCCGTCCCGCCGCCCATCCCAATGCGCGCTTCACCGTCGCCGCGACGCAGAATCCGGTGCTCGATGCGGATTGGGACAACCCGGCGGGTGTGCCGATTTCGGCATTCATCTTCGGCGGGCGGCGCTCGACGACCGTTCCCCTCGTCACGCAGGCGAGAAACTGGGTCGAGGGCGTCTACATGGCCGCGACCATGGGCTCCGAGACCACGGCGGCCGCAGCGGGCCAGCAGGGGGTGGTGCGGCGTGACCCGTTTGCGATGCTGCCGTTTTGCGGCTACAACATGTCGGATTACTTCCAGCACTGGCTAACGCTTGGGCAAAGGCTTGCCCTGAGCGGTGCACCCCTGCCCCAGGTCTTCTGCGTGAACTGGTTCCGCACGGATGACAGCGGCCGGTTTGTGTGGCCGGGATTTGGAGAGAACATGCGGGTGCTGAAATGGATCCTCGAGCGGACCGAGGGTGCGAGCGGTGGCCTCGAGCATGTTTTCGGCGTGACACCGCGCTACGAGGATCTGTCATGGACCGGGTTCGAATTCTCGCGGGCGGATTTCGAGAGGATCACCTCGATCGACCGCGATGCCTGGGGCAAGGAACTGGAATTGCATCAGGAACTCTTTACGAGGCTTGCGCATCATCTGCCCCCCGAACTAACGGCGGTGAAGTCGACTTTGCAAGAACGGCTCGCGGCTTAGGCCGGATTTCCGCAGGCACGTCCCCGGTGCGATTCCCGGTCTGTGGACTGCTTGAGCGCCCCGGAGTCGCCCCGGGCTCAGGGTTTCCGCGAATCCTGTTCGATATCGAATCCTGCTACGCTCACGGCTCCCTGGCCGGTGGGCCTCGGAAAGTCAGCGCCCTCGCGGAGTTCCCATGAAAACGCGTGCCGCCGTCCTGCGTGAGATCGGCTTGCCAGAGCCTTATGCGCAGAGCCGACCGCTTCTGATCGAAGAACTCGATCTTGCCGCCCCCGGACCGGGTGAGGTGCTGGTACGCATCCGTGCCGCAGGACTTTGTCATTCTGATCTGTCGGTGGTCAATGGCGATCGTCCGCGGCCGGTGCCGATGGCGCTGGGCCATGAGGCGGCCGGCGTTGTGGAGGCGCTGGGCGACGGTGTTGACGACTTGCGGCTTGGCGACCATGTGATCCTGGTGTTCATGCCCAGTTGCGGACATTGCATGCCCTGCGCCAGTGGCCGGCCGGCGCTGTGCGAGCCGGGTGCAGCCGCCAACGGGGCCGGCACCCTGCTCACGGGCCGGCGGCGCTTGAGCGCGGGAGGCGTTCCGGTCCATCACCATCTGGGGTGTTCGGCGTTTGCCGACCACGCGGTGGTGTCGAGGCGCTCTTGTGTCCCGATCGACAGGGACCTGCCGTTCGAGCACGCGGCCTTGTTCGGCTGCGCGGTCCTGACCGGGGTGGGCGCCGTGGTCAATACCGCGCGCATCGAAGCCGGCAGCACTGTCGCGGTCATCGGCTTGGGCGGGGGGGGTTTTGCGGCGCTCCTGGCGGCCCGCGCGGCCGGCGCCGCCGCCATCGTCGCGATCGACCTGGTCGAGAGCAAGCTGGACCTCGCGCGGACCCTCGGAGCGACGCTCTGCCTGGATGCGCGCGATGCCGATCTCGTCGAGAAGGTGAAGGCGGCCACCGGCGGCGGCGTCGACTACGCGTTTGAGATGGCCGGCGCGATTGCTGCGCTCGAGACGGCCTATCGGGTCACGCGGCGCGGCGGCACGACCGTCACGGCGGGTCTGCCGAATCCGAAGAGCCTGTGGCCCTTGCAGGCCGTGAGCCTGATCGCCGAGGAGCGCACTCTCAAGGGCAGCTATATCGGGTCGTGCGTGCCGGTTCGGGATGTGCCGCGCTATGTGGCGCTGTTCAAGCAGGGGCTTCTTCCCGTCGAGGCACTGCTCTCCGAACGGCTCCCCCTTGCGGACATCAACGGGGCGCTCGATCGGCTCGCGCGCGGACAGAGCATCCGTCAGGTCATCGTCATGGAGGGGCTGGCGTGAGTCCCGAGGCCAGCGACACCATCCTCGCCACGCACGATCTTGTCAAGGAGTTCAAGGGGTTTGTGGCGGTCGATGGCGTCTCCCTGGACGTACGCCGCGGCGAGATCCATGCGCTGATCGGCCCGAATGGCGCGGGCAAGACCACCTTTTTCAACCTGCTGACGAAGTTTCTCGCGCCGACCTCGGGGAGCATCGTCTACAACGGCGTCGACATCACGGCCCTGGGTCCGGCCCAGACAGCGCGGCGCGGGATCGTGCGCTCGTTCCAGATCTCCGCGGTGTTCCCCCACCTGTCCGTGCTGGAGAACGTCCGCGTTGCGCTGCAGCGCAATCTGGGGACCTCGTTCTATTTCTGGCGGTCCGAGAAATCGCTCGCCAAGCTCAATGACCGGGCCATGCAGCTCCTGGCCGAGGTCGGGCTTGAGGAGTTCGCCACCGCGCTGACTGCCGATATCTCCTATGGGCGCAAACGCGCCCTGGACCTCGCGACCACGCTTGCTCTCGAACCCGAGCTGATGCTGCTTGACGAGCCGACGCAGGGCATGGGGCATGAG
>PLEY01000160.1 GCA_003136595.1 Burkholderiales bacterium
TAGACGCGCATGCCGCGGCCGCCCTCGGCGACGTACAAATACTCGCCGCGCAGCTGCAGGCAGCGCACCGCGTCGGGCGCGTCGTGCCCCTGGGCGGCCGCAAGCTCGCGGTTGCGCGCCAGATGCGCCGCATACCAGTCGGGGTAGGCATAGCGATGCAGGAAGCTGCCGATCACCGCCTGCGGTTCGTCCCATTCGGTGACCTGGACCGCCTCGACGTCGCCGGCCTCGCCAACCCAGGCGTTATAGCCGACGAAGTTCAGGAAATTGGTCCCCTGCAGCAGCAGCTGCGCCATGATCGCATTGTTGTCCTCGGCCTTCGAGACGTGGCAGTCCGAGCAGGTCTTGGTCTCGGTCTTGCGTTCGGTGTGCGGATAGTGAGGCGCAAAAGCCTGGGAGGAAAAACCGCTCGCCGACACCGGCGGCTGCTGGATGTAGATGTGCTCGCGGTTGATGTTCGTCGACGAGAGCACGAGCGCGGAGCTCGAGCGGATCGGGGCGATGCGTGAGCCTTTCACCGGTCCATGCACGCCGAGCTGGAACGCGTCGTCGCGCGCGACTTCCGGGTTGTAGGTCGCGAAATTGCGGCTCTCGCCGCCCTCGTAGTGGTGGCGCTCGGTCTTGGCATTGGCCTGGATCGGCAGGTGGCAGCCGGCGCAGGTCGTGGTCCACGACAGGTGGCAGGTGTAGCAGGTCATCTTGTCGTCCGAGTGGGCATAGGCATCGTGGCCCGGGCCCCACTGGCCGGCCCGGCCTGCAGCCCCGGCATACATGAGCTTGGCGCGCGCGGCCTTCTCGTTGTATTTCGGGTTGCCAGGCGTGACGGTGTCCTTGACCAGGGTGACCTCCCATTCCCGCTCGGGATCGAGCGCCGAGCGCTGGTAGAGCTTGCCCTCGCGCCACTCGAAGCGCCGACGTCCGTCCTGGGTGCGCAAGAGCCGCATGTCCATGCCGCCCGGTCGCGCGGCAGGCCCTGAGGTGAACAGGGTCGGATAGGCGAGCGCCGTGCCGTGGCAGTCGCGGCAGTCGATCTCGATGGCCGCCGCGACCTCCCCGTAGATGTGACCGTTGCCGTGCATGTCCTGGGCGAAATGGCAGTCGACGCAGGCAAAGCCGAGATCGAGGTGGATCGAGGTCAGGTGAACCGCCTTCTTGAACTTTTCGGGATCGGTGTCGTCCACCGCGGCGCCATCCTTGTCCAGCAGGGTGCCATGCCGGTCACGCTTGTAGACCGCCCGGAAATTCCAGCCGTGTCCGTGATAGTCCGCGAACTGGGTGTCCTTGAGCGTCGGGTTCAGTTCCGAGACATGTTTGGAGAATTCCAGGTCGCCCCATTTGCCGCGGATCGCAGCCTCCTCGGGGTTGCGGTCCAGGATCTCGCGCGCCTCGGCACTGCTCGGGTACTTCTGCTGACTCGGCCACATCGCCTGTGCATCGGACTCGTAGTCCCACATCGTATAGCCGTAGAAACTGTTGACGAACACATTGGGCTGGTGCATGTGACACACCATGCACTGCGAGGACGGGATCGCGCGGGTGAAGACATGCTGTAGCGGATGCCCCGACTCGTCATGGGGGATGGTCGGATCGACCGACTGCGAGCGGCCCTCGTTGCCAAAGCGCGCATACGGTCCCGAGTGCAGCGGATCGCGATCGTTGGCGTAGACGGTGTGGCACGCGGTGCAGCCGGAGGAGCGGTAGTCGCCGGGCTGCTCGTTGGTCCCAAGGAACCACAGGTGCGGATCGTTCAAGCGCGTCTTGGTCAGATTCAGCACCGGCACGGAGATCCGGCTGCCGGTACCGGGGCCCCGATTGGACTGGCGGATGTCGGGCCGGCCCGGCTCGTCGAGCACCTGCAATTCACCCGAGCCGTTCGGCTGGCCGATCTCCGGGAACTGGCTGCCGATGACGCGCCCACCGCGCTCGAAGACCCGGAACACGTCGGCCGGTGGCACCGTCTCCCAGGCGGGCAGCGCCTGCAGGTAGGGCAGGATTCCCATGGCCGTGAGATGGTCGTCGAGCGGCACGGGGTTCTTGATCAGGGCGCCGACGCTGTGCTCGCCCGTGCTCACATAGGACTCGCCGAGGATGCCGCGCTTGAAAGGCAGAATGCCGTTGTTGTAGGACGCGCCTTCCCAGAGCATGGCAGAAGTCGACATCAGGCTGCGCTCGCTCGCCTGGATGATGGGCAGATGACAGGCGCCACAGGCCTCGCGCACCACGCGGTAATCTCCCGGATTCATGAAGCGGATGAACTCCGGGCGTTCCCGGTTCAAGAGCGTGTAGCTGTCGCGCGGGTTCGCCGAGGACGGATAGGACCAGGCCCGGGGAAAGCGCGGCAGCACGTGGGCCGCGGCCAGCGCCCGTTCGTAGCCGGGCTCGTGCCGGGAGGCGCTCGAGGCACCGGCGGGCGCGCGCACGCGCGCATCGCCGCCGTGGCAGTCGGTGCAGCCCAGCACCACGGCCGGATTGGCGTGCATGCTCGCGTGGTCGGTCGCGGTGTGACAGGTGACGCACCCTTCGGATTTGGCGCTGGCATCGGCTGCGGTCTGCTTCTGCGGGGCAGCCGGTGCCATCCGGTCGCGCCGCTCGACGGGCGCCTCATCCTCGTCCCGGGCGCTGGCAGTCCCGCCGCCACTGTGCAGGCTCGCGACGAGCCCAAGGCACAGGGCGAGGGACGGGCCGAGCCGGCGCCCGCGGCGAGGCACCCGGGCAGCAGGCCATACGGCAGTCCCGGGTGTCGGGACGGGCCGCAGGACAGATCGCAGGAAGGCGCGGAGCATGGTTCAGTACCGTAGCAGCATGTTGACGAGGATCGAATACGGCAAGGGCAGGCGCTGGGTGTCGTAGAGCTGCTTGAAGCCGCGGCCCGGCGAGAGTACCGCGACGGATGCGTTCAAGACCACGTTCTGGGTGAAAAACGGGCGGTACTGCAGTCCCACCGACGCGTCCACGCCGATGTCGCGGTCGATGTTGCCCTGGTTGCGCAGCACCTCGAGGGTGCTGGTATTCATGAAGGCGAGCTGGGTCAGGTTGGTCAGGACGCGCAGTTCCGGCGAGACGTCGAAGTCCGCTCCGATCCCGAGCAAGGACAGGCCCGGATTGACGAAATTCGACTGGCCGGCGTCCTCGGAGGTGCGCAGGTCCGGCAGGAGCGAGTTGCGTCCCGAGAGCACCACGCCGCCGCCGCCGATGAGCGGAATTGCCTGGCGGATGAAAAAGCTCGTATCGGCCCCGACGATGAGCGGGTTTTCCATGATCGCGTCAAAGCCGGTGGCGCGCCCGCCGTAGGGATTCCTGTCGCCGCTCGCGACAAGCCCGGTGCCGCGCACGCGGATCCAGTCAAAGTCGCGCGAGAGCTCAAGCGCCGCAAAGCCCGCCTCCACCGCCTGCGAACGCTGGGCGATCGGGCTGTGCGAATCGTTGCCCAAGACCGCATAGAACGACGAGGTCAGGTTCCACGCGCCGAAGTGCCCGTCCCCGTTCAGCCCGTAGTAGGTGACATCGTAACGGTGCGCCAGCCCGTCACCGATCGGCGCCGGGCGCTCCAGAAAACCGTTCGAGTTATAGAACACCGCGTTGTCCTCGCGGTTGATGTTGCGCAGCACCGTGATCTGCGTGGTGTGGCCCTCCACCGGAAAGTCCTGGCGGTACAGGTTGGCGATGAAGGTGTCGTCGCGGCGCAGCCCTGCGCCCAGGTCGTTCAGGCCGCTGTTGGTGTCCTTCTCGATGCGCCGAAGCCAGGCGAGGTTGTACTGCCAGCGGTTGCTGTCGCGCGTGCCGAACAGGCGCAACCCGAGGGCGTTGTCCTGGAAGACGAAGCCGCGGAAGTCGGACGTGAAGGGCTGGATGCCAAAGCGCACGCTGTCGAAGTCGTAATGCTCCGAGACGTTTTCCAGGTGTTTGTCGACGAACAGCTCCTGCACGCCGACAAAACGGTCGTCGCGCACCAGCCCGTCCTGGGGATCCACGTCGAGCACACCGCGCTCCTGGGCGGTGGCGCGATTGAAGTTGACCGCCGGCGAGAAGCGGAATTCGTAGTCGGGCGGCCGGAAGGTGGTGTCGCCCTCGATGATCGAGGCCGACACGGTCACGGTCTGGCTAAAGCCCGTGAGGTTGGGCCGCCCGAACGTGTCGAGCGAGCCGCTGCGGTCGGCGCCTGCCGTGCTGACCGGGATCGGAATCCGGCTCGCCTCGATGAGGGTGTCGGAGACGACCGACAGATTGAAGAACCAGTCGGGACCCAGGCCAGCCAAGGGCGGAAAGGGCTTGTCGCCCTTCAGCGTATTCTGGTGATAGGGATCCAGGGGTTTGTCGGCGAGGCCCAGGCCCTCCATGACGCGCCAGCGATCGGGCACCTCGACGCTTTCCCGGGGATCGATGGGCGTGGGCGGGGCGACCTGGTTGGCCGCGACCGGGGGCACCGGGTAGACCAGCGGCACCCCCTGGGGACGACGCAACTCGATCGCGTCATCCAGGCCCGCCGCAGGAGCCGTACGCAGCACGGCCGGGCCCGGCTGTGCGGCGACGGCCGCGACGCCCGCGAGCAGATTTCCGAACGGCACCGCGGCTAGGCCTGGTTCCGACTGGGCATGCGCGGCCCAGGGCGCAAAAAGCACGAGCGGCGCCACGGGCGCGAGGAGCGCGTGGGCCAATGAGCATACCCTGCCGCGCTGCCTTGCCCTCGCTATATGCCGTTGCATACGCCCTGCTGGTCCGTGTCCACAAAAGGCGCCTGCGGACACTGGACGTAAAGCAGCGAGGTACCGGTTCCGGGCGGCGTGATGCGGTCGGCGCGGATCGCGGTGGGCGCATTGGCCACGCCCGTGCCCAGCGCTGCGCCCGCGTTCGCCAGGCCCAGAAAGGCCACCATGTCGTCCTGGTCGACGCCGTCACCCGACACGCCGATCGCCCCGACCAGCGTGCTGCCCCGGTAGATGGGCACGCCCCCCGGAAAGATCTGGATGCCGTTTTTCACCTGTGCGAGGCCCGTGCAGGCGGCGGGCGCTCCCCCCGTCAGGGCGTTGGTGATGCCGTTGTAATCGAGGTCGAGCTGCAGGCCGTCGTCAAACACGCTCCAGTTCACAAACGGCTTGGACAGGGGGCCTGGCGGATTGCCGTTCACGCCATCGGGAAAGAAGGGGCGCGCGAGGTTGCCGATGGCGCGCGCCGAATAGGCTGTGCCATCGGCAAACGCGCTCGGGTTGCCAAGAAAGCTCTGGCTCGCCGTCACATAGGCTGCGATCGAGGACTGGGCAGGGGGCACGAGGTAGTTGGCGGGTGCCTCTGCGAGCAACCGGGCGGCGGCACCGGTGCCCGAGAAGAACAGCGCCGTACGCGCCTTCTGCAGCGCGACGTCGATGCCGAACACCGGCGCATCCATGCTGCGCGCAAACGCGATCGGATTGCCGTTGGTGTCGACCACGAAGATGCTCACCTGGGCGGTCGAGTTCAGGGGCTGGCGGATCTGCGCGCGCGCATGGTTGGCAACGGCCACGGCATTGCGCAGGATCTGGAGCGCCTCGTTTTGCGAGAGCAGTCCGTCCGTGCCCGCCGTGGCGGGAAAGCGCACCGCGTTGGTGCCGTCGACGAGCACATAGGCGCCCAGATCGGCGAGCGCACCCGTGTCGGCGCGAATCCCCGAGGACGGCTCTCCGAATGCTGTGCCGCTCTGGATGGCTCCGGGATTGAACCCGGCCACGGCGACGAGTCCGGAGGAATCGAAGGCCGCGTGCTGGCTGGGGACCGACAGGATCGCCTCGGAGTCGACATAGCGCAAGGCGAGGCCGCCCGCAGTGATCATGTTCGCCCGGATCGAGGCCGGTGCTGCATAGCCGGTCGCGCCGGCCACTGCGATCAGCTCGTTTAGGGCCGGCGCGATGACATTGATGTTGCGATCGATGGTGTAGAGCCCGTCGGCGATCGCCCCGATCCCTCCCACCAGCACGCCGCCCTTGTAGAGCGGCAGCCCGCCCGGGGAGGCGGCGAGCCCAAGTGGCGAGGCACGCGGTCCGACGCTGCCGGCGTTTTGCATCAGATCCGAGCATGGCAGCTGCGAGAACTGGACGCCAAAGAGCGGCCCGCCGGGCTGTCCGATCTCGCCCGGATTGAAGTTCTCCTGGATGATCTGCCCGGCGGTGCGCGTCGTGAAGGCGTTGCCGTTCGACGAGAGATAGGCGCCGGTGACCGCTTCGGCGATCGCAGCGAGGGTCGCGGGAAGAATGTTGACGTTCTCAAGGCCGCCCTCAACCGCCCGGCCGTCGGTGATCGTGAACGTGGCCCCGGCACCTTTCATCTGGTAGACGGCGAGCACGTTGCCCACGCGGTCGGTGACCGCGAGCGTCGCGCGCGCGTTGTGCGCCCGGGCCTCACCGACCGCCTGGGCGAGGATGGTCTGGACGTCGGCTATGGTCAGGTTGTCCGGGTTGGTCGCGCAGCTGGCGCAGGCCGGCGTCGTGACCGGCGGGGCGGGGGGCCCGCTCTCGAAGCCGCCGCCGCCGCCGCCACAGGCGCCGAGCAGAATGAGGCCCGCGCATGCCGCGAGGCGCGCGCGCGTTGGCACAGAGGGTCGCGCTCGTGCTGCCATCAGGGTTTCTCCACCGGGGCGAGCGCGGCCGCAGCCGCCACGCGCGCGCCATGCGGCGTTGCGGGGGGACCTCGCGGCCCTGGCAGGTCGTGCTGGTGGAAGCCGTGACACAGCTCGCAGTTGCTCGAGATCTTGTTGCGCTCGGGCTGGCTGCCGACGTGGCATTCGCGGCATTTGCCGATGTCGGGCATCGAGACGTCAGCGCTCGTCTTGGAGGTGGTGACCGCATGGCAGTCGACGCACGCGACGGCGGCATGCTTGTCGTGCTCAAAGCGTGCCTTGGGCAACCAGCGCTGGGTGAGGAACACGGGCGTGATCTTGAAGGGGACGCCGACCGAGACGGGGACGCCGCCCGGTGCGGCGAGGTTTGCGCGCGTCACCTCGTGACAGACCACGCACACGCGCACCTCGAAGAGGTCGGTCGCCACGCGCAGGGCCTGCTCGTTGGCCCAGTCCTTGGCCGTCTCCTGGCGCACGTCCACGGCGCGCCGGCCCGGACGCTGCAAGAGGCCATCGACGGTCGTGACCTCGAGCGGGGTCGTGCCGAGCGCCGCGCTCGCATAGAACTCGCGCAGCATCAGCATCACGCCCTCCGCCGAGCCATGTGGGACCTGCCGGCTGCTCACATCGGGCTCGAACTCGAGACGGTGACAATCGGCGCAGTGCTTCTCCATCGAGATCGGCAAAAAGCCCACGCCCGACGCCTCGGCGACGTGGCAGTCGTGGCACACCAGCACCACGCGGCCATTCTGTCCCGGCGGGGCGTTATGGCTCTCGACGCCACGCGCTGCAAGGTGCACGTCATGCGGGAATTTCAGGCCGGTGTTCTGCCGCAGGGCTTGCTGGTCCGTCTGCGCGACACGCACCACGTCAGCCGGATTGGGGCCGCTCGCGATCGACAGCTTGAACGGCGGGTGCGCGTTCTTGAAGTCGGTGATGTCGACGATCCCGGTCTTCAGTCCGCGTTCCTGCAGTGTGCCGTGGCAGTCCGAGCACATCGCCGGATCGATGTCGTTCATGCTGGCGAGGCCGCGATGATCGCGGTGGCATTGCGCGCAGCGCGTCTCGCCGAAGGCGCCCCGCTGCAGTGCCACGTCCCGGACATGCGGGCCTGCGCTGCTATGGCAGGCGCGGCACTCCTGGTCGCGGACGTGGACGAAGGGCTCGGTATGGCAGACCCGGCAGTCGCGCCCAAAGCCGCGGTGCCCGGCGGCAAGCGGCCCCGGACTCCAGGATTCGTCGGCGGCCACCGCGCTGACCTGGAGCTCCCGCTCGTTGGCCCGGAATTCGGGCTGGGTTGCGTGCAGGATCGGAAAGACGAGAAACAGCACGCCAATGACGAGCGCGAGGAGGAGCGCTGGCAAACGCTTCCGAAGGCCGGCCTCGAAGAGCGAGGTCGGTGCGCGCCGCCTGGCTGCACGCTGGGCGCGTTTGTCGGGCTGAGCCTCCCTCAGCTCGACCGTGAGCGCGAAGTCGTGCTCCGGATAGCCTTCGGCCCCGGCCGGCTCGACCACCAGTTCGTAGGGACCGATCGTGATGCGCGTGTCGGGCCTAAGGCGCGCGCGCTGCGTGAAGTTGCCATCGACGCTGATGCCCGGGCTCGCCGCCTCGATGACGAGGCGGCCGTCGTCCTGGGTGCGCAGCGTCGCCTGGTGCAGGTTCACGCGCACGTGCGGCAGGTAGATGCTGCAGTCACTGCCCCGCCCGATCGTCAGCATCTCGCCGGTGACGATACGGCCGTCCCGCACCGGCTGGCCGCGCCGGTTGCGCGTGATCGTCAGGAGGAGGCAGCGCATGGGCGGGTGGTGATCGGCTACCAGTAGAAGAACACGGCGACGATGTGCGCCGCAAGCGCGACCAGAAGGCCGATCGACAGCGGCACGTGCACGTAGAGCCAGAGCTGCAGCAGGGCCTTGAGCCGGATCTCGCGGCGCGCACGGGTCACAAGGTTCTGCTTGCGCACCATCATGGAATAGAGCTCGCGCGCCTGGTTCGCCGCATCCCCGGTGAACTGCCTGCTGCTTTTCTCGAGCAGCGCAACGGCAAGCCGGGTCGGGTCGCGGCGCTGGCGGGCGCGCAGCTGGCGCCACACGCCGCCCCCGATCTGCGTCTTCTCGGCGGCCCGGCCGACGGCCCGGTTGATCTCGTCAGGCAGCGAAAGCGCAACGCGCGCGGCATCGCGATCGAGATCGGTGATCTCCGAGAGCACCACCTCAAGGGTGTCCTCGCCCATGTTCTGCGAGATCAGATTGGGCACCCTCAGGTAGACGTAGACGCCATAGAAGCCGCTGAAGATCACAAGCAGCATCAGCACGTAGGCGAGCGTGTGCACATTCCAGCCGAAGCTAAAGCCGGTGTGGAGCGTCGCAATCGCGAGCAGCGCCGTGCCCAGGTAGACATGGGCCGAGAGCCAGCCCTGCACCGATCCGGCCCGGCGATAGCTGCGCTTGCGCACGCCAAACCAGACCAGCCAGACGATGAGCAAGGCGCCCACCGTGCCCAGTGCATAGCCGGTCCAGGTGCTGCCAAACGGGAACTGCGGGCCTTCGCTGGGCGGACGGGCCCACAGGTAGGCCCCGAGCGCCGCCAGACTGACCGCAGAGGCGGTCTTCAGGTAGCGATAGCCCTTGTACTCGAGAACGGTCTGATGTCGCATGGCGGTGAAGCGAGCCTCTCCCTTAAAGACGGCGGGCGGATCCCGGCATTTTTGAGTTCTTGCTCGCGGCCCCATGACGAGCGCTCGAGAATCGCGCGCTACACAGGGAGGGGCTAACGCGTGCGCGCGCGTGGACCCGAAATGGGCCCAACCCTGTAACGGCGCCAGTGTAGACGTTCTACAACGAATTGAAAATGGTATAAATCAGACACTTAGCGGATATTCAGCAGAAACTAGGCGAAGGACTCGGCCGGCACGGGACTGGCCGTATACTAGCGGCACTTTTTCCGGCTCTAAGCGGTGCCGCCCAAGGGCGGCCAGCCCCCTACCTCATGCTTCTCGGTCTTGCCCTCATGGGAGTGCTCGCCCTCGGTGCGATCGGCTCCATCGTCGTGCCGTTGTGGCGTACCCCGCGCGCGGCCGGACTGCAGTCGGGCGAGAGCAATCTCGCCCTGTGGCGCCAGGAGCGCGAGGAGATCCTGCGCGACGCCGACAACGGGGTGCTTTCGGCCACCGAGCGAGAGCTCGCCCTCGCGGACCTCTCCGAACGCGCCGCGCGCGAGCTCGGTACGACGTCCATGCCGCGCCAGCAGGAACGCGAGCAGGCACGCCGTCCGGCACGCGTGCTGGCGCTGCTGCTCGCAGCCGGGATGGCAGTGCTCTCGGTGCTGCTCTATGCGAGGCTCGGCACTCCCGAGGCGCTCTCGGGGAGCGCACAGGCCTCCGCCGAGGCCGAGCGCGGCACGCTTGCGGTGAGCGATCCGCGCGTCCTGGAGATGGTCCAGAAACTCACCAAGAAACTCGAGGCCAATCCGGACGACGCGCAGGGCTGGCTGATGCTCGGCCGCTCGCAGATGGTGCTTGCGCACTATCCTGAGGCTGCGCGCGCCTATGAGCGGGCCGTCAAGCTCTCGCCGCCCGACGCCCAGACCCTCGCCGACTATGCTGATGCGCTCGCCATGGCGCAGGGCCGCCGCCTCGACGGCGAGCCGACTGAGCTCGTGATGCAGGCGGTGAAGCTCGACCCCACCAATCAGAAGGCGCTGGAGCTGGCCGGCACGGTCGCCCTCGGGCGCGGCGACATCGCCGGCGCGATCGGCTACTGGGAGAAGCTGCGCGCCCAGCTGCCGCCCCAATCCGATGATGCGCGCGAGGTCGATGCGGCCCTGGAGAGCCTGCGTGGCCGGCTTGGCCAGCCGGGCGCGTCGAGTGCGCCAGGCGCGGCTGTGGGGGCGGCCGGACCCGCGACGGCGGCTTCACCCAAAACGGCGCAGGCGGTGGGCGCGGGTGGTGGAGGGAGCGCGGGGAGCGCAGGCCGGGTCACCGGCCAGATCGATGTCGCAGGGGAGCTCGCGGGCAAGGTCACGCTAAGCGACACCGTGTTCATCTTCGCCAAGGCAGCCGGGGGCGCCGATGCCAGCGCCCCGCGCATGCCGCTTGCAGTCGTCAGGTTCGCAGCCCGCGAGCTGCCGCGCAGCTTTGAGTTGGGCGACGCCCAGGCCATGACACCGGCAGGAAAGGTGTCGACCCAGTCCGAAGTCGTCGTGCAGGCGCGCATCTCCAAGAGTGGCAGCGCCCTGCCCCAGCCCGGGGATCTCGAGAGCGCGCCGGTCACGGTCAAACCCGGCGCGCGCCCGGTCTCGATCGTCATCAGCCGGGTCGTGCAGTGAGTCCGGCCGCAGCCGGCGCCCGCCTCGAGGTCACGGCGCTGCGCTGCGAGCGCGGCGCGGCCGTGCTCTTTGACGGAATCGCCTTTGCCGTTGAGGCCGGAGAGGCCCTCATGGTGCTGGGTCCGAACGGCAGCGGCAAGACCAGCCTGTTGCGCATCCTCGCGGGCTTGGCGCGGCCTGCCGCCGGCCGTGTCACCTGGCAGGGCGAGGCGCTCCGGCGTACCCAGCTCCTCTATCTGGGCCATACGGTGCCGCTCAAGGACGAGTTGAGCGTCCTTGAGAACCTCGAGCTCGCGCTCGCGTTCGATGGCGTGGCAAGCGATCGGGCCGAGCTGTTTCTCGCGCTCGGCCAGGTCGGGCTCCTCGAGCGGCGCGATCTGCCGGCGCGCCACCTGTCGATGGGCCAACGGCGCCGGCTCGGTCTGGCCCGGGTGCGGCGTGCGGCTCGCCGCCTGTGGCTCCTCGATGAGCCGACGACCGGCCTTGACCACGCCGGCATCGCGCTACTCGAAGCGAGCCTCGCGGAACACCTGGAGGGCGGAGGTCTCGCCGTGCTGACCTCGCACCAGGCGCTGCGTCTGCCCGGCCCTGTGCGTTCCTTCTCGCTGTGAATTCCGGCACTTCGCGAGAGGCTGAACCGGTCTATGGCGTCCTGGCCGCGCTGCGCCTGGGGATCGGCGCGGAGTTGCGCCTCGCGCTGCGCAGTCGCGCCGACGTCGTCGAGCCCCTCGTCTTTTTCGTGATCGTGGCGAGCCTCTTTCCGCTGGGAGTGGGCGCCGATCCGAGCCGGCTTGCGGCGCTGGGCGCGGGGGTTCTCTGGGTCTGTGGCCTGCTCGCGGTGCTGCTCTCGTTGCCGCGCATGTACGCTCGCGACGCCCAGAACGGCACACTCGAGCAACTCCTGCTCTCGCCCTACCCGCTGCCGGCCCTGGCCGGGGCACGGATCGCCGCACACTGGCTTTTGACCGGGTTTCCCCTGGCGCTGCTCGGCCCCGCGATGGGCCTGGCTTTCGGCCTGCCGAGCGCGGCGTTATGGCTCCTGTTCACAACGATTGCCCTCGGCACCCCGGTGCTCTCGATGATCGGTGCGGTCGGGGCGGCGCTGGTGCTGGGCGCCCGCGCGAGTTCGGTGCTGATCGGGCTCCTCGTGCTGCCCCTGTACATCCCGGTCCTGGTGTTCGGCACCGGGGCCGTCGAGGCGCTCGGTGCCGGCGTCGACTATGCCGGCGCGCTCATGATTCTGGCGGCCCTGGCGCTCGCGGGCGCGGTGCTTGCGCCCTTCGCGGCCGCAGCGGCCCTGCGCATTGCATTAGACTAGCGTCTTGACACCATGAATCCTCTTTACCGCTTCGCCTCGCCGTCCGCCTTCTATCCGCTCGCGGGCGCATTGATCCCGTACTTCGCCTGGGTTGCCGGACTTCTCGCCCTGGTCGGTCTGTACCTTGGACTCTTGGTCGCGCCCGTCGATTTCCAGCAGGGCCAGCACTACCGGATCCTGTTCATCCATGTGCCCACCGCCTGGATGTCGATGTTCATCTATTTCATCATGTGCGGCTATGCCGTCCTGACGCTCACGCTGCGCACGCGCCTGTCGGCGCTCATGATGCAGGCGCTGGCCCCGACGGGCACCCTGTTCGCCGCGCTCGCGCTCATCACCGGCGGGTTCTGGGGCAAGCCAACCTGGGGTGCGTGGTGGGTCTGGGATGCGCGCACCACATCCACCCTCATCCTGCTGTTCCTCTACATCGGCTACCTCGCGCTCGAGAACGCGATCGAGGATCCGCAGCGCGCCGACCGGGCCTGCGCCCTGCTGATCCTCGTGGGCAGCATCAATCTGCCGATCATCTATTTCTCCGTGCAGTGGTGGAACACCCTGCACCAGGGTTCATCGATCAGCATGACCGCGGCCCCGGCGATGGCGCGTGTCATGCTTTTGTCCATGCTGACGCTGACCTTTTCGGCGTGGGCGTATACCATTGCGGTGGCGCTGGTGCGCGTTCGGCACAAGATCCTGCTGCGCGAGCGTGCCGCGCAATGGGTCATGGAACTGGGCGCAACCCCACAGGTGATTTGAAGGACGTCATGGACTGGTCGACACTCGCAGGCTATGGACCCTATGTATGGGGCGCGTACGGCGTCGTCGCCTTGGCGGTCGCAGCCGAGTTGCTCGGGTTGCGGCTGTTGCGCCGCCACACGGGTGATGCGCTGCGGGAGGCGCGCCTGCTCGAGGAGCTCAAGCGGCGTGAACGCCACAGCGCGCGGGGCGCATCGCGATGAAGGCGCGGACCCGGCGCCTGGGCTGGCTGGCCGTGGGCGGGCTGATCCTCGCGGCCGCGGCCACGCTCGTGTTTCGCGCCTTTAGCGATAACATGGTGTTCTTCTACACCCCCACCCAGGTGGCAAGCGATGCGGTGCCGCACGGCCGGGCGTTTCGCATTGGCGGGCTGGTGGTCGACGGCAGCCTAAAACGTGACCAGGGATTGAACGTGAGCTTTCGCGTCACGGACACGACGCGCACCGTCGCCGTGGTCTACACCGGGCTCTTGCCGGACCTGTTCCGTGAGGGCAAGGGTGTGGTGGCCCTCGGTGCCATGGGTGCCGACGGGATGTTCCACGCCAGCGAGATCCTGGCCAAGCACGACGAGAACTACATGCCTCCCGAGGCGGCTGCTGCGCTGCGCGCCCACGGCCAGCCCATCGAGGGCAAGCTGTTTGCCGGCCAGAAGGAAGTCGTGACCCAGCCCGCCCCCGCCAACCCCCCACAAGGCGACGCACCCCGATGATTCCCGAAGTTGGACATTTCTCGCTGATTCTTGCCCTCGCCGTCGCACTCACGCTGGGCAGCATCCCGCTTGCGGGCGCAGCCCTTGGCAATGTCGCGTGGATGAGCCTCGCGCGACCCGCCGCGCGCGCGCACTTCGTGCTCGTGGCGCTCGCCTTTGGCTGCCTCGCCTGGTCGTTCTATGCGAACGACTTCACGGTGGTGAACGTCGCCAACAATTCGAACTCGCATCTGCCCACGCGCTACCGGATTGCCGCGACCTGGGGCTCCCACGAAGGCTCGCTCATGCTGTGGGTATTGATGCTCTCGGTCTGGATGCTGGCTGTCAGCCTCTTAAGTCGCAACCTGCCACTGGCAGTGGTGGCCCGTGTGTTGTCCGTGATGGGGCTCATCAGCATCGGCTTTCTGCTCTTTCTGCTGCTCACCTCGAATCCCTTTGAGCGCCTCTTTCCCGGTCCCCCCGAGGGCAGCGATCTGAATCCGCTCCTGCAGGATCCGGGCATGGTGGCCCATCCGCCCATGCTCTACATGGGCTACGTCGGCTTCTCGGTCGCCTATGCGTTCGCCATCGCGGCGTTGCTCGGCGGCCGGCTCGACGCCACCTGGGCGCGCTGGTCGCGTCCCTGGACCACCGCGGCGTGGTGTTTCCTGACGGTCGGCATCTGCCTGGGCAGCGCCTGGGCCTATTACGTCCTCGGCTGGGGCGGCTGGTGGTTCTGGGATCCGGTCGAGAACGCCTCGTTCATGCCGTGGCTGGTCGGCACCGCCCTCATCCATTCCCTGGCCGTCACCGAGAAGCGCGGCACCTTCAAGAGCTGGACGGTGCTGCTCGCCATCATCGCCTTCTCGCTGTCGCTGCTTGGCACCTTCCTCGTGCGCTCAGGGGTTCTCACCTCGGTGCACGCGTTTGCCACCGATCCGACGCGCGGCGTTTTCATCCTTGCCTTTTTGGCGGTCGTCATCGGCGGCTCGCTCGCCCTGTACGCGTGGCGCGCACCGCAGGTGGGCATGGGCAGCCGCTTTGCCCTCCTGTCGCGCGAATCGATGCTGCTTGCCAACAATGTCGTGTTTGCCGTCGCGATGTTCGCCGTGGCACTGGGCACGCTCTACCCGCTCGTTGTGCAGGCGCTCGACCTCGACAAGCTCTCGGTCGGAGCGCCCTACTTCAACGCGGTCTTCTATCCCCTCATGGTGCCGGCGCTGTTCCTGATTGGTCTTGGTCCGGTGACCCGCTGGCGCGAGTCGACCGTGCGCGAACTCTGGCAGCGCCGGCGCATCCCGCTCGCCGCCGCGGCGCTGGCTGCGATCGGCGTGCCGCTCGCCTTCGGCACGCTCTCGCCGGCCCTGATGTTCGCGCTCTTTCTCGCCTTCTGGATCATCGCGAGTTCCTTCGAGCACATCCGCGTGCGCCTTCTGCTCGCGCCCCAGACGGGCTTTTTGGCGCGCGTTCGGGCCAATTCGCGCAGCTTCTATGGCATGCATATCGCCCACGTCGGCGTGGCGGTGTTCATCATCGGCGTTTCGGTGCTAAAGACGACCGAGACCGAAACCGATACGCGCCTGGACTTCGGCACGAGCGCTTCGGTTGCAGGCTACGAGTTCAAGCTGGTCGGCGTCTCGGAGTATCCGGGGCCGAACTTCAAGGGCCTGCGCGCGCGCGTCGAGGTCGGCCGCGACGGGCATCCGTACACCGTGCTCTTCCCCGAGAAGCGCACCTACACCGCGTCCGGGCAGACCATGACCGAGGCTGCGATCGACAACGGCCTGTTTCGTCACCTCTACGTGTCGCTCGGCGAGCCGATCGGCGCTTCGGCCTGGGGGGTGCGCGTCTACATCAAGCCCTTCGTGAGCTGGATCTGGGCCGGCTGCTTCATCATGGCCTTTGGCGGCCTGGTTGCGCTTTGCGATCGGCGCTACCGGCTGCGTGCCCGGGTTGCCGAGACCGCAGCGGCCCGGCCGGCTGGCGCGGCGGGCCCTGCATTGGGCCGTGAACCTGCGGTGTCCCCGTGAAATACCTGAAATTCTCGGTCCCGCTCCTGTTCTTTGTCGTGCTCGTGGGTTTTCTCGGGCGCGGGCTGATGCAAGACCCCCATGCCGTGCCCTCGCCGCTCATCAACAAGGCGGCGCCCGAGTTCACGCTGCCCGACCTGCGCGTGCCGGGCAAGGTGGTGGCCTCGCATGACATGCTGGGCCAGGTGTGGCTCCTGAATGTCTGGGGTTCGTGGTGCGTGTCGTGCCGCGAGGAGCACCGCGTGCTGGTCGCACTCGCCAAGAGCGGCGCCGTGCCGATCGTGGGTCTGAACTGGCGCGACCAGAAGACCGACGCGCTCGCCTGGCTCGATCAGTTCGGCGACCCCTATCTGGCCTCGGCCACCGACACGACGGGCACCACCGCCATCGACTTCGGCGTCTATGGCGCACCGGAGACCTTCGTCATCGACCGGCGGGGCACGATCCGCGACAAGGTGATCGGGCCGCTCACCCCGGACGTGCTGCGCAACGAGGTGCTGCCCTTGGTCGAGAAGCTGCGTCAATGAGACCCTCGNNCGCCGACTCGGTGCCGCCCCCACCCAAGGAGGCCGGGGCGGACAGCGCGGCCGTCGATCCGGTCTTCGAGGCCCGCTTGAAGCATCTCGAGTCCGAACTGCGCTGCCTCGTCTGCCAGAACCAGACGCTTGCCGACTCGAACGCCGGGCTCGCAGAGGACCTGCGCCGCGAGGTCAGGGGTCTCGCCATGGCCGGCAAGTCCGACGACGACATCAAGCAGTACCTGCAGCAGCGCTACGGCAATTTCGTGCTGTACCGCCCGCCGCTTGAGCCCGATACCTGGCTCCTGTGGTTCGGGCCGTTCGTGCTCCTGGTTGGGACCGCACTCTGGCTTGGCCTGCGCATCCGACGCAGTCCGCGCCCGGCGCTCCCCCCGGTTGCCGAGGCCGAGCGCCGCCGCATCGAGGAACTGCTGACCGAAACGCGCCGCGGCAA
>PLEY01000031.1 GCA_003136595.1 Burkholderiales bacterium
GCCCGGCTGTCACGCTGTACTCGGCGCTGCTGGCTGCCTTCGCCTGCGCCTCGCGGTCAACCTGCCTCTTCTGCCGGGCCACGGCGAGGGCACCCTCGTCATCAACCGGCCGGGCCGTGATGTAGGGCTCGAGGTTCAAGATCAGCACCGTGCCTGGCGGCAACTGACCTTCCCTCAGGCGCAGCGTGACCTTGCCGACCGTGACGCTGACCCCGTCATCCCCGACCTGGGCCTTCACTTCGCGCGCCGTGAATTCTCCGAGCCACTCAGGCGCCGCGACCATCGGATTCATAAACTGGAGCATGGCAATCTCCCAGGAAAGTGGTGCGCACCAAGACGCCGCCCCCGGGCTTTGGCTGCCCCACGGGCGTAGCTCCCAGCCTGCTGCCAGCGGCAGCCAGGGCCTTGAGACCTTTCTGGTAAACCTACGCGGGTAGAGGACCCTGCTCTGTCTGGTAGCGCACATTGCAGTCTTGCGCCCTGGTGGCAGCCCGGGTGCCAGCCTGGGCGATGAGCCCTTGGGCGCGGCAAGGCCTTCTGTCGGCCGAGGAGGGAGCGCCAGCTGGCGCCCCCGGCCGCTTCGCTAGGGCATACGGCTACACAAACCGAGCCGTTCAGAGCATCCTAGTAGACCGCTGGATCGCTGACCGTGCCCGGGTTGTAATTGGACGACTGACCGGCCTTTGAGAACGTCGTCTCCCAGGTGTAGCGGGGATTCACGTTGGCCGGATTGCCGACCACATTCATGTAGACGCTTAACTCCATGGCGCGGATGCCATCGACGAACGTCGTCATGCCCGCCTCGCTGCGGTAGTGGTTTTCGCGCCAGATCAGCATCGCCTCCATGAAGGCAAAGAACCAGTCCTTGCTCCCGGGAATGTCGCCGATTTCCTTGCGCAGCAGGTTCAAGGCGTTGCAGTGCAGGAGCGCCACGCCGCTACGCGCCTTGCACAGTGCAAGCAGGGCGGCGTCCGTCACGTCTTCGCGCCCGAGCATCTGCTGCTTGAGCTCCTTGTTGAAAGGCGCGAGTTTCCGGATGGACTTGTAAAGCTCTCCCGACACGTACGGGCAGTCCCGGTAAAAGGTCCGCTCCATCTCCGCCTCGGTCAGGCACAGGACCTGGAAGTCGGCGAACTGCACCACCCAGGTGGCCACCGATTCGCGAAACGGCACAAGCGGCTTGGGGTGTTCCCGGATGCCCTCGACAGCCTCCTCGATCTCGGTGATGAGTTCGGATTTGCCGCCCGCGGAGTAGTTCGCGGTGCGGCCGGCGCCATGGAAAAATTCGTTGATCAGGGTCGCAATACCCTCATCGGTCGCCTCCTGGCGCTGCGCACTGGCGCCCGATTTGGATGAATTTTGTCCCAGGAGACGATTGGTGAAATTCTTGAGCATCGTGGTTTTCTCCCCGGTAGGTAACTTGGCACGTTGCCGTAGTCCTTTTTCCCGCTTTTGGCTCGGAATAAGGCCCAGTTATTTTACGTCCAGTGAAGGCGGAATTTTGACAATTTAAACTCAACTTTCGTGTAACTCGGAATGTGAGAAATTTGGCAGATAGCCTTTCCTGAATGGCCAAAACACAAAGAAAAAGCCTGATCTTGCGCACTTTTCGACGTGCCTTGAAAAACCCGGCCCTGACAGCTTGACAATTGAAAAAAGACTCCGGCCTAAGTCCGTGTACGAAATGCAAACGTCCCTGAATTGATGTCACTGAATTGACGTCCCGAGATGGACTGCGCAACAGTGACCTCGCCCGGCCAGGATTTCGTCGCCGGATTGCGGCACCGCTGGCGGCTCTGACGGCGTCGCTGTGGTCTTCGCCCGCGCCCTGTGGGCTCGAGCCGCGACCGCGCGTACTTCCCTTGCACCGTCATGGCGTCTTGCTGGCGACCCCACGTGGCAGAGGATGCGAGGAGGTGAACTTCAGTACGACGCCCTGCTTCCCGATATGAGAAACTGCAGCCGACTTGCAGCGCGTTCGCGCGCGGGTTGCTGTGCGCGGCCTGGCTGTTCCGGAATTGTTTTCTTGTCCAGGATTGCGCATGGCATGTGGCCTGCGTCAGATCCAGGGTCTGTCTCTGACCATCTCACCACCTGGGGGACCCTTGCTGTCTGTCTTCTCCCATCGGCTCCTGAGCCGCCTTGCCAGGGAGCCCCGCATGACCCTCGCGGTGCTCGTACCGCTTGTCCTGCTCCTGATCCAGTACGGTCTGTTCGCGCTTGGGCCGGCCGTCTCGCGGCCGACCGCTTATATAGTGATGGTCGCGGCCCCTTGCATCGTGCTGGTGCTGGCGGCAGCGCGCGGCATGAGCGAGGGCGGACCCGTGCGCGCAGGCTGGTTCGCCATCGCCGCGTCCCTGCTGCTCTGGGCGCTTGGGGCCTTTGGCAATCTCTGGCAGGAATGGGTGCTTGGACGCGTCAATGAGATGTACCGCGACAGCATGCTGGCGTTCAACCTCGCCGCGGTGCCGATCGCATTCGTGTTGGCCGGCGACTGGCGCAGCGGCAGACGCTCGCTCGCGCGGGCCACCGACGCAGCGGTCGCGCTCGCCCTGGGATACGGTTTTTTTCTCTACACCTGGGAAGTCCTGACGGCGCACGGCACGCCTGACGAGGCCGCGGTGACGCACATGGTCTGGCTGCTCGACCTGCAGAACTTCTATCTCGCGATCGGCTCTCTGGCTCGTTGGTCGGCGGCCGATACGCCCGCCGAGCGCAACCTGTTTCGAGCGCTCCTGGTCTATGAGATCGTCTACCTCGTCCTGGTGTTCTACAACAACCATTTCGTGGCGGGCGATCCGGCGTTCGGTCCCGAGCAGAGCGCCATCATCACGGTCGCCTTTGGGGTCCTCGCCGGGATGGCCCTGTGGCGACCTGCGGGCACGACGCTGCCACGACCGGATCCGCGTCTCGTGCGCATGGTACGCAGCGCGAGTCCGATGCTCCTCGCCGGAGCGTTGCTCATCGTGTCGCTGTTCGTGATCCGTATCGACTACGCCGTCGGCACGGCGGGCGTTCTGATCGCGGTGGTCGGATACACGCTACGCACGACCCTAAACCAGGTCGTGCATATCGAGCGCGGTGACATTCTCCTGAGGGAGCGCTCGGAATTGCAGACCATCGCATGGACCGACTCCCTGACGGGGCTTGCCAACCGTCACTTCCTCGATCAGGCCCTTGGCCAGAGCGTCCACAGCCAGCAGGAAAGCGATCTGCCGTTCTCGGTCCTCATGATCGACATCGACCACTTCAAGCTCCTGAACGACCGCTATGGCCATCCGGCGGGAGACGCCTGTCTGCGCGAGGTGGCCAACGTCCTGCGCCGCACCATCGTGCGGCCCGGCGATGTGCTCGGGCGCTATGGCGGGGAGGAGTTCATCGCACTGGTTCATGACACGGACAGCGCCGGGGCGCTCGCGATCGCCGAACAGTTGCGCACTGCCGTCGAAGCGCTACGCATCGAGAACCTCGGCAGTCCGTTCGGTGTCGTCACCGTCAGCGTCGGTGCGGCGAGCTCGGGTGATGAGATGCCGCTCGCGGCGGCCGAGTTGGTGGCGCGGGCCGACCGTGCCTTGTATGACGCGAAACGGGCCGGACGGAATCAGAGTCGTGCGCTGGCCGTGACACCGGGCTAAAGAGCGATGGGTGAGGACAGCGTCGTCGCCACACGTCGCTGGTACGAAGTGGCGCGCGGATTTGGCCGTCCCCCCGGGCGGGCCCTTGGGCGCCAGGCGCCCCGGAAAGCCGGCGCAGGAGGAGCCGAGCCTCGTAGGCTGCGGCAGGATTGCAGGGCGCGGGTGGCCGCAGGTGGGCTCGCAGGTGGGCTCGCAGGCGGGCTGCTCCTGCTCGCCGCGGCGCTCAGCGTCTGCCGCGCAGACGATCCTCCACTCCCAGGGACTACCTTGGCTGGTCCGCTTCCGGGAGAGCCGTGCCGCGCGAGTGCGGTGCTGCGCTTTTGCCCCAATGAGGGTGGGAGGGCCGACCAGCCCCTGCCGGATGGCGACGCTGCGCTTCGCGCCCGGCTGAGGGGACAATTCCGCGATGCCGATGCGAGCCTCAGGGAACGGATCGACTATGAAAACGCCCATCCGGGTGCAATCGTCGTCTGGGGCCAGACCCCGCGAAGCGATGCTGAGCCCGCGATCACGCAATTCGGGGAGGCAGTCGGCAAAGCCGGCCGCCCGGATTGTATGCATGAGTATTCTGGGGCCGGTCTTCTCGCACCGCTCGTCATGGCGGCCGATGCCATCCGGGACAATCCCTGCCATTTTTAGGTGCGTTCCGCCCTCGCCAAGCGCGGGTCAATTGCTTATATTTAACATTAGAAATAGAATATAAAATATTGTTTTTAATAACAATATCTCTCACTGATCTCGCGCTATCTCCGTTCCCGCGGCACTAGAAAAGGTCATCAGCCGGTTGCGTTGCGTTCCGGTGCGTTCCGGTGCGTTCCGTTGGTGCCCGGCCCCGATCTCGACGCGCATTCACTCATCTGGGCTGCGCGCTTGCGGTCAAGCAACGCCGGCCAGAGCGAAGCCCCGCAGTGGCGAGGGAAATGCGTCGCGATTTGCGCACAGCCGCGCGGCGTGTGACTCGGCTCTTGGCGCGCCGCCGGTCCCCGGCGTGTCGTGTTCAACCGCCTCCTCGAAGAGGGGCAGCAATCACCACGGCCACGCTCTGCGGGCGAGCTGGAAATACGCCGATGGCCGGGAGGCGGCCGGCGGCCTCGTCGCCCAGATTGGCAAGCGCTTTTCGCGCGGCACCTTTGACGCGCGTCAAGCGCAGTTGATCTGGGCGTCCTGATCGGGCCTGCCTGGGACCCGACGGGTGTCTAATGGACGTATCGCACCGCCCTATCCAGGCCGGGCTGCTCCATGATGAGGAACCATCCCATGCTCTCCAAGAACAACGTCACGGCCCTCGCCTTCCTCTTTTGCGCATCCCACGGTGCTTGGGCGGGTGAGGCGCTCGATCGCAGGATGAACGCGCTTGCGCTAAATGGCGGCTGCTTCGTCTGCCACCAGATCGAATCCGGAGCACTCGGACACGATGGCGCAGCGCCGATCGGGCCCAACTGGCAGGACGTCGCCGAGCGTTACCGCGGTCAGAAGGGTGCGACGAAAACCCTGGTGCGCGAAGTGATGCAAGGCGGGCGCACCGACGAGGCCCACTGGAAGGACAAGGTGACCGGGCTAGCCATGCCGCCCAACGCGGTAGGGCTCACCCACGCGCATGCCACTGAACTCGTCAACTGGATCCTCGCCCTGAAAAAATCCTGAGGATTCCCCCGCGCGCCTTGGCGCCAGCGCGAGTGCATCGCGGTGCCTGTTTGACCCCGGTTTTTCTTGCGCAACGCACCGGCAGTCTGCGCACCGGCAGTCTACTTTTCGTCCCCGGGGACACTTGCTATTTTTTTCTACCCTGTCTGCTATACAGGGTTATGGCTTTGAGCATCAAGGATCCTCTAGCGGATCGTCTGGCTCGTGAGGTGGCGAAGGCCACGGGTGAGCCGCCCACGATGGCGGTTGTGCACTCGTTCTGGGAGCGTCTCGCGCGTGTACGTCGCCCCAAAGGACCGCGTCTTAGCGATGACCTATTGAAGAGCGCGTCCTACTTCGAGAACAACGGCGTTGTCCCGGCGGACGTTCCCGCGATCGCCGCGACGATTCGCACGCTAACGACGGACGAGTGCGGCCGGATAGTCGCCCATCACGCTGAGCACCCCAGACGCGATGCGATGAATCCCTTCATGCTCCGTCTTTACTGGTGGATATATCGCGCCGCGCCTGGTCTGGTTCGCGGGACACTCAGATATGGTGGCAAAGCCCGCTGACTTACGTCGCGGGGCTGCCTTCGCCCCTGGATGTGAGATCGCCATGCAAGCGTTGCCGCCAAGATGGCCCACCCACAAACTCGTCGAGGATTCCCCAGTGGTCCGGGCTGCGCCGC
>PLEY01000185.1 GCA_003136595.1 Burkholderiales bacterium
CCCCGTCTTTTTCCGCCTTCTTCCTGATCCAGTTGAACATGTCCGCTCATCGCCCGGGCATCACCGGACGCGCCGCTCCGCGGCGCGCTCGCACCCCCAGGGCACCAGTCGCCGCAGGCTGCGGCTAGTGTAGACGATTCCTTCTGCCGCTCGATGGCATCGCCCGGGACCTCCCAAAGATGCACTCGGGGCACTCACCCGCTCGCGCAAGATGCAGCCAGGACAGGCGACTGGAGGCGACCTCAGGCAACCCGAGGGACAGGCAGGCTTTGTGGCGGCGCGCTCCGAGGCGGCCAGACCAGGGTGCGCACCTCGAGGTGCCGGCTCCGCTCGGAGGGCGTGCGCCGTGCGCAACAGGATTTCCCGGCCGGCTCGCAACAGGAACCCGAGACCTATAATAAATCCTCTATAATTCAGATGCTTAGACCGCAGAACCGGCACCGTCCGGCGAATCGCTCGCCTCGCGACGCGATTGGAAGTTTCCCGCCGTCTCTAGTATTCTGGGTGGCGTCATCGACAGTAAACAGGAACCCAATGAGGAAGCGCAGCGCATGAGGTTGGTCGCATCGAGGATCGTGATGGCTGCACTGCTCGCGGCGATCTCATTTGGCGCATCCGCCATGCCGCGGGTGTTCCCTGAGAACAGTTACCAGGTCACGCTCGATAACGTCAGTGATCCGTATCTGACCGTGGACGGAGAACTGGTGCAGATGTCCCAGGGCGTCTTGATCTTCGGGCCGACCAATTCGACCATCGTGCGCGGCGCCCTGCAAGCGGGCAGCTGGGTGCGCATCCAGTTTGATCCCCAGTGCGCGGTGCGCCGGATCTGGGTGCTCAATGAGGAGGAAGTGGTCTCGGTCCCCGTCTGGCAGACCCTCTTTAGTTCCGGGTTCGTGCCCCCCACCTGTAGCGGCCAGTAGTCGCTGCACCCCATGGCTCAGAAGCTCTTTATCAAGACATTTGGCTGCCAGATGAACGAGTATGACTCGGACAAGATGGCGGACATCCTGAACGACGCCAGTGGCATGGTCACCACCGAGAACATCGCCGAGGCCGACGTGGTGCTGCTTAACACCTGCTCGGTGCGCGAGAAGGCACAGGAGAAGGTGTTCTCGGACCTCGGCCGCATCCGTGAACTCAAGGATCTGAAGCCTGGCCTCGTGATTGGTGTGGGCGGCTGCGTGGCCAGCCAGGAAGGCGCCGCCATCATCCGCCGCGCGCCCTACGTGGATGTGGTCTTTGGTCCCCAGACACTGCACCGGCTCCCGGCGATGATCGAGGCCAGGCGCCTGACGGGACGTGCCCAGGTCGACATCAGCTTTCCCGAGATCGAGAAATTTGATCACCTGCCGCCGGCCCAGACGCAGGGTGCGACGGCGTTCGTCTCGATCATGGAGGGCTGCTCCAAGTACTGCAGCTTCTGTGTGGTGCCGTACACGCGCGGCGAAGAGGTCTCGCGGCGCTTCGAGGATGTCCTGACCGAGATCGCCGGACTCGCCGACCAGGGGGTCAAGGAGGTGACGCTCCTGGGCCAGAACGTCAATGCCTACCTGGGACTGATGGAGGATGGGACACCGGCAGATTTCGCGTTGCTCCTCGAGTATGTCGCTGCAATACCTGGCATCGAGCGGATCCGCTTCACGACCTCGCATCCGAAGGAATTCAACCAACGACTGATTGATGTCTATGCGCGGCTGCCGCAGCTGGTCTCGCATCTCCACCTGCCCCTCCAATCGGGGTCGGACCGCATCCTCGCGGCGATGAAGCGGGGCTATACCGTGCTGGAATACAAGTCGATCGTCCGCCGCATCCGCGCCCTTCGGCCGCAGATGTCGATCTCGACCGATCTCATCATCGGCTTTCCGGGTGAAAGCGCGGCGGATTTCGAGGCGACCCTGGGCATGGTCGAGGAGATCGGATTTGATGCGTCGTTCTCCTTTGTCTACAGCCCGCGACCGGGAACCCCGGCCGCGGCGCTTGCCGACGACACGCCGCCCGCGACGAAGCTCGCCCGCCTGCAGGAGATTCAGCGGACCATCGATGCGCAGGCCGCTCGGATCAGTCACTCGATGGTCGGAACCCGCCAGCGCATCCTGGTCGAGGGAACCAGTCGCAAGCATCCGAAAGACCTGCAGGGCCGCACTGAAAACAACCGTGTGGTCAACTTCGCCGCGGGCCCTGATGCGGCCCGGCTTGTCGGACAGTTTCTCGACATCACGATCTCGCAGGCCTACCCCCACTCGCTGCGCGGAGTGCTCGATGTAGGCGATGCGCACGCCCAGGCGCTCGCCGCGTGATCCTTGTCGCGTTCACCCCACGGTAACGTCTCGATTGAAAACCAAAGCCCTCGAATTTCTGGCCGACCCGACCCACCACCGGCTCGCGAATCTGTGCGGGCCGCTTGACGAGAACCTGCGTCAGATCGAATCAGCGCTAGACGTGACCCTGACCCGGCGCGGCTCGAAGATCCTGGTCCGCGGCCCGAACGCCGTGCGCGGGGTCGACGCGCTCGAGAAAATCGCAGCCCGTGCGGACTCCGCCCTGTCCGTCGACGATGTCCAGCTCGCGCTCGTCGAGATCGCGCGCGTGAATCCCGCTGTGGGCCTCGCGCCCGCGCCGCAGGACCCCGACGCGCCGATCCTCAGAACCCGGCGCAGCGACCTGCAGGGCCGCACGCCGAACCAGCGCGCCTACCTGAAAAACATCCTCGCCCACGACATCACCTTCGGCGTGGGACCTGCCGGAACCGGCAAGACCTATCTTGCCGTTGCCTGCGCCGTCGATGCGCTCGAGCGCGATGCCGTCAAGCGCATCGTCCTCACGCGCCCGGCGGTGGAGGCGGGCGAGCGGCTCGGCTTTCTGCCCGGCGACCTGGCCCAGAAGGTCGATCCCTATCTGCGCCCCCTCTACGACGCCCTCTACGATCTCCTGGGCTTCGACCGGACCGCCAAGCTCTTCGAAAAACAGGCCATCGAGATCGCGCCGCTCGCCTATATGCGCGGGCGCACGCTCAACCACGCGTTCATCATCCTGGACGAGGCGCAGAACACCACCCCCGAGCAGATGAAGATGTTTCTGACCCGCATCGGCTTTGGCAGCAAGGCCGTGGTCACAGGCGATGTGACCCAGGTGGACCTGCCGCGCGGTCACAAGAGCGGGCTCGTGGAGGCGCATCTGGTGCTGCGCCACGTGCGCGGCATCGCCTCGACCCAGTTCACGAGCGCCGACGTGGTGCGCCACCCCCTGGTGGCGCGCATCGTCGATGCCTATGAGGCGCACTACGGAATCTCCCCGAGGCAGGAATGAGCGGGCAGCCGCCCCTGCGACTTGCGGTGCAGCAGGCGAGTCTGCGGCCGGTCCCGAAGCGCGCGCAGGTGCGGCGCTGGGTCGCAGCCACACTGGAGGCGGCCCGGGCCAAGCGGGCCGCGGAGATCGTGGTCCGCTTCTGTGACGGCGCCGAGGCACGCCGCCTGAACCGCCAGTTCCGGGCCCGCGACTATGCGACCAACGTGCTCACCTTCAGTGAGGACTACCCGGACCGCATCGTCGCCGACATCGTGCTGTGCGTGCCGGTGCTGGAGAAGGAAGCGCGCGCCCAGGAAAAGCCGGTGAAGAACCATACCGCCCACCTGGTCGTGCATGGCGTCTTGCATGCACTGGGGCACGATCACGCGAGCGCGCGCGAGGCCCGGCGCATGGAGGCGCTCGAAACCCGCATCCTCGCGCGCTTCTCGGTACCCGATCCCTACCAGGCGCCGGCATGAGAGCGGGCCGCGCTGCGCACCCCTGTCACGGCATGGTCATGATGCACCGCAAGGATTTCGTGTATTCTGATTTCCCCTGTCCACCGCGCCTCTTGCATGTCTGACCCCCTCCCTGGTCCGGAGCGCAAGGACCACCACCCTTCCCTGCTCGAGCGCATCTCGTCGCTGCTCATGCGCGAGCCCGAAGACCGGGTCCAACTGCTGGCCATGCTGCACCAGGCCCATGAGCGCGACCTGCTCGATGCCGATGCGCTGTCGATGATCGAGGGGGTCATGCAGGTCTCCGAGCTGTCGGCTCGTGACATCATGGTACCCCGCTCGCAGATGGACGTGATCGACATCGAGCAGTCCCCCGAGCAGTTCATTCCGTTCGTCATCGAGACCGCCCATTCGCGCTTTCCGGTGATCGAGGAGGACCGCGACCACGTCCTGGGCATCCTGCTCGCCAAGGATCTCCTGCGCCACTACCATGACCAGGATTTCGACGTGCGCGACATGCTGCGTCCGGCCGTCTTCATACCGGAGTCCAAGCGCCTGAACGTGCTCCTGCGCGAATTCCGTGCGAATCGCAACCACATCGCCATCGTCGTCGACGAGTATGGCGGCGTGGCCGGCCTCGTCACCATCGAGGATGTGCTCGAGCAGATCGTGGGCGACATCGAGGATGAGCACGACTCGCAGGACGAGGAGGACAACATCATGCCCGACCGCGAGGGACGCTATCGCGTGCGGGCCTTGACCGAGCTCGAGCAGTTCAACGAGGTGTTTCACACGCAGTTTGTAGACCCCGACGTCGACACGATCGGGGGCTTCGTGACCGATCACCTCGGACGTGTCCCCCGGCGCGGCGAGTCGATCACGGTCGGCGCGATGCGCTTTGAGGTGCTGCGCGCGGATGCGCGCCAGGTGCACGTCCTCATGGTCGAGCCGGTGATGCCTCCGCATTTGGGTGAGGAAGAGTCGCGCGCTTGATTGTTTTACGGCTCCCGGACCGCTTTCCTCTGCGCCCGCTTCTTGCGCTCCTCCTGGGTGTCCTGCACGCGGCAGCCTTCCGGAGCGACGCGAGCTGGCCGCTGGAGATCGCAGCCTTGGCCGCGCTCGTGGCCCTGTGCCTGCGCCGGCTTGGCACCTGGGATGCCCTCGGTCTGGGCTTCGCGTTCGGACTCGGCTGGTTCGTCACCGGCATCTACTGGATTTTCATCAGCATCCATACCTACGGCCAGATCAACGCGGTGCTGGCCGGTGCGGCGACGCTCCTGCTGTCGGCCTACCTTGCCCTCTATCCGGCCGCAGCCTGCGGGCTTGGCGCATTCTGGGCAACCCGTTCGGCGCACCGGGCGGGCTTTCTGTGGCTGTTCGCGCCGCTTTGGACCTTGGCCGAGATGGCCCGCGGCACGGTCCTGACCGGCTTTCCGTGGATGGCGACGGGCTATGCGCATGTCGGGGGACCGCTCGCAGGCTATGCACCGGTGCTGGGCGTGGCGGGTGTCACGTTCATGGCGGCCGCCTGTGCGGCCGCTTTGGCACGCGCCGCTCACAGAGCGCGCGAGCCACGTGGCACACTGGGTCCCGCAGCCCTCATCCTCGCAATCGCAGCCGGTGGACTCCTCCTCGCAGCCCAGACATGGTCCACCCCGCTTGGCCCGGTCCTGCATGTGCGACTGTTGCAGGGGAACATCCCCCAGGACGTCAAGTTCGATCCCGAGCGCTTCGATGCGACGGTTGCGACCTACCTTGAGCTCATCGAGCGCCGGCCCGCTGACCTGATCGTGCTGCCGGAGACGGCGCTCCCGGTGTTTCTGGGGGACGTCCCCGAATCACTCATCGAAAGGCTCGAAGCAGACGCGGCGCGACTGCACGCCGGTCTTGCGATCGGGGTACCGATCGCCGACAGCGCGCAGGTCTATACGAACAGCGTCATCGCCTTCGATGCCGTACAGGGCGGCGCACAGCGCTACGACAAGACACATCTCGTGCCTTTTGGCGAATTCGTCCCGTTCGGTTTTCGCTGGTTCGTTGACCTGATGCACGTGCCGCTTGGCGACTTCACGCCGGGCAGTCCCGACCAGAAGCCGCTGCGGTTAGCCGGCATCCGGGTGGCCTTTAACATCTGTTACGAGGACCTCTTTGGCGCGGTCATCCGCCGGCAGGCCAAGGAGTCCAACCTGCTCGTGAACGTCAGCAATGTCGCCTGGTTCGGTGACTCGCAGGCCCTGCCCCAGCATCTGCAGCTCTCCCGCATGCGCGCGCTCGAGACGGCGCGACCGATGCTGCGCGCAACCAACACCGGCATGACGGCGGCCATCGATGCCCGGGGCACCGTGCAAAGCGTGCTCCAGGCGTTCACGACGGGCTCGCTCGATGTCAGCGTGCAGCCGGTGACCGGCACCACTCCCTACGTATTCTGGGGTGACCTCGCGGCGCTCGGGTTGACTCTCGCGGTGCTGGCCCTGGCCGCCTTGCGTACGGTAAAAGCGCCGGGTGGGCGATATTCACCGCCGGAACCCGTTAAAATGTGAGGCTTTGACGATGGTCACGCACGACACGCCCCGGAACCCCTGCCCATGCTCACTTTCCAGCAAACGATCCTGACGCTGCAGAGCTATTGGGGCGAGCGCGGTTGCGCCCTATTGCAGCCGATCGACCTGGAAGTGGGCGCCGGCACTTCGCATACCGCCACCTTTCTGCATGCGCTCGGCCCCGAGCCCTGGAGGGCCGCCTATGTCCAGCCGAGCCGCCGCCCGAAGGATGCGCGCTATGGAGAGAACCCGAATCGCCTGCACCAGCATCACCAGTTTCAGGTCGTGCTCAAGCCCGCGCCGAGCGACATCGTCGATCTCTACCTCGGCTCACTCGCAGCGCTGGGCATCGATCTGAAGAAGAACGACATCCGCTTCGTTGAGGACGACTGGGAGAACCCGTCGCTCGGAGCGGCGGGGCTCGGCTGGGAGGTCTGGATGAACGGCATGGAGATCACCCAGTTCACCTACTTCCAGCAGGTCGGCGGCCTCGAGTGCAATCCCACCATGGGCGAGATCACTTATGGTCTCGAGCGGCTGGCGATGTACCTGCAGGACATCGACAACGTCTATGACCTCGCCTACACGCAGTGGGGCGACGCCAGCGCGCCCCAGACGCTCACTTATCGGGACGTGTTCCACCAGAACGAAGTCGAGGCCTCGTTCTTCGATTTCGAGCAGAGCAATGCGGAGTTGCTGCTGCGCCAGTTCGGGGATTTCGAGTCCGAGGCCAAGCGCCTCATGCAGGAGAATCTGGCGCTGCCCGCCTACGAGATGGTGCTCAAGGCGAATCACACCTTCAACCTGCTCGATGCGCGCGGGGCGATCTCCGTGACCGAGCGCACCGGCTACATGGGACGGATCCGGACACTCGCGCACAGCGTGGCGGCGAGCTATTACGCATCGCGCGAGCGCCTTGGCTTTCCGATGTGCCCGGCTGGCAGGCAGGCGGTACCCGCCGAGTCTGCGCCATGAGTGCGCGCACGCTTCTCGTCGAGCTACTGACGGAAGAACTCCCGCCGCGCTCATTGCCGGTGCTCAGCCAGGCTTTCGCCACCGGCATCGCGGCGGCACTGCGCGCCGGCCAGTTCCTGGCCCCCGATAGCCGGGTGACCCCGCTGGCCACACCCCGGCGCCTTGCGGTCCACATCTCCCAAGTCCTGGGCCGCTCACCCGATCGCATGGTCCGAGAAAAAATCATGCCGGTTGCAGTAGCACTCGATGCGAACGGTGCACCGAGCCCCGCATTGCAGAAGAAGCTTGCCCAACTGAAGCTCGAACACGTCGGACTTGCCGAGCTGGAGCGGGCCGCCGACGGGCGCACCGAAACCTTTTTCTACAGCCATCTCGCGAGCGGCCAGAGCTTGGCGCAGTGTCTTCAGAACGCCGTCGCCGAGACGCTCGCGAAGCTGCCCGCGCCGAAGGTCATGCGCTACCAGATCAATGCCGGCACGAGCACCGAGAAGACCGTCCAGTTTGCGCGACCGGCGCGCGGGCTCATCGCCCTCTGGGGGGAGGACGTGGTGCCGATCTCGGCGCTTGGCCTCGCGGCCGACCGCGTCACCCGAGGCCATCGCTTTCTCTCCTCGGGCCCCCTTCTCATCCCCGCGGCGGACGCCTACATCAAGACCTTGCATGAGTCGGGGCGCGTGGTGGCGAGCTTCGAGGACCGGCGCACGGCGATCCGCGAGCAGCTTTTGCGTGCAGCCCAGGACTTGACCGTGCTGATGCCCGACGAGCTCCTCGACGAGGTCACTGCCCTCGTCGAGTGGCCGCTTGTCTATCGCGCCGGGTTCGAACACGGCTTTCTGGCCGTGCCGCAGGAGTGCCTTGTCCTGACCATGCAGCGCAATCAGCGTTACTTCGCCCTGACCGACAGCCGGGGCGCCATGCAGAATCACTTTCTTCTGGTCTCGAACATCGCGAGCGACGACGCCTCGCTCATCATCGCCGGCAACGAGCGGGTCCTGCGGGCCCGGCTGTCGGACGCGAAGTTCTTCTTCGAGCAGGACCAGAAGAAGACACTTCTAGAGCGCCTGCCGGCGCTGGAGAAGATTGTTTACCACAAGCTTCTGGGCAGCGTCGGCGCGCGCGCGAGGCGCGTCGCGGCGCTCGCGCAGGTGATCGCTCTGCGTCTGGGCGCCGATGCCGGGCTCGTCCAGCGTGTCGAGCGCGCGGCGCTGCTTGCCAAGGCCGACCTGGTCACCGACATGGTGGGCGAGTTCCCGGAACTCCAGGGCATCATGGGTCGCTACTATGCCTTGCACGATGGTGAGCCCGAGGATGTCGCAGAGGCGATCGAGGAGCACTACCGGCCGCGCTTTGCCGGTGACCTGCTGCCCAAGTCGCGCGTGGGCATCTGCGTCGCCCTCGCCGACAAGCTCGAGACGCTGGTCGGCATGTTCGGGGTCGGTAACGTCCCGAGCGGCGATCGCGACCCGTATGCGCTGCGCCGCGGCGCCCTGGGCGTCCTGCGGATTCTGGTCGAGCACCGGCTGCCCCTGGAGCTGGGCGCACTCCTTGAAGCCGCGCACGGCGTCTTTGCTGGCGTTGCCGGCATGAAAGATCCGCGCGTGCCGCTCCGCGAGTTCCTGTCCGAGCGCCTGCGCACGCTCTTGCGGGAGCAGGGCTTTAGCGTCGCCGAAGTCGAGGCGCTCGTCAGCCTTGGGCCGGAGCGCATCGATGTGCTGCCGGAGCAGCTGCAGGCGGTGCGCAGCTTCGCATTGATGCCGGAATCGGCGAGCCTTGCGGCAGCCAACAAGCGCATCGGCAACATCCTGAAGAAGTCCGAAGGGACCGCGCAGGCCATCGAGCCGGCGCTGCTCATCGAGCCTGCCGAGAAACACCTTGCCGCCGCGCTCGGCGAGCTCGGGCCGCTCGCCGAGCGGCAGTTTGCGAGCGCTGACTACACTGCCATGCTGAAGTCGCTCTCGGCGCTGCGCGCCCCGGTCGACGATTTCTTCGAACACGTGATGGTGATGGCCCCCGACGCCAGCCTGCGCCGTAACCGGCTCGCCCTCCTGGGCGAGCTCTACCGGCTCATGAACCGCTTCGCCGACCTGTCCAAGCTCGCGGCCTGATCATGAAACTCATCATCCTCGATCGGGACGGGGTCATCAATGAGGACAGCGACGAATACGTCAAGTCGCATCACGAATGGCAGGCGATCCCGGGCAGTCTTCATGCCATCGCGCGCCTGAACCAGAACGGCTACCGGATCGTGGTCGCGACCAACCAGTCCGGCATCGGGCGCGGTCTGTTCGACATGAACGCGTTAAACGTGATGCACGCCAAGATGCACCGGGCGCTTGCGACCGTGGGCGGACGCATCGATGCGGTGTTCTTCTGCCCGCACACGCCTGAAGACCAGTGCGAGTGCCGCAAGCCCAAGCCCGGGCTGTTCCAGCAGATCGCCCAGCGCTTCGGCGTCGAACTCGCGCAGACCACCATGATCGGCGACTCGGATCGCGACCTCGCCGCCGGCATTGCCGCGGGCTGTGAGGTGATCCTGGTGCGCACCGGCAAGGGGGCGCGGGTCGAGTCCGATGGCAAGGTCCCGCCCGGCACCCTGGTGTTCGACAACCTGGCCCAGGCGGTCGCGCACCTGGTCGAGCGCCAGGGGCATGGTTAGGATGTTGCTGCTGCGCTCGCTGCTGTTCGCACTGTTCCAGGTCATAACCGTTGTTCCGGTTGCCCTGGGTTGCCTGGTGTGGGCCTTCTTCCCCTTGCATGTCCGCTACCGGCTGACCATGATCTGGCCGCGCCTGTCCATCTGGGCAGGACGGGTCCTGTGCGGCATGCGCTACCAGGTCCAGGGCATGGAGAACCTGCCGGACGGAGCCTGCATCATCTTGTCGAAGCACCAGTCGGCATGGGAGACCCTCTTCTACCCGTGCATCATGCCGCGCGAACTGTGCTACGTGTACAAGCGCGAACTCCACTACGTGCCCTTCTTCGGCTGGGGCATCGCCCTGTTGCGCATGGTCCATATCGATCGCGCGCGCGGCATGGATGCCTTCGAGTCGGTGGTCCGTCAGGGCGGACAGCGCCTCGCCGAAGGGCGCTGGATCATCATGTTCCCCGAGGGCACGCGCATCCCGGTGGGCCGCGTTGGCCGCTACAAGACAGGCGGGCCAAGGCTTGCGATCCGCCTGAACGTGCCGGTCGTGCCGATTGCGCACAATGCCGGGGAGGTATGGCCGCGCAACAGTTTCATCAAGAAGCCCGGACTGATCACGGTCTCGATCGGGCCCGCGATCGCGTCCTCCGGCTTGACCCCCGAACAGCTTTGCACCAAGGTAGAATCCTGGATCGAGACCGAGATGCGGCGCATCAGCCCGCAGGCCTATGCCGACGCGAACCCGTAAGCACAACGCCGGTTCAGACCCCCTCGCACTGCAGTTCGAGTTACCACTCCTGTTCCCTGAAGAACCGCGTACGCCGGCCGCCCCCTCGGAGAAGGCCCGGCTCATCCTGTTGGGTGGGCGTCTGCGCGACTATCGCCTGAAGCGTTCGCGCCGGCGCAGCATCGGCTTCGTGGTGGACGACCTTGGTCTGACGGTCACGGCGCCGCGCTGGGTGACGCAGGCCCAGATCGACGCGGCGATCCGCGAGAAGGAACGCTGGATCATCGCCAAGACCGCAGAGATGCAGGAGCGACGCCGCTCGGTGCCGAGGGTGCGCTGGGAGCACGGCGGCACACTCCCCTATCTGGGCTCGCCACTCACACTGTGTCTGGCGAGCGGCAGCCAGACCGGGGCTGCCGTGGAGTTCGAAGCGCAGACGCGCCGCCTCATCCTGTGCCTGCCGCCCTCGGCCGGCCACCAGCAGGTCAAGGACCGTGTCCAGGGCTGGCTGCAAGGCGAAGCCAAGCGCATCTTCGCCGAGAGGCTCGAATTCTATGCGGCACGCCTTGGGGTGCGCCACCGCGCATTGCGGCTCTCCTCGGCGGCAACCCGCTGGGGGAGTTGCAGCGCCGACGGTCGGATCCTCCTGAACTGGCGCCTGATCCACTTTCCGATGTCCTCGATCGACTATGTCGTCGCCCATGAACTTGCGCATCTGAAAGAGATGAACCATGGTCCGGGATTCTGGCGGACCGTGGCCCAGATCCTGCCCGGCTTCGAGGCCGCCCGGGCGCATCTGCAAGATCCTCCAAACGAGCTTCTACCTGTTCTCTAGGCAGATGCGGCGCCTGCCGGGGAACTCACACCAAGGACTGCCATGCGAATGTTGCACACCATGTTACGGGTTGGAAATCTGGAGAAGTCGATCGACTTCTATACGCGCGTGCTCGGCATGAAGCTCTTGCGTACGACCGAGCGGCCCGAGCAGAAATATTCGCTCGCCTTTGTCGGATACGCGGCGAATCCGGACCAGGCCGAGATCGAGTTGACCTATAACCATGGGGTCGCATCCTATGAACTCGGCACCGCCTATGGTCATATCGCCTTGCAGGTGGAGGATGTCTACGCGTCGTGCGCTGCAATCAAGGCAGCCGGGGGCACCGTCACACGGGAAGCCGGGCCGGTCAAGGGTGGCAGCACCCTGATCGCCTTCGTCGAGGACCCCGACCATTACAAGATTGAGCTGATCCAGCGCTAGGGACGACCACGCATGCCACGCCGTGGGCGCAGCTAGCCTGCGCGGCTGAGCGCATTGGCATAGGCGACATAGCTATCTGGAGCAATCGTCTCAGCACGCGCGCTGGGATCAAGCCCGTAGGCACTCATGGGAACGACACGGTCGAACTCGGCGAGCGTGTTGCGCAGCATCTTGCGGCGCTGCGAGAAGGCATGCCGGACCAGATTGGCAAAGCCGTCCCGATCCAGAATGGTCGCCGCCTGTTTGCCAAGCGGCACCATGCGCACCACTGCCGAGTGAACCTTGGGTGCCGGCTCGAACGCCTCGGGTGCGACCTCGAAGAGCGGCTCCATCGCATAGGACACCTGCAGCATCACCGAGAGCCTGCCGTAGGCTGGACTGCCGGGCAGTGCCACCATGCGCTCGACCACCTCGCGTTGCAGCATGAAGTGCTGATCGACGACGCACGACGCACACTCCTTCAGATGAAACAAAAGCGGCGAGGAGATGTTGTAGGGCAGATTGCCGAGGATACGCAACCCACCGGATGGGCCGGCCAGGGCTCCAAAGTCGAACGACAGGGCGTCGGCCTCGTGGACGTGAAGTCCTGCCGACAGGCCGTCCACCCTGCTGGCACGCTCCTTGAGGCGCGCAGCGAGATCCCGGTCGAGTTCGATGACATGCAACGCGCCCCCCGGCAGCGCACCGAGCAGCGGGTCGGTGAGGGCTCCGAGCCCCGGTCCGATCTCGACCAGGATGTCGCCTGCTGCCGGTGCCACGGCCGCGATGATCCTGTCGATGACGCCGCGATCGACGAGGAAATTCTGGCCGAAGCGCTTGCGCGCAACGTGCTTCATGCCGCGCGGGCAAGCGGGGACCGGCCGGCCCCGATCATGGCCGCCGCGGTCTCAAGCGCGACCCGCATGCTGCCCGCATCCGCAAGGCCGGTCCCCGCCAGGTCCAAGGCGGTGCCGTGATCGACCGAGGTGCGGATGATCGGCAGGCCAAGCGTCACGTTCACGCCGCGGCCGAAGCTCGCGTATTTCAGGACCGTCAGACCCTGATCGTGGTACATCGCGAGAACCACGTCGGCGCCGTCCAGATACTTGGCCTGAAAGAGGGTGTCCGCAGGCAGCGGGCCCACGACGTCCAGACCCCCCGCCCGCGCGCGCTGCAGGGCCGGCTCGATGGTGTCGATCTCCTCGCGCCCGAGATAACCCGCCTCGCCCGCGTGCGGATTAAGCCCGCACACCAGGATGCGCGGGCGCGCCAGCCCGAAGCGGCTGCGCAGATCATGCGCCAGAACGCGCAAGGTGAGGTCGAGGCCTTCGGGGGTGATCGCAGCCGCCACGTCGCGCAGCGCCAGATGGGTGGTCGCAAGCGCGACGCGCAGGCCACCACCGACAAGCATCATCACGACGTGCGGCGCACCGGTGCGGGCTGCGAGATACTCGGTATGGCCGCTAAAGGCGATGCCCGCGGCATTGATGATGCTCTTTTGCACCGGAGCGGTGACGAGCGCGGCAAACCGTCCGGCCAGAGCACCATCGATCGCGGCATCGAGCGTGGCAAGCACGTAGGGGGCGTTGCGGACGTCGAGCTGGCCCGCCCGTGCGGCGACGGCCAGGGGGACATCCATGACCTCGAGACAGGGCTCGGCCGGAGGCAGGTCCGCCCGCCAGCCTGTCAAGGCCTGCTGCGCGCCGATCTGCTGGGCACGCATCTCGATGAGGCGCCGGTCGCCGACCAGGACCACGCGCATGCCCGGCCTCGCGCGCAGGAATTCACCCGCTGCCGCAAGGGCGATCTCGCAGCCGACTCCGGCAGGCTCGCCGGTGGTCAGGGCGATGGTGGGTGCGAGGTTCGGCCCGGCCTCATCCCCAGTCCTCGGCCCAGCCTCGGATTCAANNGCCGCTTCGATCGGCGCGCCCGAAACCATAGCCGGGCCCTTGTCAACTAGCGGTCGTCGAGCCGCATTTCGACATAGGCCCGGTCACGGATCGAGCGCGACCAGTCCTGGAAGGCCTCATCGGCCTTGCGCTCGCGCAGCGCCTGACGCGCCATCTGGCGCAGGCGTTCGTCCGGCAGGGGTTCCGACTTGCGATCGATCACCTGGATCAGGTGCATCCCGAAGGGCGTCTCGGTGGGCTCGCTGATCTCGCCCGGCTTTAGCGCATTCATCGTGCGCTCGAATTCAGGGACGGTGTCGCCCGGATAGATCTGGCCCAGATCACCGCCGCGCGAGGCGCTGCCATCGGCCGAGTAGGATTTTGCCATCTCCTCGAACGTCGCCTTCCCCGCCACGATCCGCTCCCGGATGTCGGCCAGCCGCGCTCGGGCCTGGTTCGCGGACATCACCTCGTTGACGCGCAGGAGAATGTGGCGCACGTGCGTCTGGGTCACGGCGGCAAATGGCGTCTTGCCGATCACGGCCTTGCGGCGACCGACGAGCTTCAGGATATGAAATCCGTTCGGGCTCTTGACCGGCTTGGCCACCTGTCCGGCCGACAGGTCCGTGACGGCATCGAGAAACAGCTGCGGATAGCGTTCCTGCAGCCGCCAACCCATGTCGCCACCTGTGAGGTTGTCGGGGGCATCGGAGTAGCTCACAGCAAGCTTGGCAAAATCGCCGCCACCTTGCGCCTGACCGTAGACGTCGTCGGCCTTCTTGCGTGCGGCCTCGATCTGGTCAGCGGTCGCCTGCTCGGGAACCCGGACCAGGATCTCGGCCAGATGCAATTCCTGTGCGTTCACGTCGCCGCCGGTCTGCTCGGCAAGAAAGTTGTCGATCTCACCCTCGCTCACCTGTACGGTGCTGTCGACCTCGCGATCGCGCAGTCGTGACATGGCAATCTGATCACGGATTTCATCGCGGAACACCGCGTAGGGCGTGCCGTCGCGCTCGACACGCTGCCGAAACGCTGCAAGCGGCATATTGTTCTGCTCTGCCATGCGTCCGATTGCACGATCCACCATGGCGTCCTCGACGCGGATTCCCGTGTCCTTGGCTTCCTGCAGTTCGGCGCGCTCATCGATCATGCGCTCGAGCACCTGCCGATCGAGCACGTCTGGAGGAGGCAGGGCGGTGCCCTGCTGGGCGAGCGCGCGCTTGACTTCGGACACGCGCGTGCGCAACTCATTACGCGTGATGATCTCGTCATTGACGACGGCCACGATCCGGTCGGCAAGCAGCCCGGAGGCCTCGGCAGGGCGGGTAGCCGCAGGGGCCGCCGTGGGTGCCGGAGGTGCGGCCGGCGTCGCGGCTGTCGCGGGCGCCGCTCCTGCCGCGGCGGCTGCGGGTGCTGCCGCGGCGGCGGCCGCGGGTTTGGGCGGGGTCTCCGCCTGGGCCCACACCCTGGCGGGGCAGGCGAGGGCCGCAAGGCTTAGACCCACTACGAAATGGGTTAAGCGGCGGTGGTTCGGAAGTGCATTGGACATGGTTTACTCGTTAGGGTGACGGGCGAGCTGAAATTGCTCTAAGTCGATGTTTTGTTTAGGCAATTTTATCACCTTTGCGAGGCTCGAAAACCTCTCGGTGAGATGGCCAGAATCGATCCCGCTCTGGGCTCAGGTTTGCGATGCGCCATGCTACCCGAATCTTACATCCTCGCAGCAGCCGCGCGGGCCGGGTGAAAAAGCGGCGACGAGGCCTCGCCCGGGCACCGGAGCCGCTCANNGCCGGTGTCACTCGTAATTGATAAACGGCGAGACCGGCGGCGGCGGAGTCAGGATGTTCTGGTAGCCCGTGACATTGCGCCTTAGGATATCAAGGGGATTCGCACCGATCTGGGAGAAGCCGTCCAGCTCAAGCTGCATGAAGACCGACGTCGAGCTGGTTGCAAGCCCCGTCACATAGTGCTGGGCAAACACGCGCAGCACCCAGCAGCAGCCCTTGTACTCGATCCCCCCCAGAGCCTGCACCACCTCCCGGTCGCGCGACGAGTAGTTGACGCGTCCGACGCCGTAGAAGCCGCCACCGAGCGGCCATTGCCCTGAGACATCGAACTGATCGAACTGGCCGCGCAGGTAGCGGTATTCGATCCTCAATTCCTCGGTGCGCTCGGGCGCCCAGGCCATGCCGATGTTTGAGCGCAGCATGCCGCCGGCAGTGGAGCTGTAGTCAAAGCCCGTGTCCGCCGAGAGATGCGGCGCGATCTGGCCGGTGACGGCCCCGAGGAAGTCTGACTGCCCGGCGTTGACAGGCGTGCCCCCAGGCACCCCTGACCCGCCCGGCAGGGTCACGAGCTGGTCACTCAGATAGAAGCGCTCACCGATCGCCGCACGCAACACCTCGACGCCGTTCTCCGGATTCAGAAGGCGTGTCGTGACCGCAGCGGTCAACTGGTTTTCATCGGCGAGGCGATCGTAACCGACGAAGTTGTTCTCGGCGAAGAGTTGGGAAAAATTGTCATCCGGCACGCCACTGTCAAAGTTCGGCAGCGTGCTCTGGTTCCGGTAGGGTCGCTTCACGTAGAAAAGCCGCGGCTCGAGCGTTTGCAGGTAGTCCTGGTCGAAGATCTCCGTGTCGCGCTCGAATATCAGCCCCGAATCGATGCTAAAGGTGGCCAGATCGCGTGTGACGCCCGCGGACAGGCCGGCCGGCACGTTGTTCAGGTTGTAGGTGGTCGAATTGAAGGACAGCTTGGGTGTCAGGAAATACCCGGGGCCCACGATCGGATAGGCGACGCTCGGATTGAATACAAAACGGTCGCCCCCCTCCAGACCCGGGCTCGAGAAGCGGGTGATGTCGGCATCGAAGCTGAAGTCAAAGCCGCCGTAGTCGAGCCGGGCGGCGTGGAAGAAAAGTTCCGGCTCCTTGTTGTAGGGCGGCGTGATGTAGCTGCCGGTCTGCTCGAGCGTCTGGTAGCTCAGCGTGCGCAGCGTGGCCGTCCAGTAGGTCGAGCCATAGCTGATCTCGGCATCGCGCGGCAGGGTCCGGGTCGAGGCGCTCGCAAAGGTCCGCGAGAAGTCATTGAAATAATAGGGATCGGAGACCTTGTTGAAATTCAAGACCCCCGAGAAGCCGGCCAGCGGCCCGGTGCCATGCCAGTAGTCGAGCAAGGCCTCGGAATACCGGAACGACCGCGTGTCCTCGTCGTCGATGCCCTCGAAGCGCAGATAGCCGTTGTTGTTCGGATCCAGATAACGGAAGTTCTCACCCACCTGCAGACCGCGCTTGGTCATGTAGTTGGGAATGATCGTCATGTCATAGTTCGGCGCAATGTTCCAGTAGTAGGGCAGGATGAATTCCCCGCCGTTGGTGGACACGAGGCTAAACGAGGGCGGCAGAAAACCACTCTTGCGCTCCACAGACAGCGGGAAGGTCAGATACGGCGAGGCCAGGATCGGCAGTCCCTCAAAGTAGAGGACCGAGTTCGTGCCCTTCCCCTCCTTCAGGTCTTCGTCGAGCCGCATTACGTCGGCCGTCAGATACCACTCATAGTCCCCCGGGGGACAGGTGGTGTAGACGGCATTGATCAGTTCCGAATGGCTGCGATCAAAAAAATTGATGCGGTCGGCATAGCCGCGGCTGCCGGTCGTGCCAAACGCATAGGTGGGCGCGATGAAAAAGCCATGGTCGTCATCGAGGTGCAGATGCAGTTCCGGGCCCACATAAATGTCGCCATGCTGGTACAGGCGCACCGAGCCGGTGGCGAGCAATTCGTCTTCCACCTGGAAGTAGTGGATGGTGTCGGCCTTGATGTTCTCGTCAGTGTGGCGCAACTCGGCATGTCCCTCCAAAAGCGTGTCGGAGTCGGTCTGGCCGGAGATCCGGTCGGCGATACCGAAATTCGGCGTCGCCTCTTTGGGATACCCCTTGGTGTCGATCAGATCCGGCTGGGACTTGAGGTGCAGGCCCTCCTGGGACTGGTTAAGCTGCAGGCCCTCGGTGGAATTGAGCTGCAGGCCGTCCTGGGCGTCCGCGGCCACGGGCAGCAGCGCGGCGGCGGAGATGAGCCAGCACAGCGCCCCGCCAGCAGAGCCGGCCAGGCGATTCCTGGGCGCGTCGGAGAAGGTCGGTCGAATCGCTTTTGGGTGCATCGGAGCGTGGCGCGATTCGCGCCGCAGGCGGCAGGGTAACGATGGGCTATTATAGGACATGCGCTTTTTCACCCGCCCAGCGCCGCCCAGCGTGGCCGGGCCGGCTCGGACGGTCTTGACCGAATCAGCAACCACAGCAACAAGTGCGTGATGCCAGCCGCAACCACTGACCCCACCCCGAACGATCCGCGACGCAGCCAGTTGGTCTCCTGGTTGCACCACCTTGACCCGCAGCTGCTGTTGCGCCCGGCAACACTCAGGCCCGCGTCGAGCGATGCCAGCTTTCGTCGCTATTTCAGGGTCGATATCGGCGACCCCGGACAGGGCTCGCTGATCGTGATGGACGCGCCTCCGGAGCGCGAGAACGTGGCGACCTTCGTCGAGGTCGGGCAGCTGTTCGCGAGCGCGGGCGTGTCGGTGCCAGCGGTGCTCGGCGCCGATTTCGGCCAGGGCTTTCTTCTGCTCTCCGACCTCGGCGCATCGACCTACCTGAGCGCGCTGACGGCGGCCACGGCCGATGCCCTCTACCGGGATGCGCTCCGCGCACTCGTGCAGATCCAGATGCTTCCCGATCGGGACCGTTTGCCCCGCTACGAGCAACCGGTGCTGCGCCGGGAACTCATGCTGTTCCCGGAATGGTATCTCGGGCGACACCTCGGCCATGCCCCAAGCGAGTCCGAGCAGCAGATGCTCGAGGCGACCTTCAGGGTGCTCGAGGCGCGTGCGCTGGCCCAGGTCCAGGTGGCCGTGCACCGTGACTTCCATTCACGCAACCTGATGGTGCTCGAAGCCGGTGCGGCCCGCGGCAACCCGGGCATCCTCGACTTCCAGGATGCCGTAGTCGGGCCGATCACCTACGACCTGGTGTCCCTGTTGCGCGACGCCTACGTCGTGTGGGACGAGGAGCGGGTGCTCGACTGGTGCGTGCGCTACTGGGAACTCGCGCGCCGCGCGGGCCTGCCCATGCCCACCGATTTTGGGGAGTTCTGGCGGGACTTCGAGTGGATGGGACTACAGCGCCACCTGAAGGTCCTCGGCATCTTTGCACGCCTCTACCACCGCGACAGCAAGGATAATTACCTCAAGGACCTGCCGGCGGTGCTGGGTTATACCCGCACGGTGGCCGCGCGCTATCGGGAATTCCTCCCCCTGCTGCGCCTGCTCGACCGCCTTCAGGCGCGCGCGCCGCAGGTCGGCTACACGTTCTAGCCTCCGGCTGCATATCAGGATGCACGCCATGATCCTAGCCGCCGGTCGGGGCGAGCGCCTGCGCCCACTGACCGACAGCACCCCCAAGGCGCTCGCGACGGTAAAGGGCAAGACGCTCATCGATTGGCAGATCGAGCGTCTCGTCAAGGCAGGCTACCCGGACCTGGTCATCAACCACGCCTGGCTTGGGGCGCAGATCGAGAGCCATCTCGGGAACGGCTCGCGCCATGGGGCACGCATCCAGTACTCGCGCGAAAGCCAAGCACTCGAAACCCTGGGCGGGATTGTCGCGGCACTGCCTGCGCTCGGGTCCCAACCCTTTCTCGTGGTCTCGGCGGACATCCACACGGACTTCGACTACGCGAGGCTCGCGCCTGTCGTCGAAGCCCTGGACAAACCCCGGGCACTGCACTGGGCTCATTTCGTTCTGGTCGAGAATCCGGCCTGGCATCCGCAGGGCGACATGGGCCTTGCGGCCACGGGCGAAGTGACCCTGGCCGAGCCGCACCTGACGTATGCCAATATCGCCGTGTTCCACCCGCGGGCCTTTGCCGGCGTGCCCCGTGGCCAGAGGGTCAAGCTCTTCCCCTGGGCCTACGAACACGTGCGGCAGGGGCGGGTCACGGGTGAGCTCTTTCAGGGCGCCTGGCACAACATCGGCACCGCCCAGGACCTGGCCGTGGCCAACCGCACCCCGGCCGCTCCGGCAGACCGCGAGGGCCGGGCGTAAACTCCAGGTTTCGCCCTCACAGGTCCCAAACCCCATGGATTTAGCAACCTATCAAGCGCGCCGCGGCCGGCTCATCGGCGAGATGCGCGCCAAGGGGGGCGGCGTCGCGATCCTGCCGACGGCCGCCGAAATGACCCGCAATGCGGACAACACCTTCCCGTTTCGATTTGACAGCAACTTCTTCTACCTGACGGGATTTCCCGAGCCCGAGGCGATACTGGTCCTGGTCGCCTCGGAACCCGCGCAGACGATCCTGTTTTGCCGCAGCAAGCATGCCGAGCGCGAAATCTGGGATGGCTTTCGCTACGGACCCGAGGGAGCTGCCAGAGCCTTTGGCATCGCGCGCGCGCTACCCATCGAGGACCTCGACACAGAAATGCCACGGCTCATGGGCAATCAGCCGGCGTTGTACTACGGCTGGGGTGCGCATCCCGAGTTCGATCTGCGTGTGCAGCAGTGGCTTGGGGCCGTGCGGGCCCAGAGCCGCAGCGGCATGTTTGCACCGTCCACCGTCGTCGACGTGCGTGCCCTGATCGGGGAGATGCGTCTCATCAAGGACGATGGCGAGCTTGCGACAATGCGGGCCGCAGCCGAGATCTCCGCGCATGCGCACGAGCGCGCCATGCGCGCAACCCATGCGGGCATGAAGGAGTACGAGATCGAGGCGGAGATCCTGGCCGAGTTCCGGCGTCGCGGGGCGCAGGCCCCCGCCTATGGCTCGATCGTCGCCGGCGGCGCGAACGCCTGCGTGCTGCACTACGCGCACAACGACCAGCTGCTGCGGGCAGGCGACCTGCTGCTCATCGATGCCGGCTGCGAACTCGACGGCTACGCCTCGGATATCACGCGCACCTTCCCCGTCAGTGGCCGCTTCAGCGCACCCCAGCGGGACCTCTACGAGGTCGTGCTCGCCGCCCAGGAAGCCGCCATCCGCGCCACGCGCGCGGGCGCGGCATGGAACGAGCCGCACGATGCGGCGACAGCCGTGCTCGCCCAGGGGATGATCGACCTGGGTCTGCTTCTGGGCAGCCTTGATGGCGTGCTGGAGTCGGGACGCTACCGACAGTTCTACATGCACCGCACCGGCCACTGGCTGGGGCTCGATGTTCATGACGCCGGGGACTATCGTGAACCCGCAGCGAGCCCCGATCCCAGCGCCGTGCGCGAGTGGCGCAGGCTTGTTCCGGGCATGGTCCTGACGATCGAGCCCGGTCTCTACGTGCGTCCCGCAGACGGCGTCCCCGAGCCTTTCTGGAATCAGGGCATCCGTATCGAGGACGACGCCGTCGTCACGGCCGCGGGCTGCGAACTGCTCACGAGCGGCGTGCCGAAGACCGTCGCCGCGATCGAAGAAATCATGCGCCGATAGCCCCGGGACGATGACCACCTCGCGGCTCGTAATCGCAGGCGCAGGCCCCGTCGGCACGCTCACGGGCCTCTTGCTCGCCCAATTCGGGCTTGACGCCGGCCGCATCCTGCTCCTGGACGCCCGCGATGCACAGAGCGCGGCAGCCGACGCCCGCCTTCTCGCGCTCTCGGAAGCCAGTCGTGCGCTCCTGGAGAGCGCCGGGGCATGGCCGGCTCACGCCGCCACGCCTATCCACAAGATCCACGTCTCCCAGCGCGGCGCCTGGGGTCGCACCCTGATCCAGAAAGAGGACTATGGGCTGGCCGCTCTCGGGCACGTCGTGCGCTACGGGGAACTCGTCGAAGCCCTGCATGCCGCCCTTGGCCGGGCCGGGATCAGCGTAGAGCGTGGCGCGCGGGTCGTTCGCACCGAACCGCGTGGGGACTCACTGGGCGTCGTGCTCGCCAGCGGCGAGACCCTGGATGCGGCCTACCTGGTGCACGCCGAAGGCGGCCTGTATGAGTTACAGGACCCCGGGTCGATCCATCGAGACTACGGGCAGACGGCCATCACAGCGCAGGTCACCTGTGCGCTCCCCCAGCCGGGTGTCGCCTGGGAGCGCTTCACCACGGACGGACCGATCGCGCTGTTGCCGTGTGATCTCGAGGCACCAGGTGGCCTCGCCCTGGTCTGGTGCTGCAAACCCACCGATGCGGTGCGCCGCTCCACCCTCGATGAGGCGGCCTTCCTGGACGAGCTCCACAGCACCTTCGGCGATCGACTGGGCGCATTCCTGTCCGTGGGGCCCCGCAGCACCTATGCTCTCGGGCTCAATGCGCGCCGCGACATCGCCAGGGTTCGCGAATTTGCAATCGGCAATGCGGCCCAGACCTTGCACCCGGTCGCAGGCCAGGGCCTGAACCTGGGATTGCGCGACGCCTACAGCCTCGCCACGCTTCTTGTCGAGCACTTTGATGCACCGTTGACGTGCCAGGCGAAATTCAAGGCCGCGCGGCGCATCGACCGAGCGGCGACCGTGAATATGACGGATCTCTTGCCGCGCGTGTTCGCCTCGCGGCTCGCGCCGGTTGCTGCGCTGCGAGGCGCGGGTCTTGCTTTCCTGGACCTGGTGGGACCGGCGCGTCATGTGCTGGCGCGCCAGATGATGGAAGGGCAGCGCTAGCCGCGCGCGCAGTCGAGCGCCCCCGCAACGGTCCCAAGGGGCGCATGAACTTAGAAGCGCTGCGTGGTTTGCCCGACAATGCACGGGTCAGTGTGGTGGAAATCGCCCCTGCAATGGGTATACAGTGTCGGTCGGGTCTGCTTGCGGCTAAAATACGCCCCTTCCCCCCGCAACCTCATCTTCCTTCACACCCGAATCGACCGTGCGCCTCGCTGCTTTTGAACTGCGCAACAATGTCTTTGTTGCTCCGATGGCCGGCGTCACCGATCGGCCATTCCGGCAGCTCTGCAAGCGTCTGGGTGCGGGCTATGCGGTGTCCGAGATGGCCGCCTCCGATCCGCGCCTGTGGGCTTCGGAAAAGACCAGCCGGCGCATCAATCACGAGGGCGAAATGGAGCCCAAAGCCGTGCAGATCGCCGGGAGCGATCCACAGTTCCTGGCCCAGGCGGCGCGCTTTAATGTAGAACGCGGTGCGCAGATCATCGACATCAACATGGGCTGCCCCGCGAAGAAGGTCTGCAACGTCGCGGCGGGCTCGGCCTTGCTGCGCGACGAGGCGCTCGTCCGCGCGATCCTCGAGGCCGTGGTGGGTGCCGTGAGCGTCCCGCATGGCATTCCGGTGACGCTCAAGATGCGTACCGGCTGGAGCCGCGAGCATCGCAATGCCGTGCGCATCGCACGGCTGGCGGAATCCGTCGGGGTGGCGATGCTCACGGTGCATGGGCGCACGCGCGCCGACGGTTTTGCGGGGTGCGCCGAATACGCGACGCTCGGGGAGGTCAAGGCGGCGGTGCGCATTCCGGTGATCGCCAACGGTGACATCGATTCGCCGCACAAGGCGCAAGCGGTCCTCGTCGAGACCGGCGCCGACGGTGTCATGATCGGTCGCGCCGCACAAGGCCGGCCCTGGATCTTCCGCGAGGTTGCCGAATTCCTGCGCACCGGCAGCCTCCCTGCGCCCCCAAGCGTGGGTGAGTTGCGCGCCATCCTGGGCGAGCACCTGCTCGCCCACTATGCCTTCTATGGTGAGTTCATCGGCATTCGGACCGCACGCAAGCACCTGGGGTGGTATGTGCAGGGTCTGCCTCGCGGTGAGCGCTTTCGCGCACAGATGAACCTGCTGCAAACCAGCGCAGAACAACTCGAATCTGTCGATGCCTACCTCGCCAGTCTGGGCTCCGATTCGGCCTGCCTGCCCGATTTGAATGAACAGGAGCGACTTGCGGCATGAGCAAACAATCCATCGAGGAGTGCGTGCGCAAGAGCCTTGAGAAATTCTTCAAAGACTTGGATGGCGAACCCGCGCACAATGTGTACGAAATGGTGGTGTTGACGGTGGAAAAGCCGATCCTGGAAGTGGCCATGGAGCAGGCCTCCGGGAATCAGTCTGTGGCTGCGGAAATTCTGGGCATCAACCGCAACACGCTACGCAAGAAGCTGCAGCATCACGGCCTTCTCTAGATGGACACCCGGCGGGTCTGCGGTGAGTCCGCAAGGCGGCCTGGACGCGCGCATCATCTTTTGACCCAGCGGCCCAGACGCTCGGGTCGCAATTTCGATCTTCTGGACTTTCCATGCCGATTCCAAGCAGACAAGCGCTCCTAAGCGTCTCCGACAAGCGCGGCATCGTCGACTTCGCCCGCGGGCTCCTCGAGCAGGGTTTTAGCATCCTATCGACGGGCGGCACGGCCACGCTGCTGCGCGATCAGGGTATCGCCGTGACCGAGGTCGCCGACTACACGGGCTTTCCGGAAATGCTCGACGGACGGGTCAAGACGCTGCACCCCAGGATCCATGCCGGCATCCTCGCCCGGCGCGCCGACCCCGCCCACCAGGCGGCGCTCGAGGAGCACGCGATCGGCACCATCGATGTCCTGGCGGTGAACCTCTATCCATTCGCCGCGACCGTGGCCCGCGCCGAGTGTTCCTTTGACGAGGCCATCGAGAACATCGATATCGGCGGCCCCACCATGCTTCGCGCGGCGGCCAAGAATCATGCCGACGTCACCGTGCTGGTCGATCCTGACGACTACGCGGGGGTCTTGGCGGAGATGGCCGAGCACGCCGGGGCTGTGACCGCCGCCACGCGCTTGGCGCTCGCGAAGAAGGTGTTTGCCCATACCGCGCAGTATGACGGCGCCATCACGAACTATCTGACCGGGCTTGGCGCGGATGGCGCGCGTGGGCTCTTCCCCGAGCGGCTTTGCATGCAGTTCGAAAAGGTCCAGGACATGCGCTACGGCGAGAATCCCCATCAGCAAGCCGCCTTCTACCGTGATCCAGAACCTGCTCCCGGATTGCTGGTGGGCTACCGGCAGATCCAGGGCAAGGAGTTGTCCTACAACAATCTGGCCGACGCCGATGCGGCCTGGGAATGCGTGAAAACCTTCGACGAGCCGGCCTGCGTGATCGTCAAGCACGCCAACCCCTGTGGGGTGGCCGTCGGCGCGAGTGCCACGGAGGCCTATGGCAAGGCCTTGAAGACCGATCCGACGTCGGCGTTTGGCGGCATCATCGCCTTCAACGGCGCGTTGGACGAGGCGGGCGCGGCAGCCATCCTTGGCCAGTTCGTCGAGGTGGTCATCGCCACGGAAGTGGCTCCTGGCGCCCGTGCCGCGTTTCTTGCGCGTCCCAATGTGCGCGTCCTCGAGGTTCCCTTGGGCGCGGGGCGCAATCCCTTCGACATCAAGCGCATCGGCGGGGGTATCCTGGTCCAAACGCCAGACCTCTCCAACCTTGGCCCCGCCGATGTGCGCGTGGTCACGCACCAGAGCCCGAGCGCCCAGCAGCTCACCGATCTGCTGTTTGCCTGGCGCGTGGCGAAGTTCGTCAAGTCCAACGCCATTGTGTTCTGCGCGGGGGGTATGACGCTCGGCGTCGGTGCCGGCCAGATGAGCCGGATCGACTCGGCACGCATGGCCGCACTGAAGGCCGAGGCCGCCGGGCTGTCCTTGCTAGGCTCAGCCGTGGCCTCGGATGCCTTTTTTCCGTTTCGCGATGGTTTGGATGTCGTCGTCGATGCCGGCGCCACGGCGGTCATCCATCCGGGCGGCAGCCTGCGCGATGAGGAAGTCATCGCGGCGGCCAACGAGCGCGGTGTGGTGATGGTCTTTACTGGCGTGCGCCATTTCCGACACTGACTCCCTGGGAACGCAGCGGGCGCGCCGGCACGCCGCCCCAGGCGGCCCTTCGTAACGAGGCGACGTAACGAGGCGATCATGGGTGCGGCTGCGAAGGTGCCTAAAACAGTGCGGATCCTCGGCATTGATCCGGGGCTGCGGGTCACGGGATTTGGCCTCGTCGACCGGGACGGGCAGAGCCTGCGCTATGTGACCAGTGGGGTCATCCGCACTCCGGAGGGAGAATTGCCGGCGCGGCTTGCGGCGATCCTCGAGGGCATTGCCGAGGTGATCCGCAGTGCTGCGCCCGACCACAGTGCCATCGAAAAGGTGTTCGTCAACGTCAACCCGCAGTCGACACTGCTGCTCGGGCAGGCGCGGGGCGCGGCGATCTGCGCCCTGGTCCTGGCGGGCCTGCCGGTCTCTGAGTACACGGCCCTGCAGACCAAGCAGGCGACCGTCGGTCATGGCAAGGCGAGCAAGGACCAGGTCCAGCAGATGGTGCAACGACTCTTGAGGCTCCCAGGACTTCCCAGTCCGGACGCCGCCGATGCGCTCGCCTGCGCGATCTGCCACGCCAACGCGAGCGCCGCGGTCGCAGCGCTCAGAACGCTCGCGCCGGGTGTGGGTCGGCGCGGCTTGCGCATGCGCTCCGGTCGCATCACTGGCTAGGCTTCTGCAACCGGGGCACTCGCGTATCATAGGGCCTGGCCCACTTCTTTCGGAGAATCCACGATGACCATAGAAATTGGCGCGAAGCTGCCGGACGGCACGCTACAGGAATTTATCGAGGTCGAAGGCAACGGATGCAGCGTCGGGCCCAATTCATTCAAGGTCGCCGACCTGGTGCGCGGCAAGACGATCGCGATTTTCGGGTTGCCCGGGGCCTTCACGCCGACCTGCTCGGCAAAGCACGTTCCAGGCTACGTGGAGCTCGCCGATGCGCTCCGAGCCAAGGGTGTTGACGAGATCTGGTGCATCTCGGTCAATGACCCGTTTGTCATGGGCGCCTGGGGCCGCGACCAGGGGACCGCTGGCAAGGTGCGCATGATGGCCGACGGCTCGGCAGAACTCACCCAGAAACTCGGCCTGGTGTTCGACCTCACCTCGCGCGGCATGGGCATCCGCTCGCAGCGCTACTCCATGCTTGTGACCGATGGCGTGGTCAAGGCGCTCAACGTCGAGGGTCCTGGGCAGTTCGAAGTCAGCGACGCGGCGACGCTGCTCAAGCAGCTCGGTTAGCGATCTTGGGCGGTGCACGCAGCCGACCAGGCGGGCGGACCCCGGGCGGGACCCGCCCGGGCTGTGGAGGACAGCGATGATCGGCAGAATCGCCGGCAACCTGATCGAGAAGAATCCGCCGCAGGTGGTGGTTGATTGCAGCGGACTCGGCTACGAAGTCGACGTGCCGATGAGCACCTTCTACAACCTGCCCGGACTCGGCGAGCGCGTGATCCTGCTCACGCATATGGTGGTGCGTGAGGATGCCCAGTTGCTCTACGGCTTTGCAAGCGGCAGCGAGCGCGCCGCGTTTCGCGAACTGATCAAGATCTCGGGAGTCGGACCGCGCACTGCGCTGTCGGTGCTCTCAGGCCTCTCGGTCGCCGATCTGGCGCAGGCCGTGACCTTGCAGGAAGCGCACCGCCTGACCCAGGTCCCGGGCATCGGCAAGAAGACTGCGGAGCGTCTCCTGCTCGAGTTGAAGGGCAAACTCGGCGCGGATCTCGACCTGCCGGCCGGGGCGCTGGAGAGCGCGGGCTCGGACATCCAGAAGGCGCTGACCGCGCTCGGCTATTCCGAGAAGGAGGCGGCACTTGCCGTCAAGCAGCTACCCGACGGCATCGGCGTCTCCGATGGCATCAAGCAGGCCTTGAAGTCGCTCGCGCGCGGCTAGAGCGACACCATGATCGAGACCGACCGCCTGGTAGCTCCGCTTGCCGCATCCCCCAACGAGGTCGCGGTGGAGCGCGCTTTGCGCCCCCAGGCACTCGAGGAATACGTGGGCCAGGTCAAGATTCGCGAGCAGCTGCAGATCTTCATC
>PLEY01000180.1 GCA_003136595.1 Burkholderiales bacterium
CCGCAGCCCAGGCGGCGGCGCCCAGTGCGAGCACGGCACCCACTGCAGGCAGCCGCGTCTGCGTCGCAGCCAGAACACCGACAACGAAGAGGGCCATGTAGAGCCCATCGGTCTTTAGCACCTCGTAGGCCCGGCGTTCGGCAAAGAGCACCATGCGGAAATATTCCCGGTAGAGCGTCGCGAAGGCCGCGGCGATGGCGGCGAAGCTGANNAGTGCTCGTGCAGCTCGACGACGACCTCATCGACCGACTCGACCGACTATGCGACAAGCACGGGACCAGCCGCTCAGAGTTACTGCGACGCGGCGCCGCCGCGGTCCTCGAAGCCGCGGAGGACGCCGAAAGCCCCCGCGAGTACCGTGGCAAGCACGCCGGCTGCGGCCAGGATACGGCGCTGTTCGCGGTAGAGCGCCGCGATCAGCGCCGTGGTCGCCGGGCTGTCGAGACCGGGCAGGCGCCGCGCGAGCGGCGGATTGAAGAAGGCGTTCTGCAGCGACACCGCGAGCAGCAGCGCACTGGTGGCGAGGATGTAGTAGCCGTACTGCGCATCGCTCGTGCTGCGCAAGAGCACCAGCCCGACGATGAAATTGCCGCCTGACAGGAGCGCCTGGCTGCCGACCGCGCTCGAGACGAGCCGGCCGAACGCGAGATGGCGCTCGTGGTTCGCCCTCACGGCGGCTCCCGGCGCGTGCGCACCCATTCGGTGGCGTCATGGGCGCCCAGCATGACAAGGAGCTTCCAGACGATGAAGGCGGGCGCGGAGAGGAGGTCGATGAGTCCCCGCGCCCCGAGCCCGCTTAGCTGCCAGCCGCGCAGGACATAGACCACAATCGCCGCCGCCGACCCAAGTGCGAGTCCGAGCCAGACCGCAAGGTGAGCGTTCCAGACCGTGCCGACGCCGGCGAGCAGGACCCAGAGGACCGTGCCCGCGGCGATGGTTGCGAGCGGCAGCACGAGCAGATCGAGCGCGAGGTCCAGGCAGACCGCGTCACCCCGGGCGAGCGCGGCCCGAAACAGCGGCGCGACCTCTTGCCTCACCATCTGGAAGCGTCCGTGCTCCCAGCGCTGGCGCTGCAGGCGGGCGGCTTTTTCTCCGGAGACCATGAGTGCGGCGACCGAGGCTTCGTCGGCGTAATGGACGCGCTGGCCGGCAAGGCCAAGGCGTATCCCGTATTCGATGTCCTCGGCGAGCGAGAACGCGTGGTAGGGAATCTTCTGCAGGAGGTGCAGGGTCACGCACCAGCCGTTGCCGCGGATGCCCGAGGACACGAAGAGGCGCTCCCGGGCGCGCGAGCGCACCTGGTGGAAACAGGTCAGTGCGATCGTCAGAAGGCGCGTGCGCGCGGAGCTCTGGGTATTGAGCACGCGGTGATGGACCTGCACGGCATGGGCACCGGACTCCAGGCGCGCAGCGCACGCCTCGAGAAGATTGGCCGAGACCTCCGAATCCGCGTCCACCACGACCACGGCATCGGCCCAGCCCGCAGCCTCCACGTCCCGAAAGGCCGATTCGAGCGCGTAGCCCTTGCCACGCCGTTCCGGGTCCGTGCGGACCAGGACCCGGGCTCCCCGCTCCCGCGCGCGCGCCGCGGTCCCATCCGTGCAGTTGTCAGCCACCACGTGGATGCGCACCCGCGTGCGCGGCCAGTTCAGCCGGGAGAGGCTCTCGAGCACCGTCTCGATCGTGGCTTCCTCGTCATGGGCCGGCACGATGACGGCAAAGCGCATGCTGCGGGATGAGCGCTCCACCCCGCGCGGCGCGCCGGAGAGGAGCGTCAGCACGAGGAGATAGACGCTCATCGCCGCGAGCGGTGCACCGAGCACCGCGAGGAGCAGCGTCGCCGCCGTGATCACGGCGCGTTTCCCCGTGAGTCCCCTTGGTATCCGCTGGGGTATTCCCCGCGGTATTCTCGATAATGCGCTCCCATGCAGGCCGACAGCTTGCCCAGATTGGCCGCAAGCTTGATGAGCCAGCCCGCCGCCCGGTGGCGCCCGAGCGGCACGGACGTGAGCGCAAGGAGTGCCGCCGCCCCCGCCTGCACGAGGGCGCGGCCGACGAAGCGCATGCGCCCGAGCGGCGAGAGCACGCCGTAGCGGCCAAGCAGCGTCGCGCGCGCGAAATCCTGGCCGCCGCGCAGGGCCCTGAGCAGCAGCCAGCGCAGCGACAGGCGGCCCGGCTCGACCGGTTCGTAGACGATGGCCTCGTCGCACCAGATGACCGCAAGCCCCCGGGCGACGAGGCGCGTCAGGAGGTCGCCATCTTCACCGCCCGTCTGGCCGTACCGCGGATCGAAGGGCTCAGGGCGGGTCTTGATCCAGCAGGCGCGTATCAGGACGTTGCCAAAGCGCAGCCGGTTGGCGGCGACGCGCGTGCCGCTCGCCGCGCGCGCCCAATCGTAGAAGCGGCCTTTGCGGATCCAGCGCGGGGCGGCGTCCGGGACGACCGGGACGACCGGTCCGAGCACGCAATCGCTGGCGTGCACCTGGGCGGCGGCGGCGAGCCGGGCCAGCCATTCGGGGGGCGCACGTTCATCGTCGTCGATGAACGCGATCCACTCGCCAGACGCGAGCGCCACCGAGCGATTGCGCGCGAGCGAGATGTTCTGCACCGGCTCGACGGCGTAGCTCAGGGCGCACGGTGCGCCCCGGGCGCGCCGCGCCTCCACCACCGCGCGGGCGCTGCCCTTAGGATCGTTGTCGACGATCACGATCTCCTCGGGCAGGAGCGTCTGGACGACGAGATCGGCAAGCAGCGACGCAAGCCGCTCGGGCCGGCGGTAGGTGGCAATGCACAGGCTGATCGGCATCAGGGGCTTCTAGTTCGGGGGAGGGGATGGAGAGGAGGGCTCGGAAGAACCGGAAGAATCGGAGGACTCTGAGGATTCGGCGGACTCTGACGATTCGGAGGATTGGGAAGTTTTCGCCGGCCGGTCGAGGCGACGCGCCCGACCCAGTGCCGCCGCCAGTTCAGAACGCGCGCGGTAGAGGTTCCAGGCGAGAAGCGCGAGGCCGGTCGCGCCGAAGATGGCACCCGGACCCGCGGTCAAGGCCAGCAGCGCCGCCAGCACAATGAAAAAAAGCAGACGCGTCAGGTGGAACGGTGCGCGCGGCCAGTCCTTGCCCGCGAGGCGATAGATGTAATACGGGACCCACTTCGCGAGCACGTGGGCCCCGAGCGCCATGGCGCCCACGGGCACGATCGGCACCAGCACCACGAATGCGGCACTGCGCGCGAACTGCAGTCCCGCGAACATCCACACGCGGCTTTCCTTGTCGAGCCGGTTGTAGAGGTAGAACCAGAGGTGCGTGCCGAGCAGCACCGCCATCCAGGCGCCCAGATCGCGAGGCTCCGGCAGCCCGGGATAGCGCAGGATGACGATGCCGGCCAAGCCCAGCCCAAGCGCCCACAGCCAGGGCTGCCAGATGGGCGTGGAGACCGGATGGCCGCGGCGAAATTCCGGGCTTAACTTCGGATCGCCTTCCAGACGCGCGGCGATGAGGTCGTTGTCGACATAGCCGCGCTCGTAGATCGCCCAAAAGGAGACCAGGAGCAGAAACAGGCCCAGAACGTGCGCGATCGGCACGGCCGCGAGCGCAATGGAGCTCAGGATCCAGAACGCGAAGTCCTCCTGGAGGATGCCGCGCACGATGTAGCGCGCGCCAGGCCGCTTCACATAGGTCAGGTACTGGCCGGGCAGATAGACATTCGCGAGCGCGTCCTGGTACTGGGCATCCGGCCAGATGGTCCGCAATGGCCGGGCGCAGGCGTCGAGCAGCGGGATATCCTGCGCGGAATCGGTCAGCACCAGCGACTCGCCGATGGTCTCCATGCTCAACGCCTGACTCGTCAGGGAGAGCTTGCCGTCGCGCCGGTCGGCGAAGCTCGACAGGCGGGCGGCGATGATCGGGGCGTTCGGCAGACCGAGCGCTGCCACCAGTGGTGCGACGATGCGGTGAAACCCGGAGGTCGCGATGATCGGTGTGGTGTCCGAGCGGTGCAGTGCCGTCATCAGGGCCTGGTTCCTGAACTGCCCGGCAAGACCCGCGACGCGCTCCTCCCAGAACCGGCCCGTCCACGGGAAACACGTGAAGACGAGCCCGACCCGCCAGACATCGCGCGTGACCTCGCCTCCGGTCCAGCGCCAGGGCTTGACCACATCGAGAGCCCGCAGGACCAGCAACGCGGGCAGGCGTGGATGGGTGCAGTCAATGAAGTCCTCGGTCGAGTTCCGCAGATACAGCGTCTCGTCCAGATCGATGAGGAGCGTGCCGCCGTGCTGCAGGATGGCGGCGATCGCCACCTCCGGCGAGGCGTCGTGCGGCGTGGCGGCATGCGCCTCCTTCATGGTGTCCCTCATGAGCTGTCCCTCATGACGTCGCCTTGGCGAGCGCGTCGGGCCGCGCGTCCACGAAGAGCCGCTGGTGCAGGCGCCGGCGCCAGAGGGCGCAGGGCTCCTCCACGCCACGGCGCATCAGTTCGGCCACCGCCCAGGTCAGAAGGGCCGCAACCAGCGTCTGCCCGAACCAGCCTAGCGCCGGCCCGTTGCGCAGCACGCCAAGGAGGATCACGTGGTGGACCAGATATATCGTGTAGGAGATGGCACCGAGGTAGACGAGCGGGCGTGCATTGAGCCAGCGGTACGGCCATTGCCCGGAACGCGCGACAGCCAGGTAGATGAGAGGCGCGACCGCCACCGCCTGGAGCGTGTAGCGCAGCGTCAGGCGAAACGCCACATCGCGATAGACGAGTGTTGCAAGGAGCACAAAGAGGGCCGCCCCCGCCAGTGCCCCATCCCGCGCGCGGTGTGGCGGGCGGACGGGATCGAGGCGCGGGTTATGCCAGAGCCCCATGATGCAGCCAACCAGGATGGCATCGGCGCGCGTGTCGGTCGCCATGGTGAGATAGTCCTCCGAGGCGCCGTGCCCGAGCAGCCAGTAGCGCCAGGCGAGCATCGCCACGCACAACGCGGCCAGCACCGCGGGCGCGCCGCGTCGTGTACCAATACCGAGCAGCACGAGTGCGAGCGGCGGGTAGAGCAGGTAGTAGTGCTCCTCGATGGCCAGTGACCACAGGACCCCAAGCCCTGCCGGGATGCCGTTGAAATCGTGGACGATATCGAAGTAGTTGCCATAGTAGAGAAGGGCCGAGAGGAAGCCCTGGGTCGTGAAGCCGCCGCCGATCACGCCGCAAAGCGAGAAGATCCCCGCCACGGCGATGACGAGCACAAGCGGCGGCATGAGACGCAAGAGACGCCGCAGGTAGAACGCGCGAAAGCCGATGCGCTCGGTGCGCCTGTACTCGATGCGCATTAGGGTTGTGATGAGATAGCCGCTCAGCACAAAGAAGATCGTGACGCCCAGACCCCCAGGCACGATGCGCTCGAGGCCGCTGTGGGCGAGAAACACCAGGGCGATCGCGAGTGCGCGCACGCCGTCGAGCGAAGGGATCGTGCCAGAGGGCTCTATCTCGTGCTGTCCTGCGTGCTGTGACCCGTGCTGTGACCCGTGCTCAGACCCGCGTTCTGAC
>PLEY01000061.1 GCA_003136595.1 Burkholderiales bacterium
GCCCAACGCGCCTCCTCTGCCCGGCGTGGAACTCGACCTCGGCAAAAAAACTCCGTGTGCCGCTCGCCTGCCAGGTCGACCTTGTGCGTCAGGTGCCCTCGGGCGCGAGCGCGAACTCGAAATTCGCGACCATATACGGAGTCTCCATGATGCGTCCATCCGGGGCCCTCCCGGGGGGATACTCAACGAAAGCCGTCACGAGCGAGTTCTTCACGCCAAACACGACATCCGAATCCAGGTAGGGATCGCCGGCCACGAACACATGCGTGATGACCGGACGGAATCCGGGTGCCGAGATCTTGAAGTGGATGTGCGCCGGNNCGATAAGGATGTCGACCCATGGCGCGCAGCATGCTGCCGACCGGTCCATCGCTTGGCACCGGATAGCTGACCGGCTTGACCGTCCAGAAGGCGAAACGCCCCTCCCGATCCGTGCGCAGACGCGCGCGAACCTGCATCTCGGTGAGCTCGGGGAGCTGGACGTCGTACCAGCCCTCACCGTCCACCGCCCAGGTGTCGATGAGTGCACCGCCAAGCGGCTTGCCCTCGGTATCGCAGATGCGCCCCGAGAAGTAGGTGGGCTGGCCGGTGACGCCCTGCGCGATGTCCGTCCCGTTCTCGACTTCAGGCACGTTGGGCTGATAGAACGGACCGAACACAGTGGTCTCTGTCGCACCCTCCGGAAAGCGGTGATTGATCGCGTCGACCAGCATCGAGACACCGAGCGTGTCGGACAGCAGGATGCACTCCTGGCGCTTGGCGTCGCACTTCTGGCCGATCGCGGTGAGGAACTCGATTCCGGTGAGCCACTCGCTTTCGGTGAGCTCGACTTCACGTACGAAGTCGTGCAGGTGGCGCACNNCAGCAGGATGAATTCCTGGCGCATGGCGTTGCAGATCTGGCCGGTGGCGGTCAGGAACTCGATCGCCGCGAGCCATTCGGCCTCGGTCGGCTCGACGTCGCGGACGAAGTCGTGCAGGTGGCGCACCAGGCTCTCGGCGATCTGCTTAAAGCGTGCATCGGGCGTGGTCGCAAGCTTTTCGAGTACCGCTGCGGTCAGGTTGGCTTCGTTGAAATTACGCATCATCTCTCCTGTCCCGTGAACTCAGACTCTGACACGCCGCTCGACAGGAAAGCAATGCAGATCGAAACGTCGCGCGACGAACCCCCAAAGCCCGCCCGGAAAGCGGATCGTCACAAGGACGGCGAGCAGGCCCAGCCCCACGAGGTACCAGGTCCCGAAGTCCCCAAGGAGCTTGGAGAGGGCAAAATAGAAGACGGCCCCGACCAGCGGGCCCTCGATGGTGCCCACGCCGCCTATGATCACCATGAAGATGATGACGGGCGACCAGTGCACACCGAAGGCCGCATCGGGGGAGACCCGCAGGATCGACAGGAAAAACAGGGCCCCGGCGACCCCGAAACCGGCTGCCGAGAGGACATAGACCAGAAACTTGGTGAGGCGCACATCGACCCCCTGGCTCTCGGCGGCGGCTTCGCTGTCGCGAATCGCACTCAACGCGAGACCAAAGCGCGAGCACAGCAGCCGATGCACGAGGAAAACCGAGCCAAACACCACCAGCACCGCGCACCAGAAGGTCAGCGCCTCACGCGTCCACTTGGAATAGCCCGAAAGTGCCATGAGGCTCGTACCCGAGCCGCCGCCGAGGAGCGAGACGTTGGCGACAAACAGGCGGAAGATCTCGGCGACGGCCCAGGTGCCGATCGCAAAATAGCCTCCCTGCAGGCGGAACACCACCTGCGAGACCGGGATCGCCGCGAGCGCGGCGCACAGCCCCGCCGCCGCCACGCAGAGGAACGGATTCAGATGCGCGAAATTGGCGAGGATGATGAGCGCATACGCCCCGACACCGACATAAGCCTGCTGACCGATCGACACCAGCCCGCTGTAGCCGCCGAGCAGATTCCACATCTGGGCCATGAGGAACAGACAGGCGAACTCGCTGAACTCGCGCAGGATGCTGGAGTCCGCCCAGAACGGCATGCTGAGCGAGCCCAGAAAGAGCGCCGCCGTGACGACACGCGTGACCTGCAAGGAGCGGGTCTTCAGGGGAATCGCGGCTTGTGCGCCCGCCACGTCCTAGCCCGCCGTCTTGGGAAACAGGCCCTGCGGCCGGACCACGAGCACGGCCACAAACACCAGGTGGCCGACCAGGATGCCCCAGCCCGGGTCGATGCGAAAACCGATCGCCTGCGCGACGCCGAGAATGAGGCCACCAAGGAAGGTCCCCCAGAAGGAGCCCATGCCGCCGATGATCACCGACTCGAACGCGTAGATGAGTTGCGCCGGACCATCGGTCGGCGCAAGCGTGGTGCGCATTCCCTGGAAGATGCCGGCGATGCCCAGGATGCCGATCGCAAGCGCCGTGGCGAGCGCGTAGACGTGATGGTTGTCGATGCCCATGAGGAGTGCCGCCTCGCCATCATCCGAGGTGGCGCGAAAGGCACGCCCGAGCCGGGTGCGCCCGAAGAGCCACTGGAAGCCGGCACTGGCCGCAAGCGCCGTGGCGAAGATGATGAGCGGCAGCACGCCGATCGACAGGCCCGGGGCGAGCGCGATGCTTTCGGTCTCGAGACCGCCCGCATCGATCGAGCGGGTGTCGGCCGAGAAGCCCTGCAGCAGCAGGTTCTGGATGATGATCGACACGCCGAAGGTCACCACCAGTGACGGCAGCGGATCACGCGACAGGGTCCGGTTCAGGACGAAGCGCTGCAGCGCATAGCCCAGCGAGAAGGCGAGCGGCACGATCGCGAGCATCGCCGTGAACGGCCCGATCCCGGCCACGCGCGTCAGAAAAAACCCGCCAAAGCCGGCCAGCACCACCAGGTCCCCATGGGCTGTATTGACGATGCGCATGACACCGAACATCAGGGACAGGCCGAGCGCAAACAGGGCATAGAGACTGCCCAGCAGGATCCCCTGGATCAAGGTGTCGGCGATCCCGAGAAGGTCCATCAGGAGACCCCGAAGTAGGCAAGCGAGATCTCATCCATCGTCGTCTCGCTGGATTTTCCACAGAGCGCGACGCGCCCTTCCTGGAAGCAGTACAGGCGCCCGGAATGGGCACGCGCCCAGCCCACGTCCTGCTCCACCAGAATGAGCGTGGTGCCCTCGGCACTGATCCGCGCCAAAGCCTGGTAGATCTCGCGGATGACGAGAGGCGAGAGGCCCAGCGAGAGTTCATCGCAGATCAAAAGGCGCGGGTTGGCCATGAGCGCCCGGCCGATGGCCACCATCTGTTGCTGCCCGCCCGACAGGGCCGTGGCCGGGCTGTGACGGCGCTCGGCCAGCACCGGAAAGAGTGCGTAGACGCGCGCGAGCGACCACGCTCCTGCGCGCCCTGCGTGCGCGCCGATCACGAGGTTTTCCTCGACCGAAAGACTCGGGAAAAGCCGCCGGCCCTCCGGAACCATGGCGATGCCCAGGGCGACGAGGCGGTGCGCCGGGGTGCCACCCACGGCACGGCCGTCCCACACGATGTTCTCACGGGGCGCGTTCAGCAAACCCGTGACGGTCTTTAGGAAAGTCGATTTGCCCGCGCCGTTGGCCCCGATGATCGCCACCGTCTCGCCCTCGGCGATCTCGAAGTCGATCCCAAAGAGTGCCTGGAAATCGCCATAGAAGGCGGCGAGCTGGTGGGTTTGCAACAGCGGCGTCACGCTAGGCTCCAAGCCCCATGTAGACGCGCCGCACCTCGGGATCGGCCATGATCTCGTCCGGTGCCCCTTCGGCCAGGCGCGCGCCGAAATTCAGGACCATGAGGCGATCGGCCACGGCCAGAAGGGCGTGCACCACATGCTCGATCCAGATGATGGTGATGCCGCGCGCCCGGATGGCCTGCACGAGCTCGACCAGCTGCCCCGCCTCATGCTGGGTGAGACCGCCGGCCACCTCGTCGAGCAACAGCAGCTTGGGCTCGGTGGCGAGCGCACGGGCCAGCTCAAGCCGCTTGCGGTCAAGCAGCGTGAGCGCGCCCGAGCGCACATTGGCCCTGTGCAAGAGTCCCGCGAGGCGCAAAAGCTCGAGGCAGGGCTCGCTCGCCTCGGCTTCGCTCCGGCCGGCCCCGAAGGTGGCCGCCACCAGGAGGTTCTCGAACACCGACATCCCAGCAAACGGATGGGGAACCTGATACGAGCGGCCGATACCCAGACGGCAGCGCCTGTGCGGCGCTGCGCGGGTGATGTCGGAGCCGGCGAAGCGGATCGTGCCGGCATCGGGGCGGACATCGCCGCTGATCAGGTTAAAGAGCGTGGTCTTGCCGGCACCGTTGGGGCCGAGGATGCCCAGTGTCACGCCGCGCTCGACCTCGAGCGAGAACGCGTCGGTCACCGTCAGGGCGCCATAGCGCTTGGTGACGTTGTGCAGCGTGAGCAGGGCCTCCATCGGAACGGGCGTGGTCAGCCTAAAAGTTTCAGACTGGCACCAACGGGGATCGACGGCGCCGTCAGGTTGTTCACCACCACCAGGTCGTATTTGTATTTCTTGCCGGCGACCCACTGCCCGCCCACGAGCGGCGTCTTGGCGACGTTCTTGACCGGCCCCTTGCCCCAGGCGATCGGGCCCACGATGGTGTTCAGGTTCGTGGCCGCGAGCGCGTCACGCACGTCCGACTTCTTGCCGGGGTCCCGGGCGCGCTTCAAGGAATCGAAGGCGATCTCGAAGAGGGCATGTGCGAAGCCGAGCGGTTGCGACCATTGCCGTGTGGTCTGCTTCTCGTAAAGCTCGGCGTAGTCCTTCGCGCTCGCCCCGGTGAGCGAGGACTTGAAAGGATGCGAAGGCGTCCACCAGACTTCCGAGGAGAGCCCGGCGCCCAGATCGCCGAGCGCCTCGACGGCCGTCGGAAACAGGAGCGCCTTGCCCACCGAGACGATCTTCGGCTTGAAGCCCTGCTGGTGGGCCTGGGTCCAGAAGGTCTTGAAATCGGGCGGAATCACGACTCCGGTGACAATCTCAACGTCCCCCTTCTTGAAGGCGGCGATCTGGGCCGAGAAGTCGGACGTGAGATTCTGGTAGCGTCCCGGGTCAGTGAGCTTAAAGCCGTCCTTGGCAAGGGGCCCGGGAAATCCGAGCTTGGGATCGCCCCACGCATTGCCATCGCCATCATTGGGAAACAGGCCGCCCACGCTCTTGTCGGTGGCGGCGGACTTCCACATGTTTGTGAACACGGCGATCACGTCCTCCAGGCCCCAGAAGAAGTGATAGGTCCAGTTAAAGCCGGTCTCAGGCTTCCCGCCCCGAGCGAAGAACCAGGGCTGCCAGGGAGCGACCGTGGAGATGCAGGGGACCTCGTTCAGCTCACACTGGTCTGACACCGGATTGGTGGTCTCGGGGGTGGACGCGACCAGGATCAGATCGACGTGATCCTTCAGGATCAGATCGGCTGCCGCCTCGCCGGCCTTGTTCGGATTCGACTGGCTGTCCTTGACGATGATCTCGACCGCATAGGGCCGGCCCGCGAGAGTGAGGCCCGGCTTTACCAGTTCCTGCATCTGGCCGATGACAAACTTGTCGGTCTCGCCGAAGGCGGCGAGCGGGCCGGTCTGGGGGGACACGTAGCCGATGCGGATTTTCCGGTCCGACTGGGCGAGCACCCGGCCGGCGCTACCAAGGCCCAGTGCAAGGCCCGCGCTCCCGAGGGTCTTGATCACATCGCGGCGCGTGGTCCGAGGCAGGGCGTGCGGGTTGTCCAGGTGTGACATCTGCTCCTCCTTATCGTTGGTTTTGAGGCCGTCTGGTCCACTTGGTCCACTTGGTCCACTTGGGCCTTGGGTCCTGTTTCTCGGTCGCGACTACCGGGGCCGAGTCCCCTCGACTGCAACCTGCAAGGGGGCCGGCATTCTCCGGCCTCGTCCCAGAGCGCAGGAAGACCGGGTCATGCGGGCGCCGTGGGTCGCGGATAGTAGGGCTGCAGATTGGCGTCGACATTCACCCAGACCGACTTCGCCTGGGTGTACTCGCGCATCACCTCAAAGCCCATCTCCCGGCCATAGCCCGAACTGCCCACCCCGCCGAAGGGCGAGGCGGGATTGACACGCTTGTAGCAGTTGATCCACACCATGCCGCTCTTCAGCTCGCGGGCCATGCGGTGGGCGCGCGCCAGATCGCGTGTCCAGAGTCCCGCCCCCAGTCCGTATTCGGTACCATTGGCGAGCACCAGCGCCTCCTCGTCGGTGGCAAAGGTCGTCACCGAGACGAACGGCCCGAACACCTCCTCCTGTTCGACGCGGTCGCCGGCGCGCGCCTTGACGACGGTGGGCAGCACATAGCAGCCGGCGGCGAGCGCGGCATCGGCCGGGGCCTCGCCACCGCACAGGATGTCCGCCCCCTCGGACCGCGCGAGCGCGACGTAGTCGAGCACGCGGTCGCGGTGATGAATCGATGTCAGGGGGCCAAGCTCGGTCGCTGGATCAAGCGGATCACCAATCCGCAGGCTCTGCGCAAGAGCGACAAAATGCTCGAGAAAGGCGTCGGCGATCGACTCGTGCAGGATGAGGCGCGCGCCGGCGATGCAGGCCTGGCCCTGGTTATGGAAGATCGCGAAGGCGCTGCCCGCGACCGCCGCCGGCAGGTTCGCATCGGCAAAGACGATATTGGCGCCCTTGCCGCCCAGCTCCAGCTGGACCTTCTTCAGATTCCCCGCCGATGCCGCGACGACCTTGCGCCCGACTCCTGTCGACCCCGTGAAGGCGATCTTGCCGATGCGCGGATGTTCGGCCAGGTACTGGCCTGCGTGCGGACCCGTGCCGGGCAGGATGTTGACGACCCCCTCTGGAAATCCGACCTCCGCCATGAGCTCGGCGATGCGCAGCGACGACAGCGGAGTGAGGTCTGCAGGTTTCATCACGACGCAGTTGCCCGCCGCCAGCGCCGGCGCCATCTTCCAGCTCGTGAACATGAGCGGAAAATTCCACGGCACGATCTGCCCCACCACGCCGACCGGCTCTCGCAGCAGGTAGTTGAGAAACCCCGCCTCCACGGGAATCACCGAACCCTCGAACTTGTCGGCCATGCCGCCAAAGTAACGGAAGGTCACGGCCGTGCGCGGCACGTCCAAGGCGCGTGTGTCGCGCAGCGGATGGCCGGTGTCGAGCGACTCGAGCCGGGCCAGTTCCTCTGCATGGGCCTCGATGGCGTCGGCGAGCTTGAGCAGCAGGCGCCCGCGTTCCATGGCCGCGGTGCGACTCCACCGCGGAAACGCGCCGCGCGCGGCATCGACCGCAGCATCAACATCCGCCGGCCCGGCCATGGCGACCTCGGCGATGACCCGGTTGTTGTGGGGATTAAGGGTGGGGGCCGTCGCGCCGGAGGCTGCCGGCACGAAGCGGCCATTGATGAAGAGTTCGGTCTGCATGAACGATGTCTTTCTGCCTCTCGTCAGGCCGGTGCAGCAGGCAGCCGGGTGCCTGCGACGACCCCGGGCTGCGCCGCAGTGGGGCGCCTTCCTGCTGACCTCCTAGAAGCTCACCGGATAGGGCGTGAGCTCGCCGCGCTCGTAGCGCTTGGGCAGATCGGGGGTCGTGTTCTCCCAGACCAGCAGCATCGAGCGCTTGGTGGAGTAGCCCTTGTGACGGATGTCGGCCGGCATGGCCGCGACGTCACCCGCCTTCATGGTGACCCGGGCGCGTGGCGCGCCGGTGTTCTTGTCGGCGACGTCCCAGGTGATCTCATCGGAGAGCTGCACGAACCATTCGACNNCCAGGTGACGTCCGAGCGCGACAGGTACTTGAACAGATTGAACGCATGCAGCTGGCCCTCAAAGCCGGGCGCCGCATGGATCACGGGTTCGTCCTGGGCGACGTCCTGGAACTGGCGGTTCACAGGCAGGTCATCGCGCAGCGGCGAGTCGCCCTCGATGCCGGGCATGCGCTTGGTCGCGACCCGGAAACGCTCGATCGCCGCGCGGTTTTCGCCCTGCTTGAAACCNNCAGTCCGCGAGGATCGCCTTGAATGTCGCCATGATGACCGGGGTGTCAAACTGTTCCAGATAGTCGACGCCTGCCTTCTTGAACGTCTCGTTGTAGCTGCCTGCATACAGATCGACACGGCCATAGTGGTTGCGCGTCCCGATGACGTCGTCGAAGTTGACCCACCCGTAGAAAAAGCCCCAGGCGACATCGCGCATCATGGCGCGCAGGAAGGCATCCGCGGGCATCTCGTGCGAGCGCGTGGTACCGCGTGACTGCCAGGAGACGATCACGAAATAGGCATCGCGCCGGAATTCGAAGGCACCGAGTCGAAAGGTTCGGTACCCGGTCAGGGCATCCGGTTCGGTGGCCGCGACGTTCTGGGAGGTGGGCAAGGGATTGGCGGACATATCATCTCCAGTCGGGACGTGCTCGGGCGCGCGGCCGCTCGGGTTCAGTGCAGACAGATATCAGACCACTTCTCGATCGAGTGTGCGCCGAGGAGGGTCTGCAGCAGGAGTACGCCCTGGGTTGCCGTCGAGAAGCGGTAGGCCGCCCGCGCCGGCAGCAGCGCCTGGTGTCCGCGACCCAGGCGGATGGTGCCCATGAGCTGACCCTTGGGCTCGCCAAGGAGCCGTACACTGCCCTGCTGGCCCGGTTCGAGGTGCGCCTCTGGTTTGCCCAGCTGCACGAGTTCGACCTCGACCTCGCCATCCATGACCAGGGCGAATTCGTCATGGTCAGCGGCGAACCAGGACGAGACGGACTGCGCCCGCAGCACCTCGATGACATACTCGAGATTCTTGGCCACGACCACCTTGTCGTAGGGAGCGGCAGCGCGCGCCACCTCGAACAGGTTCGAGAAGACGTAGTGCTTGGGGTCGTCGTTGATGATCTCGATGGAGCCCTTTTCGAATTGCGCCAGGGATCCGAAGCGCGTCACATAGCTCATCGTGCTGTCTCCTCGATTCTCAGGCGGGTCGTTCAAATCGACCTCGTGGCGCACCCGGCGCTTCATGTCCGATGTGCGTGGCAAGCTTAGTAGCGAACCGGAACGCCGACAATCCCCTGGCGTTCGCGGAATGCGAACGCCCCGATCGGAAATCACGAACTGGCGTGGTGCCTTGCAGCAATCACGCGTCGCCGGCCGGCTATTCGTCGACCGTGCTCGTGTCCACGGGAGGCAGACCCAGTGCCTGGTCCCACTGCGGCTCGCTCGGGAACCTCGTGAGGAGAAAGTCGATGAACAGCTTCACCTTCGCCGTCGAGCGGTGTGAAGCCGGATAGACCACCGACAGCCAGAGTGGCGGCGCTGCGTAGTTGGGCAGGACACGCTGCAGGCGACCCTCGAGGAGGTCAGGGGCCGCCACCATGGTCGGCAGGTACACGACACCGGCACCCGCGCGTGCAAATTCGAGCAGCAGGTGCACGCTGTTGGTCTTCAGCACAGGGCGCAACGATATCTGGAAGCGCTCGTGGCCGTTGATGAGAGGCCACTCGTCACCCCAGGGGTAGTAGCTGTAGCGGGCGAAGTCATGATGCAGGAGATCGAGCGGTGTCTCGAGCAGAGGTTCCTCGGCCAGATACTTGGGGGACGCGCAAAACAGCCCGCGTACCGGGAAGAGGCGCCGCTCAATGAGCGAGTTGGACGCCGCCGGGTAGATCTGGATGGCGAGATCCAGACCTTCTTGCACCGGATCGACGACCCGGTCGTTGACGTGCACATCAAACTCGATCTTCGGGTGCGCCCCGCGGAATTCGACGAGCGCATTCGAGAAGTGCCCGAGCGCGAATCCGGGCAGCACATGGATGCGCAGTGTGCCCTTGAGCGAGGTCACCTCCTCCTGCGACCGAAGGCTCAGGTCCTCGACCCGGCTGAGCAGCTCCCGGCAGCTGCCGTAGTAGGACTGCCCGGCCTCGGAGAGCTTGATGGCGCGCGTCGAGCGATGAAAGAGCGACACGCCCAGATGCTCCTCGAGCTGTTTGACACGGGTCGTTGCGACCGATTTGGCCACGCCCATCTGGCGCGCGGCGTTGGCGAAACTCTCCGTGTCGGCGACGCGCACAAAGGCTTCGATGCTCAGGATCAGATCCACATGTCTTCCCCGGGGAACGAGCCATGGCCGCGGCTGCCGGCCGCATGCAACGGCACCCTATGTTAATGCAATCAGAGTCGCGACTGGCTGCGCCCGGGTGACGGCGTTTGCCGAGCCGGACCGGTCTTGGGGCCCCTCGCCGATGCGGGCCTCGATCACCGCCCCACCCTCATGCTGCATCGCCCGGCGGTGGCACCGCCGACGGGACCGCCCAGTCCCCGCGCCCTGCCCTACAGCTGCCCCCTTCGGCTACCCCCTTCGGCTACCCCCTTCAGCTGCCCCCTTCAGCTGCCCCCTTCATGGCCTGCCGCGTGCACACCGAGTGCGCATCGACGGCCCGCTATGTGCCCGCTGCCAGTTTCCTCGCGCGCGTCTCGCGCTGCCGCACGACCCTGGCGTCGCTGGAGGCGGCCCGCTCGACGAGCGAGCGGAGCAGCGCCCCGTGTTCCTCGTCCTTGACGCGCAATTGTTCGAGGGCACGCCCCAACTGGCCGCGCAAGGAGTCGCCCTCGGACTGCCAGGAGGTCTCGCGCAGGGCCGCGTCGGTACGCACAGCTTCAAGTAGGGCTTCCGCCCGGGCCAAGCCGGCCTGCGCCTGGACCAGGGCCGCGTCGCGGCGCGCGCATTCCTGAAGCAGCGTGGCGCGCTCGGCGCCAAGATCCGACTCGAGCAAACGGATCTGCGCCGCCAGTTCCTCGATCCGGGCGCCCGCCTGCTGCCGCGTGACCCCGAGTTCCTCCTCAGACCGCCGCGCGGCCAGACGCGCCCGGTCGATCTCCTCGTTGGCGCGACGCTCCGTCGCAGCCGCACGCGCCATGAGCTCGGCACGCTCGACTTCGAAACGAGTGCGTTCCTCCTCCAGGCGCTCGTGCAGGTCGCGCTGGGTCCCTTCAAGGCCCTGGATCTGAGCCTGCGCCTGCAGGAACTCCTCGCCGCGGCGCTCCAGACTCGCCTCCTGGGCCGCAATGCGCCGGTTTGCTTCGCCCAACTGGCCGGTCGCCACGCGCACCGCCTCCTCGAGTCCGCGCTCCAGCGAAACGAGTCGAGCGGCCTCGGCCTCGAGGCGCTCACGCTCACGGGCGAGCGTCTTCTCGAGCGCCGTGAGCTCCGCTCGCCGGGCCTCAAGCACGCGCTCGAGCTCGACGCGGGCCGCCTCCAGAGCCTGCTCCCAGAGGAGCGCGGCTGCAGCCTGCACCGGACCCGGGGGCTCGGGCACGGGTGCCGCCGTGTCCGTTCCCCGCAGCCTGCGGCCGAGCTGGAGGAACCAGGTCTCAAGCAATGGGCTCACTGTGTTTGGAGAGCCCCGCCCGATCTTCTGGCGGATGCGCTCGATGGTCGGCCGCTGGCCCGCCATCAACAACGCGTCGGCCGCCTGCCAGACATCGTTCTCATCAATTCCTCGCGCCATTACGGGCTCTCCGGGTGACGCGCTTGATGCGCGTGGGGACCACTTCGGTTGGGACAGCACTTGGGCCAGGGACCCTGGGAGTAATGATAATATATTTCTTACATGCTATGTATTTTTTAATATCTTTTAGTCCCGTGCACTGTTTGGGCGGCCAAATTCCGTCAGAAAGCACAGTCAGATAGCACTCATAGGGCGAGAAAGTTGGGAAAGTTGGGAAAGTTGGAATTGGAACCCAAGGGAGGCTACGACTCGGACGGGTGGACCCAGGGAGTCCGGCGGGACGTGGCGGGACGATTNNGCGATCAGTTCCTGGGCCATCACGAGCGCGTTGCCGGCCACGCGGTACAGGCTTAACAGCAGGAGCCGCCAGAGCCGCCGCTCAAGTGAATGGTGGCGATTACAGATGGCGGTCTGCGACATCTGCGTCATGAGCGCCTGCGTATAGCGGAGCAGTATCCGGGCGTCGGCCCGACGGCGAGTTCCTCTCGGGCGGCGGCTTCGCAGCAGATGGTCTCACCTCACCCTCATGCGCGCGGGCCTTGGTCTCGCGGGCCTTGGCCTCTGTCGTGAGCTGGTCGGTTTCCGGCCGTCTCCCGGAAGGGACAAAGGCGGCCGCACTGCGCCGCGGGGCGCTCACCGTGGACTAACTTCGCGCGCCGCAAGGGTTCCGCACGCAGCTCGCCAACCCTCCCGCGTCCGGCACCAACGGTGCGCGATGTCGCCCAAGCCGGTCTCTGGAACCCCGCGCCCGGCGCGGGCCTGCGACCGCAACCCCCGCCAGGACCGGGGCGCAACCTCTATCGCAAACCGGCCAGAAGTACTAATGTACCGGCTGAAACTTGCGCGTCGAAACCGTTACACTGGATAGATGCAGACTGCGGAACCAGTCACCCCTCTCGCTGCAATGCACAATCCTGGCGCACTGATCGAGGAGGCCCGGGGCCATCTCAATGCAGGCCGCAGCCAGGCTGCGCTTGCGCTTGCCGAAGAGGCCCTCGCGGCTGCGCGTGAGGCGTCGACCCCGCGCGCACTTGCAGCGGCGTTGCACCTGAACGGGGAAGTGCGCCTTGCCCGTTCGGAGTATCCGCAGGCCATGACCGCTCTTCTGGAGGCGCTTGAACTGTGGCGTTCCCTCGATGAGCGCGATCACGTGATCGCCTGCCTGCACAGCGTCGGGCAGATCGACATGCATGTCGGCAACCTGTCCGCCGCCGCCGAGGCCTTCTCCGAGGCACTCGAGCTGGCGCGGGATCATGCTCCGTCCACCGAGGGCCGCCTTCTGCAGCGGCTGGGCATGCTTTACGCCCGCTTCGGCGATATCGACAAGGCCAAGGAATTCCACGAACTGTCCGTCGAACTGCATCGCGGCCTGGGCGACGAAGCCGGCATGGCGTCCTCTCTGAACAGCATCGGTACGCTTTTCCTGCGGCGCTCCGAAGCGACGCGGACAAGTCATCCGAAGAATTCGAGCCAGGCGCTGCTGCGTGCCCGCAGCTACCTTGAGGAGGCGTATAGCATCGCCACCCGCACCGTCGACAAGCACCTGCAGGGCCTCATCATCGGCAATATCGGCAGCGTCGTCGCGCGCCTTGGCCATGTCGAGGACGCCATCGGCCTCATGGAGTCGCAGCTGCAGATCGTGCAGGAGACCGGCGACCGCTACAACGAGTCGCTGAGTCTCGCCAACATCGGCGAGGCGTTGCACCTCCTGGGGCGCGACGTGGAGGCGATCGAGGTCCTGACCCGGTCGCTGGCCATCGGCGCCGAGCTCGATTCGCCCGAACGCCAGCGCCGCGCCCACGAGGAACTCACGCACTGCTACGAGGCCATCGAGGACTACCGGCTTGCCTTCCACCACTTCAAGCGCTTCTACGAATTCGACACCGCCATCCGCGAGGAACTCAACGAGAGCCAGATCCGCGACCTGAAGGTCCAGGTGGCGGTCAATGAGGTGCGCAAGGAGGCCGAGGGTTACCGGAACGAGCGTGACCGCCTGGCGCGCGACAATCTGCGTCTGCACGACCAGGCCTATCTGGACGGTCTGACGGGACTGGCCAATCGTCGCCGGCTCGACGATGCACTCATCGAACTGTTCGACCGGGTCAACCGCGAAAAAAAGCCGCTCGCCATCGCGCTGGCCGACATCGACCACTTCAAGCAGGTCAACGACACCTATGGCCATGACATCGGCGACGAGGTGCTGAAAGAATTTGCCGCCCGCATCGGCGCCAATGTGCGCGGCATCGACCTGGCCTGCCGCTATGGCGGCGAGGAATTC
>PLEY01000144.1 GCA_003136595.1 Burkholderiales bacterium
ACGCCATCGCACGACGCCATCGCGCCGCTCACCCAGGGCAAGCCCGTCAGACATCGGCTCCCCCAGGCGGCGCGCAAGCCCCTCGTGAATGGCCGGGTTGGCCCGCCGGCCGGGCCCCTGATGGCCTGCGCGTCAACCGGATCGCAGCCACTCCGAGGTCGTCCGGACGCGCTGCACACCTCGAATCCGCCAAACCGCGCGTGGATCTGTCGCTTGGCTAGTGAGCCTGGGCCGCGCTTCGCGGCGCGGCGTTCTTGACGTACTGGTCGAACCAGCGGAGCATTTCATAGACCAGCTGTTCGTTAGATTCCATTGCAGTGTACCAATGCGGTTCATAGGGGAGCATGACCAGTCGCGCCGTGCCGCCGTTTCCCCGGATCGCCTCATAGAGTTTTGTGGCCTGCAGCGGGGTGGTGCCCGGATTGGCGTCCTCCGCGCCATGCACGATCAAAAGCGGTGTCTTCAGCTTGTCGGCAACGAAGAACGGCGAGGCCTTCAGATAGACATCAGTTGCCTCCCAAACGGAGCGCCGCTCGTTCTGAAATCCAAAGGGCGTCAGTGTCTTGTTGTAGGAGCCGCTGGTCGCCACTCCGGCCCTAAAGAGGTCCGAGTGGGCGACAAGATTGACGGTCATCAAGGCCCCGTGGCTGTGCCCGGTCACACCAATACGCTCCGGATCGGCCACGCCGATCCGGACAGCCTCATCTACGGCAGCCTTCGCGTCGGCCACAAGCTGTTCGAGGAACGTGTCGTACGCCCGCTTGGGATCCCCAACAACCGGAAACGAGGCGTTGTCGATGATCGCGTATCCGGCGAGCAGCAGCAAGCGGTACTGGCGTAGCCGCGTGAAGGTGGCCTGCGAACCTACGACCTGGGCTGCTTTCGACGCGTCTGCATAGTCAAGGGGGTAGGCATAGAGAATGGTCGGGACCCGCTCGCCTTCCTTGTAGTTGGGCGGCGTATAAAGTGTGAAGGACAGGTCCAGCCCGTCGGCGCGCTGGTACTTCACCAGACGCTTCTTGATGGCCCGCACGGCAGGCGTCGGATCTTCGATATGCGTGATCGGGACGCTCGAGGAAGCAAAAGCCGCCTCGCCCGGCACAGCATCCAGCGTGTCCCCGAGCGTTCGGCGATAGGCGTTCGGAGGATCCATCGCCGACTGGTGCCAGGTCATGAATGTCCTGACGTCGCTGCCGGTGAACGCAAGAAATCGTTCGAAGTCTGTTTTTTCGCTGCGAAAGAGGCGCTCGGACTTCAGGGTGTTGAGGTCAAGGCGATCGAGGAACGGACGGTCTCCGTCGACTGAAGATCCGACTCCCGAGAGATAGATCGAAGAGCCATCCTGCCGGATCACCCAGGCCCCATTGGCGAGTTGCTCGCGGACGGGGGCACCCGGGTTCGCGTACTTCTCGTCGGACGAAAGATCCCAGAGTACGCGCGCTTGAGCCTGAGGATGGTCGACATCTAATATCGTCGTGTGTATCCAGTGCCGGTTAGTGTCTTCTTCATGCAGCAGGGAGACGCCTGGTTGCTGGGTCCACTCCAGGCCCGCATAGCGCTGCTCGGTTCGCGTGATCTCGGTGGGTGGAAGATCGAACGGTGCCTTTAGCATCAAGATCTTGTCGCGCGCGGGCACATTGACATTCCAGTCGCCACCATCGAGTGCTTCGGCCCAGACCAGCGTTGCAGGATCGGTCGCGCGCCAGGAAAATTCGCGCGGGCCAAGCGGGACGCCCCGGATCGGGACCCGATCTGCCAGGGGCAGCGAGGCAATCGTCTGCACCTTCATGTTCGGCCCCCTTGAAGTCTCCCAGACCTGGACCTCATGCGGAAAGCGATCATAGGTCGTGACATACGAATAGGGCCTGTGGATGCTCGTGACGAGTACGTGTCGCCCGTCCGGAGCGGGGTCGATGGTTTCGTAGTTGGCAGTCTTACCTATCGGAGTCACATCCAGGGTGTTCGCGTCGACGAATGCGAGCTGTGACGCTGCGAAGTAGTCGAACACGTCCTCATCGTGCTTGCTGTTGAGAGTGTCACGATTCTCATAGGTGCTGCTCTGCCCCTTCTCGCCCCCGGTCTGCTGGATGCTCGGGCCGCGCGCTTCCACCGTGTCGCGCGGCGCCGCGCCGTTTGAATCGGGCACGAGCTTGACCAGCATTCTCACCTGGTCCGGCATCCATTGGATCTCACCACTGAACATCGGGTTCAGGCGCACCCGGGGAACGCGATGGATGATCCCGGACATCGCGTCTCCGACCCATAGCTCAACCGAAGCGGTGGCGAGGTTCGCGAACGCGAAGTGCTTGCCATCGGCCGCCCACACGGGTTTGTCAGGACACGCTCCGGCCGGCAGCGCGACCGGGAGGCGGGAGCCGCCGGCGACGCGCACCAGTGCGAATTCCCTCGCGCAGGGCGTGATACCGTATCCCCCGGGTGTGTCGTGCTTGCTGTGATTGCCCGGCTCGATCCGCACGCCGGCCAGCCGGAGGAACGGTTTGGCCACGCGCGTGATCGGCGGATAGTCTTCCCACGAAACCAGGAGGATCACGTCGTGGGTGGGACTGACGATCGGGACCGCCGGCGATGGCGCGTGCATGACGTCGAGGATGTACTGCGGTGGCTGGTCATAGCCAGAGCTGGCGTTGGTGCCGGGTGGCACGGGGAGGGGCGCGGATGCGACCGCGGCCGGCCAGGTGGGCTGGGCGCTCGAGCACACTGAGGGCGCGGTGACACCGAGAAGTCCGAACGCCGCACCTGTCAGGATGGTCTTGAAAATCATGAATTCGCTCCGTTGATTTGGTTCGGCGTGGCGAGCCGTCACGGCGCGTGCGATGCCGACTCTGCCGCCATGAGCCGGGAATGCGCCGCGCGGTTCCCGGCCGGACACAAACCGGTCGTACTATAAGGCCAACTCCAGCCCCAATCCAAGCGATTTGGGACTACCAAGAGGGGATAACGAGATCGTGCCGGGTGCCTCACCGTAGAGGCCTTGTTTCCTGGGTTTCCTGCCCAAGAATCCCATATCATTTCGTGCCTGCGTGAATCATGACGACCCTCGCGATGCCCATCTCAGTATCGAGACGCGCCTTGCCCTGGGAGTCCTCGGGTGTGATGTTGAGTTAGGGATGAAAGTGCTGCCCGCCATGATGCGCGCCTGGATCGCAGCTAAGACCGCAGCTGAGACCGCAGCCCAGGCCGCTGCTGAGAATTGACGCGAAGTGGCCCACCAGATCGATCATGAGTTGGCACCGGTACCGAGGCTGGAGGGCTCTTCCGGGCACGGATGTATTTTGGTTACTGCACACCGCCGTGGATGCCCGCGTCGAATCCGAAATCATTGCGACCGATAGGCATTGCAATCAGTACCGCAATGGAGCGGACGATGGCCGGTATGCAGATGCTCGTAACCGAGCCGAGTGGTACGGGCGCGCTCGCCATGTGCGATCGGATCGGGCCGCGACGGACGGAGCCAGGCCTGCCGATCCATCGTGAGTCTCGTCACAACGACGACCTGACTACCTCACAGGTTTGTGGATCGCTCGGGACGCGGAGTGTCGGCCAGCTGCATGGCCCTTCGCGGACGCTCTGCGGCGGTCTCCGAAGTCGAACGCAAGAGTCCACTGGCGCGACGGCGGATCAGGGGGTGCCGGAGTTCCGTTGCAGGTGCGCTGTGGACCCGACCCGTCGGGTCCGTCCGGCAGGTCCGTTCCAGGACGGCAGCCGCTAGCCGGCATGGTCCAGATTGCGGCGGAACAGCGCGAACAGGCGTTCCCAGTGACGCTCGGCGCTGGTGTGATCGTACACGGCCTTGCGTTGCGGGAAGGCGAAGCCGTGATGAGTCCCTGGATACCACTCGAGCCGATAGTTCGCGCCGGACGCGGCGAGCGCCAATTCCAGTTTGCTGATCACCTCACGCGGCGCATACACGTCGGTCTCGGCGCACGCGAAATAGAGTTCGCCCTTTGCCCGAGCGGCATGAAGATGGGGCGAATCGTCGCGATCGGTGACAAGACCTGCTCCGTAGATGCTCGCGGCGCATTTCAGGTCAGCGGGAAACTGGGATGCCGCAGCCAGCACAAATGGACCGCTCATGCAGTACCCCACCGCGCCCACGCGGCCGCCGTCGGCCGCGGGAGCCTGCCTGACATAATCCAGCATGGCCTGGGTGTCGCGCATGACCATCGGGATCGACAGGCTGTACATGTGATCGAACATGCGCTTTCTGCCCTCCTCATCCCAGGCCATCTCGAAGTCCCGGTCTCGCCGGTAATACAGATTGGGCAGGACGACGTAATAGCCCACGGTCCCGATGCGTCGTGCCATGTCATGGAGTTCCTCGCGCTTGCCCGGCGCGTCCATATAGAACAGGACCACCGGATAGCGGCCCGGCTCCTCCGGATGTGTAATGAATGTGTTCATCTGTCCATCGGCTGTCTTGATGTCGATGTGGTGCTCAAGCATTGAACTCTCCCGTGGCGATGAGCAATCTGGAGCGCCGCTCGCAGCGCCATTCACTTCGTTAACCCAACCAGCACAATTCTGCACCAACATGCGCAAATCACAGAACTTCCATTTTGCCGCCACGGCAGTCCGCCTTGCGTTTATGTCCTTCAGCACGGCGTCTTGACCGCGCCGGCCGGCGCGAAACGCTCGTGCCAGCGCGAGCGCCATGCCGCCTACTTATTTCGGGGGACGCACCGCTCGGCATGGCGGCTTCCCCGAAGCCCGCGCATGGTTTCAGGCCGACAGGTCGGGCCGAACGGGTGTGGGGGCGGTATTGCTGTGTGCGAGCGGGTGAAGACACCATGCGATCGTGGTCGAGAGAACTCCTTGCCAGAGCCCCGACTTGAGTGCGAGTCCATGGAAAGGGCCGATCCGCTCTTGCCGGGATCGCGGTCCCAAAGCCAGGCGAGGGCTGGCTGGCGCTTCCGGGTCGAGGTGAGCGTGCCGGAATATCCCTTGTGCAGTGCGAGATCGGTAAACTGGCATTCGCCCCGCGTCTAACCCACATTGCCGAAGGCACGAACCTCGGCCGGACGGAGCGTGCAGACGAGCGCGCCCTTTCGTTGTCCGGCAAGCTCCGGGCGAATCGCGTCGCGCGCTTCCAGCGGACCCGCACCGTCGCAGATCATGCCCGCGCCGGGCGCGGCAGACTCGAGGAACGCGGCTTGCCGGCCTGCCGCTCCCGAGCGCGCTAAGAAAGTCGCATCACGTGCGAAGAGTTCGGCGCGCGGAGCGGTGGCCACGAGGTGCCCTGCGCCAGCCATCCGTAGCCGTGCAATGCAAAGGCGCACGCTGCCTCGTTGAAATCGCCGGTGAGGGTTGCCAGGGGCCACGCAGAAGCGGTATCGGCGCGAGAGTCTCCCGGGCCCGAATGGGCCCATCGTCCCATCCATCGGGACACATCAATTAAACTCTTCAGACGCGAGAAGGCAGAAGGTGAGGGCGCATTCGGATGCGACGGGAGTTGCGCCGAGCGTCGCGAGCCGCGCGTGCACCAGACCGACACCCCGCTTGGAGATTACCTTGAGAATTATTCGGCTGGGCTTCCTCTGGATCTTGGGGCTGGTCATACTGGCGGCTGTCGCGGTCGTCCTGGTCAATGCCTTTGATGAACCCTTGAAGGAAGAAACTCGCGCGCTGCGCTTTCCGCCCGCCATGGCGGCTGTGCCCGCCGAACAGAATCTTTATCTGGCCCTCCTCGGCCAGGAGGCTCCCCATGGTGAATCCCCGATTGACTTCGGGCAAACCCGGGTCGATCTCTATGAAGCGAAGCTCCCGGCCTTGCTGGAGGACCCGACGATATCAATTGTTCCTCCGGAGAGGAACGATGCGCCAACGCTTACCTTTCGCGGGGAGGTCAACTTCCTGCCGCCTTCGAGCCAGGCCAGCATCTGGATCAGCGTCGAGGACCATCTGGATGAACTCGCGCAGGTCCTCGCGGCCAATCGTGAGCTCTTCGATCGGTATCGCGCACTGCATGCGCTCACGGGCTACCAGGAGATCGCGACGCCCAGTCCGTACCAGCCGTTCGGTTATCCGTCCAGTCGCGTGCGCAAGCTCTATCTGGGCTGGATCGCGCAACGTCTGAAGAGCGGCAACGTGAGCGAGCAGAAGGCTGCTCTGGATGACCTCGCGGCCGATCTGACGACGTGGAGGATCATGTCATTCGGCACGGGCTCACTGGTGCCGAAGACCCTCGCCTTCGTCTACATCCAGGCAGACACCCTGTTGCTGGCTGACATGCTTGCGGACAGATCGATCAAGATCGAGCCCCTCGTGCCCCAGCTCGATCGCATCACCACGCCTGCCGAGCTTGTGGACTGGCGGCTCGGTGACGCGTTGCCGGGCGAATTTCGGATGTTCCAGACCGCGGTCGACCATGCTGACTCGCATCCCTTACGCACCCTGGATGCGCTCAAGCGCTTCAACTCAATCGACGAAAGCAAGCCCTTTGAGTACCACGCGCTTTTCTGGGAGCCCGTTCTACGCTATTTCTACAAGAAGAACGCCACGGATAACTTGCGGGCTGAAGACGCGCTCAAGGGCATCGCCTTCGCAAGCTTGAAGCCCTCCGACTTCCTGGCGGCCCGCGACGAGTACTCCAAATGGCGGGAGCAGCATATGAATTTTCTCAATTTCCGAATCCTCGACAACCCGATGGGGAAGTTACTGCTCTCCGAGATGACCTTCAGCGCCGAGGTGTACGGCCTGCGCGGCTACGAGGTCGCGGCGACCCAAAGACTCCTTAGGTTGACGTATGAGATACGCCGGCAGCGCATACCGCTCAATCAGATACCGAACTTCATCGCAGCCCATCCGGAGTGGGCGAGCCATCCCGTCAGCGGGAAGCCCTACACGTTCAACCCAGACACGAACTCGATCTCCTTCACGCCCGTGTCGGGCGGCGTCAAGAGTTGGCGCTTTAGCGCCCCGGTCTGGAGCGGCGCGTGAACGGGAGCCTGGCGAGGCCAGAGAGGGCGCGTTTTCACCGTCATCGGGTGCGTGCAGGTCGTAGCGATTCATCGCCTGGGGAGCGTCACCGCCTGCGAATGGGTCCGAGGCGACCCTGAACCAGGCCACACGACCTCCCGTTTGTCGGGGTCTGGAATGGACGCTCGCCTATGGTTCGGGCGGATGCTCTTGTCCGCCGCGCCCCCTGGTCTGCCGGCAAGCTGGGTGCCGCGAGGCGGATGAGGGCTGGTCTCCCCGGCACGGGCCACGCACGCTTGGGACTGGCTCCGGGTCAACATGAATGAGAACGATTCGTGTTACCATTGCGCCGCTTTGATTACCCAGGAGGCGAAGCGATGTCGGCGCGGAACAGGAAGGGTCCGTCTTTTTTGAATGCTGCTCTTCCGGCGTCCCCGATCCGTCTCTTGCAGGCCCTCGGACTGGCAGTCACGGCACTTTCTTCTGGACTCGGGCGTGCTTCCGGTGCGCCATTATCGAGTGCTGGGGCCGCCACCCCCGATGCCGCAGGGACAGCCGTGGCTGCGCCCGTCGATGAGGGTGCGACTGCTCTGCCAGGCATCCAGGTCACGGGTTCAAGCCACGCCGCGGAGCAGGACCTGCCGCAAGCGGTCGATATCATCGACCAGAAGGAGCTTGCCGAGCAGGCCATCACCCGTCTGCAGGATGCCTTGCGCAATGTTCCGGGGATCACGCTAAATGCTGGCGAGGGTGGAGCGCACGGCGATTCGATCAACTTGCGCGGTCTCTCGGTTCCGGACAGTTTTTTTCTGGACGGCCTGCGCGATATTGGTCAGTACCAGCGAGATACCTTCAATCAGGATGCAGTGGCCGTTCTGCTCGGGCCCGCCTCGGTCCTTTTTGGCAGGGGTTCGACTGCAGGGGTGGTCAATGCCATCAGCAAGCAACCTGAGCTCACACCCCTCGAGGCGGCGAGCCTGGCGGTGGGGACGGCGGGCCTCGCCCGCGCGACAGCGGATTTCAACTGGGTCCTGGATCAGACCACCGCCGCGCGCCTGACAGTGATGGATGAGCGCTCCGGGCTCGCGCAGCGCAACGACGTGGAGAACCGCCGTAGCGGAATTGCGCCCTCGATCAGTTTCGGGATCGGCACCCCGACGCGCTTGTCCCTGGGTCTGTTCCACCAGGAAGAGGACAACACTCCAGACTACGGGATCCCGTTCGTCGACGGCTCGCCGGCGCCGGTCAATCGCACCAACTACTACGGTCTTCTGAACTACGACCGCACCAGTACTGACGTCAATATCTTCACGGCGCGCTTCGACCATGACCTCACCGAGGACGTCACGCTCACCAACACGTTGCGCGCCGCGCACTATCAGTTTGCCTACCTGCTCAGTGCCCCACATCTGGACGACGACTATACCGAGCCGCCAGCGCCGGGCACACCCCTTGCCGACATCAGGATCTACCGCGATCAGCCGAGCAGCGCCGGATCGGAATCGGAATTGATCAACCGCACCGATCTGACCAGTACCTTCAGCACGGGTGGCGTCGGACACACCCTCATCACGGGCATCGAGTTGAGCCGCGAGACTTCCGACGTGGACCGGTACCTCAATGGGATCGACCTCATAGCGCCCACCACATTGCTGAACCCGAATCCCTACAATGCCCCCGCCACACCGCTTGTGGTCGAGTCCAGACCCCAGAGCCAAGGCACCGATGTGAGCCTCTACGCGATCGATAGTATCGCCCTGTCGCCTAAGTGGGACGTCGATGCAGGGTTGCGCTGGGACCGGTTCCGGTCCCATTTCAGCGATCCCTTGGGCGGCAGCTCATTTGCGCGCGTCGATACCGAGGTGAGCCCGCGCGTGGCCCTCATCTACAAGCCCGATCGCGGCCAGAGCTACTACGCCTCCTATGGCACTTCCTTCAATCCTGCGATCGAATATCTGACCCTGGCGCCGACCAGCACGAGCCTTGCGCCAGAAAGAAATCGAACCATCGAGATCGGGACCAAGATCCGCCTGCTCGATGGCAAACTCGGTCTGACCGGTGCGCTCTTCAGGTCGGACCTGACGAACGCCCGTATCGCCGATCCAGACGATCCGACCATCCAGGAGGCTCCTTTCGACCAGCGCGTGCGCGGCATCGAGCTTGGAGTGGCCGGCTACCTGACGGAACGCTGGGAGGTGCGAGCGAGTTACACGGCCCTAAACGACGTCATCAACTCCTCGACCGACCCTCTCGCGGTGATGAAGGACGTCCCGAATGTCCCCAACAGCGCCTTCAATCTCTGGCTCACCTACGAGACACCGGGCGACTGGACGCTCGGCACCGGCCTTAACTTCGTGGGCCACCGTTATGCCGATACGCACAACACAGCCGGGGTGCCGGCGTTCGTGGTGTTCAACGAGATGCTCGCCTACCGCGTCGACCGCAATCTCTCGGTCCAGATCAATCTGAACAACCTGACGAACCGGCTCTACTACAGCAGTCTTTACTATTCCGCCGTCGACGAAAACCATGCCGTGCCGGGACCGGGCCGCACCCTGGTGCTCTCGGCGTCCCTGCGTTACGACTAGCAGAGCGATATGGGTGCCATGGATATCACTTCCTTGACCCGCTGTCTCGGGCATATGAGCGTGCCCCAGTTAAAGGGGTTGTTGCACCGTGATACCCGGGCGGCTGCCCCGTGGATCCGCCAGTGCGCCTATGAGGGCTTTGCATATGCACAACTGTGCCTCGGGGCCATGCTCCTCGAGGGCGAAGGCATGGCGCGCGATCCGCGTGCGGCGTTGGGATGGTTCCAGAAAGCGGCTGGACAGGGCGACCTGGACGCATTGAACATGGCGGGACGATGCTTCGAGAACGGCTGGGGCGTGACCCGCGATCATGCCGCAGCCGCAGACCTCTACCGGCGCGCGGCCGATGGCGGCCACGCGTGGGCCCAATACAATCTCGGGCATCTCTACCTGAACGGGCTCGGCGTGGAGCAGGATCTGGTTCAGGCGTTCGCTTATTATCTCCGCGCGGCGCTCGCCAGCCACGCAAGGGCCATGAATCTGGTCGGACGCTGCCACGAGCAGGGCTGGGGAACGGCGCAAGACCCCCTCCAGGCAAGGATCTGGTACCGGCGCTCGGCTGAGCAGGGCTACTTCCGGGGCCAGTACAACTGGGCGACGATACTGCTTGATGAGGGGGAAGTCGATCGCGCTGTGTTCTGGTTCGAGCGCGCGGCCCAGGCGGGCTCGGATGCCGTGCGCCGCACCATTCTGGCGGCTGCCCGGGAGAGTCAACATGCCCCGCTTCGCGCACTGGCCGGGCGCATTCAGGCTCTGATCGGGCAGACTCATCGCTGCGCCGGGGCGGACCGGCTTGTGCCGGCATAGGACAGGATAGTCGATGATCCTGTGCATCCCGCAGATCCTGAACCTCCAGCAGCTCGAACAGTTCCGTGCGCAGCTTGAAGGTGCGGGCGCACCGTGGGTTGACGGCCGGGCCACGGCGGGCTACCAGGGTGCCTCCGTAAAGCACAACCGGCAGCTCGACGAAACCAGCGCGCTGGCGCGCCAGCTCGGCGGCGCCGTCCTGGCGGAACTGGAGCGCAACGCGCTCTTCATCAGCGCCGCCCTGCCGCAGCGTGTCTATCCCCCATTGTTCAACAGCTATGAAGCGGGTATGTCATTCGGCTCGCACGTCGATGGAGCGATCCGGCGCCTCCCCGGACTTGGCCAGGCGCTCAGGACCGACCTGTCGGCAACGCTTTTCCTGGTTGCGCCTGAGGAGTACGAAGGTGGGGAGCTGGTCCTTGAGGGTCCGGGTGGTGTGCAGCGCTTCAAGCTGCCCGCAGGGGATATGGTCCTCTATCCAACGAGCGCTCGGCACCATGTCACCGCTGTGACGCGCGGCCGGCGGCTCGCTTGCTTTTTCTGGATCCAGAGTCTTGTCAGGCAGGTTGTGCAGCGCGAGCAGCTATTTGATCTGGACAGTGCCATTCAGCGCCTGAATGCCACCGGAGCCGATCCCGATTCGATGGTGCGTCTGGTCGGGGTTTACCACAATCTCCTGCGGGCCTGGTCCGAGCCGTGAGCCGGTGGCGCGTCCGAGCCTCGGCGGGCAGCCTCTGCCAGGCGATCGCGCCCTTGGAGAAAATCAGGCCTCATCCAAAGAGCTGGTACCGGGGGGGCGATCCCGACCCTGATCACGAGTCGCTCGGACGAGTCGTGGCTCGCTCGATCTCGCTTGCAACGGGTGCACCCGCTCGAAAAAATGGCCTCTCCATCCCCGGGGGCACCTTGCTCGCGCAGGGGTCGCGCAGGGGTCTCTCAGGGCTCGCTCAGGGGTCTTTCAGGGGTCAAGCCGCTGATTCGCAGTCCTGAAACTACCCACCCGGATCATGCTGGATTGACGCGCTTTTGTCACGGATTCTTCCTAGGATGGCCGGGCGATAACCAACCAAGGGGAGGGATCATGCACCATCCGATTCGGAATAAGGCGCTCCGTCTGAAGCGCATCGCCGCCGGGATCAGTCTGGTCAGTTTTGCATTTTGCGGCACCGGGATGCCGGCTTTGGTACAGGCCGATTCCGCAGACCATCGGGCCGATCGCGACACCGCCTCTCCGATCAAGCATGTCATCGTGGTGGTGGGCGAGAACCGCTCGTTCGATCATCTGTTTGCAACCTACGTGCCTCCCAAGGCCGGCGAGACGATCGATAACCTGCTCTCGAAGGGCATCATCAACGCGGATGGAACGCCTGGTCCGCACTATGCATGGGCCCGCCAGAATTCGGCAGTTGATCAGGCTCCCCAGACCTTCCAGAATGCACCTGGAGGCAAGTCGGTCTACAACCCGCTGCCGCCGTTGGGAGTGGGCGGACCCGCCACCTCGTATGTCACACCCGCCCAACTGAGTTCGGGCCTTGCCGCGTATGTCGAGCCCAACCTGCCAGCCAGCTACTATCAGTACCTGATCACCGGTGGCACCGGCCAGAAATCGGGAACGGCGGATCAGCGGTTGCCCAACGTCAACAATCTGGGGCCCGGACCCTACCAGCTCAGCTCGCCATCGCTGCCTTACGATTCCTACACGGCGAGTCCTGTGCACCGCTTCTACCAGATGTGGCAACAACTCGACTGCAGTACGGCCCACAGCGCTCCCCGGAATCCGAGCGGATGCGCAGCCGACCTCTTTCCCTGGGTGGAAGTGACCACGGGGGCTGGCACCAACGGACTGCCACAACCCTCGGCCTTCACCGAGCTGACAACTGGCGAGGGCTCTGCCTCCATGGGCTTCTATAATGTCCAGGCAGGTGATGTCCCGTACCTCAAGCAGCTCGCCGATCAATACACCCTGAGCGACAACTACCATCAGGCCATGATGGGCGGTACCGGGATCAACCACATCGCGCTCGGTTATGGCGATGCGATCTGGTTTAGCGACGGCCACGGGCATCCGGCCGAGCCGCCCCACAACCAACTGGCCGGGGTTGGCACGACCTACGTGGGAACGGTCGACGAGGTCGAGAACCCCAACCCGGCGCCGGGCACGAACAACTGGTACTCCGAGGACGGTTACGGAGGCGGTGGCTATGACAACGACGCCGCCTACGGCGGAGGCTCCTACAGCAACTGCGCAGACCCGTCGCAGCCGGGCGTGGCGGTGCTGCGTAATTATCTGTCCTCACTGCCCCGGCCCGTCGAGCCGCGCTGTGCCAGGGACCATTACTACTTGCTGAATAACTACAACCCGGGCTACTTCGGCGACGGCTCGAACGCCTATACGGATACCAATACCAACAATTACGCATTCACGATCCCACCGTCTTCGGTACGCAATATCGGTGATGCATTGCTCGAGAGGAACATCTCATTCGCGTACTACGGGGACGGCTTTAACTTCTACCTGAAGGATCCTTACCAGATCAGCCCGACCGACACGTACTGCACGATCTGCAACTTCTTCCAGTACTCCACCTCAATCATGACCAATGCGGCAGTTCGCACGGAGCATTTGAAGGACGCAACCGACCTTTATGCGGACATCCAGAGCGGCACGCTGCCGGCAGTCTCCTACGTGAAGCCCGGTGGCCTGGTTGATGGCCATCCGGCCTCCTCAAAGGCCGACCTCTTCGAGGGGTTTGTGCAGAAGCTCGTGACAGCGGTCCAGGCGCAGCCGGAGCTCTGGAAGGATACGGCGATCTTGATCACCTTCGACGAAGGGGGCGGCTACTACGATTCGGGCTATGTCCAGCCGCTGGACTATTTCGGCGACGGTACGCGCATACCGCTCCTCGTCGTTTCCCCCTACGCCAAAAAGGGGCACATCTCGCATGACTACAGTGACCACGTGTCGGTGCTCAAATTCATCGAGCGTAACTGGCACCTAAGGCCCCTGACCGAGCGCAGCCGGGACAATCTCCCCAATCCCATCTACGGTCACGAGACGGCCTATGCGCCCATCAACAGCCCTGCGATCGGCGATCTGTTTGACAACTTCGAATTCGATCACCACGCGCATTAAGCCCGCCGGGTCCATCATGCGACGGCGGTGAGTGGGGTCTGGAAGGCGCTTTGGCCGGGGCGGTGTCCCGGCCAACGTGTTTTGTTCGGTGGAGTCTTCTTGATGCGACGACGGATGGCGGCATGAAGCGGCGCGATCTGCTGGGCGCCGGCCTTTATGGTGGTCTGGGTGCTCTGGGGATGGCACCCCCCGAGGGTCTGAGCCGGGACCGGTGGGAATTCAATCCGGGCATCTGCCGCACCGACCGCACGCTCCTTGCAACGGCGGACCTGCCCCTTGACGCCAGGGAAGAGGTGTCGGTTTCAGCGGCGCTCGAACGCTATGTGGACGCCCTGCCGATTCCCCCGGTATTGCGTGCAGCAAGTGCCACGGGCTCCATCCTGGAGGTCAGGATGGAAGCTTTTTCGCACCGCTCGCACCGCGATCTGCCTGCATGCATCATGTGGGGATATCGGGGCATGTGGCCCGGGCCCACCTTCGACGTCCGGCGGGGCGAGCCGCTGCTCGTCAATTGGGTCAACGCCCTGCCCGAAAACCACCTGCTGCCGATCGATCGCACCATTCATGGCGCCGAGAGTCCCTTCCCCGAAGTGCGTAGCGTCGTCCATGTGCATGGAGCCCGCGTGCTCCCCGACAGCGACGGCTATCCGGACGGCTGGATCTCCCCGCGCGGCGAAAAGGGCGCCTACTACCAGCAGGGGCCTGCCTTCTACGGCAATGGTCAACCCGCTGCCACGCTTTGGTATCACGACCACGCAATCGGGGCGACGCGCCTTAACCTCTACGCGGGTCTCGCCGGCATGTATCTCATACGGGACTCCGAAGAGGAGCAACTGAATCTGCCAGGCGGCCGGTTTGAGGTCCCGCTCCTGATCCAGGACCGCATGTTCGGCGCCGACGGCCGTTTGCTATACCCCAGGTCCAGGGGGGGTACGCATCCCGTCTGGATCCAGGAATTCATGGGTGACGTGCTGTGCGTCAACGGCAAGGCGATGCCCTATCTGGAGGTCGAACCGCGCAAGTACCGGTTTCGAGTGGTTAACGGTTGCAATTCGCGGTTCCTGCAACTCACTCTGGTTGCCACCGATGCGAAAGGTCAGCCCACCGGCAAGGCCGGGGCGGTGCCGGAGGTCCATCAGATCGGATCCGACGCCGGGCTGCTGCCCGCGCCCCTCCGCCTGCTGTACCTCATCCTCGCGCCCGGAGAGCGTGCCGATCTTGTCATTGATTTCTCGGGATTTGCCGGCCGGACGATGGCCTGGAACAATGATGCCCCGGCCCCCTATCCGCGAGGAGGTGCAGTGGTTCCGGCGGACGTGCTGCTATTCAGGGTGGGTCGGCCGCTTCTCGAGAAAGACAAGGCCCTGCTGCCGGAGCGCCTGGGCCGCTATGAAGTCTTGGATCCCACGCAAGCCGTAGGTGAGCGTGTACTCGCCCTGACCGAGACCGAGCGCCCGAGCGATGGTTACACGGAGATCGGTCTGCTCGGCCAGCGACACTGGTCGGACCCCGTTTCTGAAGACCCGAAGTCCGGATCTCTGGAGATCTGGTCTTTCGTCAACGCCACCGAGGATGCGCACCCGGTTCACATTCACCTCGTGCGGTTCCAGGTCATCAATCGCCAGCCTTTCGATGTCGCTGCCTTCAAAAAGACAGGAAAGCTCGTCCTGACCGGCAGGCCCCTTCCACCTGAGGGCAATGAGCGGCCGGCCTGGAAGGATACGGTGAAGACCTATCCGGGATACGTCACCCGGGTCATTCAGCGCTTCGATCTTCCCGAGGGGACGAACCTCGCGCCCGGGGAGCAGTTCCTCTATGTCTGGCACTGTCACATGCTCGAGCACGAGGACAACGAGATGATGAGGCCCTATTGGGTCATCGGCTAGCTCGATGGACCTGGTCGCACGCAGGCGCGTGGTGACCTATGAGGAGGGCCGACTCGGGATGGGACATAACCCACCGGCGAGTGCCCGGGAACCCGTCCACCCCTCGCTAGTACGCCCCCAAATGGAAGCCGGCGCCGCGCCCGGCTTGCAAGCCCTGCCGCGCTGCCCAGTGGGGGGGCGACCTGCCTGGGGCGGAGCCACGTTTGCGACACTCGTCTGTGCGCTATCGTACAGACCAAGACAGTGTCGGATGGCGAAATGGGATGTGGTTCTGCGCTACCGCCAAGGCACAGCCGGGACGCCCTATGACCTCCACCCCGAACCGTGTCTGCCCGAATGGACCGCCTGAACCGTCACCCCGCAGGAAGTGTGCCCGAGATTGGTCGGCGGTCGGCCTTCGCCCCGCGACGACCGCGAGGCTCGACTCTCTCCGCTCACGGATTGGCCTTCACCGGTGCCCGAAAAGCTTCTTCAGGCTCCTCGCAGCCCAGGGACCGGGGCCGCACGGTCATAGAGGCCTTCTTACTGGGGTGCTCGTCGACCGAAGGCGGTACAAGCTGCCCCGCGCGCGCCCCACACCTGCTAAGACTTGGCGTGGCAACGGCGTTGCCGGAGCAGGTGCCACCGGTCAATCGGGGCCGCAATGGGACCATCCCGGCGGGCCTGCTCGGGTGGCGTAACGGGGCACAAGGCCGGCGCCCACCGGCGACACGCAACCCCTCGGGAGCCAGGTTGAGCATTGCGGCTCAAGCAGGGGGAGGGTTTGGCGGTTTCGGCAAAAGGAAGCGGTTTTCCCGGCATACCTCAGGCATGCAAGTGACTGTTCTGGAGGGGCACGCATCCCTCCTCGAACACAGCCAAGCAAGCGGGCGAGACTTATGGCACGGACGAGCACTTGTGCCATCTGGCCAAAGCACTGGGCGCACCTGAACGATGAGCTCGCAAGCCTTCGCCGAAGCCGCGCCGCCCTGGGGGCAAGGTCCCTACAGCATCAAGCGCCACGGTACCACCTTGGCGAATTGCGACAGCGAGCCTGTACAGACGCCCGGTTGCATCCAGTCGCATGGCGCCCTATTGGTATTGCGGCTCGATGACTTGCGCATACTTCAGGCCAGTGAGAATACGCTGGAGCACCTGGGTGAGGAGGCCGCTCAGCTGCTCGGTCAACCCGCAGGTCGTGTCATTGGCCGCGCGGGGGAGGCGCGCCTGAGGGAATTGCTTCAAAGCGAAACGCTGGACGGCGGCGGCGCCTTCGCGTTCACACTCCCGGCACGTGCAGACAAGGTCGCGCTCGATGTATGTATGCACACGAGCGACGAGGTCGCGGTCCTGGAGTTCGAAGCGACCGGACGCGCAGAATCTCATCCTGAGGATGACTTCTTCATGCTGGTGAAGGCAGCAGTCGATCGCCTTCAGTCTCCCAGCGGGGTGCGCGCCTTCTGTCAGCAGGTGACCGAAGAGGTACGCGCCATCACGGGCCTCGACCGCGTCATGGCGTATCGCTTTCATGCCGACCAGCATGGTGAAGTGATCGCGGAGAGTAAGAGCGAAACGCTCGCACCGTGGCTCGGACTGCACTATCCCGCTTCGGATATCCCGCAGCCAGCGCGTGAGATCTACAAGCGCCTGTGGATTCGTCCGGTACCCAATGCGGCTGGGCCGTTGGTGGAGTTGTTGCCCCTGACCAACCCAGACACCGGCCGTCCGCTGGACATGACTCATTGCGCCCTGCGGGGCGCATCGGTTATGTACACGGAGTATCTGGCAAACATGGGGGCGGCCGCATCCCTGACCATGCCCATCCTGCGCGACGGCGAGCTGTGGGGTCTGATCGCCTGCCAGCACAATACACCGACGCAGTTTCCGTATCAGATACGCGCTGCCTGTGAGTTGCTGGCCCAGGTGACCTCGCTGCAGCTCAAATCGGCCGAATATGCCGAGCAACTCGCCTATCGTCTGAAGATGGAAGAGGTCCATCAGCAACTCGTGGTCCGCTCTGCACGCGAGGGGGACCTGCTGGCGCTGACTGCGTATCAGCCCTCCCTTCTCGATGCCATCGATGCCAGCGGCGCAGCCCTCTACCATCTGGACCGCTGGTGGTGTGTTGGCAGCGTGCCCGAGATGGCGAAGCTCGAAGAATTGGCCGGGTGGCTGTTCAGGCAGCCTGAATTCGAGTCGTCGGCGGGGGCGGTCTACGCCACTGATGCGCTGGCCCTTGCGTTTCCGGGGGCGGCCGGTCTAGAGGACATCGCAAGCGGCCTCCTCGCCACGGTCTTCTCGCGCCAAAGACGTGGCCTGCTCGTTTGGTTCCGGCCCCAGACCATGCGGACAATACATTGGGCTGGAGATCCGAACCAGACGCCACACATCCCTGGACCGCACGGCGCGCGCTTGAGGCCACGGGTGTCGTTTGAGACTTTCATCGAGTCGGTCCGCGGCCGCTCGCTCCCCTGGTTAGGCATCGAGATCAGTGCCGCACGGAACCTGCGCGTGCTCCTTCTGGAACTGATCATCGCCCGCAGCGAGAGCCTGGCCGATCTCAATGCGCACCTGACCCGCAGGAATGAGGAGCTCGACGCCTTCGCCTATGTCGCATCGCATGACCTCAAGGAGCCTCTGCGCGGCATCCACCGCTACGCACACCAGTTGCTCGAGAGCGATGGGACCAATCAACCAGAGAACCGCCAGCGCGTCGAAAACCTAATGAGCTTGGCCCTGCGGATGGACAGCCTGCTCGATTCGCTGTTGCACTTTTCGCGCGTGGGTCGCGTAGAGCTGGAGGTCCAGCGTGCTGACCTGAACTCCGTGCTGCAGGATGCCATCGAGATGGTCGGCGCGCGCCGCCCTGATAGTCATTGCACGATCGCCATCCCCCGCCGGCTCCCGCACGTGCGCTGCGATTCGATCCGCGTGTCCGAGATCTACAGCAACCTGCTGTCCAACGCGATCAAATACAGACGGGATTCAGAAGCACGCATTGAAGTGGGGTTCATCGCTTCTACAGAACTCGCGCAGCGCCCCGATGCCCCGGATCAAGCCGAGGGGCATGTCATATTCTATGTGCGGGACGAGGGCATCGGCATCGAGCGGCGCCACTGGGCACAGGTGTTCCGCCTGTTCAAGCGCTTGCACGGACGAGATGAGTATGGCGGGGGTGTCGGCGCTGGCCTGACTATCGTGCAGAAACTGGTCGAGCGCCATGGCGGGTGTGTGTGGCTCGACTCGAGCATTGGCGTGGGCACCACGTTCTACTTCACCCTGCCGCCTACGCCGGCAGGCACCACCTGATGCAACCCCGCCACATTCTGGTGATGGAAGATGCGGACGACGACTTCGATACGGTCCAGGACGCCGCTCGGCACGTCGGCATCGTACACCCCATTGTCAGAGCGACCTCGGGGGACCAGTGTCTGCGCCTCTTGTCGAGCACTACGGGTAGCCGGCATGGGCCGCCGCTCGTGCTGCTCCTCGACCTGAACACACCCGGCGATGACGGTCGCGGTGTCCTGCATCAGGCGCGTAGCGTTGAAGGGCTGCGCACCTTGCCAATCATCGTCTTGAGCGGTTCGGCAAACCCCCGTGACTTGCAGTTCTGCTATGCGAACGGAGCCAACGCCTACCACGTCAAACCGGTGATCCACGCCTTGCATCTGCAGCTGCTCCAACAGGTCTTCGCCTACTGGCTCGGCAGCGTTGTACTGGTTAGCTGAATCGGCCCCGGCCCTATGGAAAAACTGCCCTGGCATATCCTTCTGATCGAAGACAACGTTGAAGATTGTGCCGACCTGCGCCAGATGCTTCTGCGCGCCGGTAGCCGACGCTATCGTTTCAGTGAGGCGAGGTTCGGCGCCGAAGGGGTGCGCAAGGTGTTCGATCCAGAGCACGGGCCGGTCGATTGTGTGCTCCTGGACTATGGCCTTCCCGATATGGACGCTCCCGCCGTGCTCGCGGCCTTGTGCGAGGGTGCCGAGATGCCGCCCTGTCCGGTTGTGGTCATCACCGGCGCGGCAGTCGAGGAGGGACAGGCGCTACTGGTCGCCGGTGCGCAGGACTTCATCGGCAAGCGCTGGACCAGTACTGAGAGCCTGACGCGCGCAGTGGAAAATGCCATCGATCGCTACGCATTACAGGTCGAGGCCCATCGGGCAAAGAATGCCCTGCGAGCGTCTGAGGAACACTATCGGGCCTTGTATGACTCGATTGACGCGGGCTATGTCGTCTTTGAGATGCTCTTTGATGAGGACGACATCGTCGTAGACGCCCTCTGCCTTCAGGTCAACCCTGCGTTTGCTCAGCAGACCGGCCTCATCGACGCGCAGGGCAAGACGTTGCGGGGTATGGTGCCGGGTATCGAAAGGCTCTGGCTGGAGACCTACGGCGCCGTGGCCCTGACGGGCGTGCCTGTGCGCATGGAACAGTACGCCCAGGCGCTGCAGCGCTGGTTTGACGTCTATGCGTTCCGCCTCGGTGCGAGTGGGGGGCGCCAGGTTGCGGTGCTCTTCACGAACACTACCGAGCGCAAGGGAATCGAGTCGGCGCTCGTTGCCGCCAAGTCTGAAGCCGACTCCGCGAACCGGGCTAAGACGGACTTCCTACTGAGCATGAGCCATGAACTGCGCTCCCCGCTGAGCTCGATGCTCGGCTTCACGCAGTTGCTCGAAGCGGGTAATCCCGCGCCCACGCCTGCACAAAGGGACAGTATCGATCAGATCCTTCACGCCGGCTGGTACCTGCTCGGACTGATTACGGAGATTCTGGATCTGTCGTCGATTGAGTCGGGCCAGATGGTGCTCTTGACGCAGGCGATGTCGATGAGGGAGATGCTGGCGACCTGTCGGGCAATGGTCATACCACAGGCGCAGGGCAGCGGCATCGAGATCAGCTTCCCGAGCTTGGATCCCGACTATCTGGTCCAGGCGGATCCGGTCCGGACCAAGCAGGTGCTCCTCAACCTCCTGACCAATGCGATCAAGTACAACCGCGTAGGGGGGCGGGTAGAAGTATCCTGCAAGGTGACACCTGGAAACACGGTGCGCGTCAGCGTCGAGGATACGGGACGGGGGTTGTCTGCCGCGCAGATGTCGCAGCTCTTCCAGCCATTCAACCGCCTTGGGCAGGAGTCAGGTACCAAGGCGGGCACCGGAATTGGCCTCATGATTTGCAAGCGACTCGTGGAACTGATGGGGGGCACGATTGGGGTCGAGAGCACCGTCGATGTGGGCAGCTGTTTCTGGTTCGAGCTCGATAGAGTGATCCCGCCGACCACTGACAATATCAACCCGCCTGTTCGGACGGTTCTCTGTATCGATAAAGATGACGTGCGTCGAGCCCATGTCGAGGAACTCGTTGGTCGCTGCGCCGACACGTATCTGATGCGCGCGCCTGACATCGGTAGTGGTATCGAGATCGCACGCTTGGCGCGCCCCGACGTGATCCTGATGAGTGTGCAGCCCCCGGATCCCGGCGGGTTGGACGCGGTGACGCGGCTGGCGGGAGACCCTGCGACGGAAAATATCCCGGTCATCGCGTTGGTTGAGGGCGTGGTTCCCCCGGGCGAACAGGCCAGGCTGCAAGCCAGCTTTTTCAGGTATGTCTCACTGCGCGCACCGAACGATACCTTTGCAGATGCGCTCAACCTGGCCTTTCACATGGCGCCCGGGATTACCTCTCGTGCCGTCCCCCTGGAGAACACATGATTCCGTCCGAGACTGAACTCCTCAGCGCCAAGATCCTGATTGTCGACGATCAGCCCGCCCACGTGCTTCTGCTCGAGCGGCTACTGCTCGAGACGGGCTACGTCAATGTGAGTTCGGTGCTCGACGCGCAGAACGTCTGCGCATTGCACGGCGCGAACTGCTATGACTTGATCCTGCTGGATCTGCATATGCCAGGATTGGATGGGTTCGGCGTGATGGAGGCCTTGAAGGTCGCCACCGGCGAAGCCTACCTGCCGGTGATCGTGCTGACCGCACAGCCTGGACACAAACTGAAAGCCTTGGAGGCCGGGGCACGGGACTTCATCAATAAGCCCTTCGATTTGGTCGAAGTGAAGATCCGTATTCACCACATGCTCGAAGTGCGCCTTTTGCACAGGCTGCTCGAGGAGCATAACAAGGGTCTGGAACGCATCATTCAGGAACGCACGGCCCAGTTGAGGGAGAGCGAGGCCCGTTATCGTTGTCTGACCGAGTTGGCAGCCGACTGGTACTGGGAGCAGAACGATTCCGGCGAGTTCACGAAGGTGTGCGGTCCCGTGGCCGAGCTGTTGGGCTTGAGTGACCCCGTGTCAATTGCCGAACAAGGGTGGGACACCGGTGGCACTTGGGACAGCGTGGAGCGCCGGGCGCTGCAGGATAACATCGCCGCACGCCGCCCCTTTCTCGACTTCGTTCTTAACCGTCTGCGCGAGGACGGTTCACGGCAGCGGTTTAGAATCAGTGGTCAGCCGATCTTCGACAATACATGCCAGTTTTCTGGCTATCGAGGGCTTGCGGCCGAAATTCTCTCCGAGAATTGACGAGGCCGTCGGTTTTCATTTCCGCATGGGGGGGAAGCATCGCTTATCGCTCGCGGGAAAGAGCCGTTCCCTGGAAATCTGCTGCGACCCGACTGCTCAGGCTCGCACCGATCCCGCGATAACGCCCGCGGCGGACCCCGGACATCCTTCCATCCTGCCGTATCTCTTGGGCTTTAGAAGCGCACGATAAGGGCCCGCTTGCGCCATCTCCCGTTTCTGGGACCCTTTCCGGAGATTCGGAGAAGCGAGATGGCCAAGACAAAATCCTGTCACGCGTGACGCTGTGCGCATATGGAGCGCCAGGGCTTCATTCGCATCGAGGTCATCGTCTGCAGGGAAGTGGGCTCGAGCCTTTGGGCTTCCGCCTTGGCCGGTCCGGCCCGCCGAACCGCGGCACGAAGACTCCTTGGGCGGCGTCTCGCAGAGCCACGTAAAGTGAACCTGGAAGCACTTCTTGCGTCCGTGAGACTCGATGGGATCGTTCGCGGTCGCTGTACGGCCTCGCGGCGTGAAGTCGATCCATGAGCCCCTGCATCGATTCCAAACACGTCTTCGAAGTGCAACGGGCGGCTTGTGGCCCCACTCAGGTGTCGGGCCAAGGTGCGTCTGTCGCTGATGAGAACGCCTTCCGGGGTCGGCTCGCCCTTGGTGAGATCCGATGGGGGCATTGAACTCTTGGGCCTTCGGGGCCCGGAAAAACCTGGGACTCTCGAGGCTTGGCATCGTGAGCCTCGAGATGTCTCGCCGGGCCATGCGACCGGAGGCGGCCAGCAGCGAACCCCCATATGGCGAAATGACCTTGCCGCGCTCGGTCCCTCGTGGCGCTACTCGTGGCACGAGTGTTGTTACTCGTGGCGTTACTCGCCGGGGAAGCGGGTAACGCCACCTTGACCTTATACGCGCTCGACGGCGCGCGTTCGATAAAATGATTCGCGATTCACATTGCGCTAAGACTCGTGCCCGGAATCCGGGCGGAGGCGGTGTGCCCGCCGCTCGGCAGGGGCGATCGCGGGCTTCCTTCAAAGGATTGGATAGCAAGATATGATGCACCGGCCAGTCGCTGGTGCGGCCGCGTCCGTACGCGATTGCTATGAACACCTAGGGTCAGAGGAGAAACCTTGCAATCCCACTATGAAAGGCTGAGGGTTGGGCGTGATGCCACGGAGGAGCAGATTCGGGCTGCGTACGCGGCCGAGCGCTCGAGCACCGCAAACCCGGCCGAACTGGACGCCGCCCTGGAAATCCTCTCCGATCCTCTGCAGAGGGCGGCCTACGACGCGGAGCTCGACGAAGGCGCGCATCCAGGAGTGCCTACCACCCCGGCGTCCGCCAAGGGTGCCCAGCCCCTGTCCCGCGACGAGCGATCAGCTCCAGATCTGGCGCGGGGAGCATTTGCTGCCGGCCGGTGGGCGGGTTTCTGGCGCCGCTACATCGCGGCCCTGATCGATCTTGTCATTCTGCTGGTCATCGCCGGAGGTCCTGCGTACGCCGCGCGTGCGTTGATCGACGCCCGGCTGGAGACCTCCCGCTATTCGGATTGGGCGTACTATGGAATCGCCATTGCGATTGCGATTGCCTACCAAACGATCCTGAACTGCGGCAAGGGCCTTGCAACCTGGGGAAGATCCGCGATGGGTCTCGCGGTTGTTGGTCCGGCCGGTGCGCTGCCGCTGACACCGATGCGAAGCGCCACGCGTGCGATTATTTCGGTTCTGGCCTGGGTCCTCTGGCCGATCCTGATCATTCAGGCACTCGTGCAGATTTGCACCACGCGGCGTCGATCACTCTCCGATCTTCTTGCCGGAACCTTCGTGGTCGAGAAGCCGATCGGCAAGAGACCGCTAGGTCGCCTCGCGACCGCTGCGATTGTCCTGTCGATAATTGTGGCGCTCGGCGGCTTAAGTAACGTCTACGAGAGCCGTAGCCGGTACTACCAGACCAAGGCCCGAGCCAACGCGGAGCTCAGCGAGATGCAACGGGTCGCATCGCTCGTATCGGAGCATTTCGCCAAGACCGGGCAGATCGAGACATCACTCGAAGCGCTTGGTGTAAGCGATACCGACCATGCCCTCATGATTCAACCCGATGGTACGATCTCCTCGTGCTTGAGTACCTACGGGACCGTCTACGGGGAACTCTCTCTGGTACCCCGGATCGCCGGGGATCGGAGCATCACTTGGACCTGCAACCACGCTGCGTTCACGGATCTCTCGTTGGTTCCGAAGGACTGTGCCGCGGGCGCCGTTCCGAAGCCCTGATCGAACCGGTATCGGAAGCAGATTCGCGTATCGATGCACCGCTCAGACAGTGCCGGCGGCTCAATTCTCACGAGCCCAGGCCATCTGGCCAAGAAGACGCGGCCCAACAATGCCATCGGGGACGGGATCGCTTGGAGGTCCGGAACGCTACAGGCTGTCTGAGACTTAACCGGGTGGCCCGATAGGTGCTGCCGTCGGCTTTGCTATCGGGGCCATCATTCATTCGTGCAACGTGTAGCCTCGGTCTTCAACTAGACGCGTCAGCTAAACGCGTCAACTCGTCGACGTCGCGCCTGAGCTCGACGATGAACGATAGGGGGATCTGCGTTCCATTGTCTTCCGCCGATTTGCGATTTCGAAACGTACGGACGGGTGATACCTGAAACTGGCGGCGTAGTTCCAGTCCAATGCAATCGATTCCCCGGGAAAACATTTCACCTGACTTCAATCGGAGCCACGCCTCAGAGCATTTCGTCCCGTCCCGTCGCGATCGGCGATGACGTTGACCACCGCCGGCTTGCCGCAATTCGGGGACCGCTTGATGGCACGGTCAATTTGAGCCGAACGCTCGACGTATCCCCCGTGCGCTCCCAAGGCTGACGTGTCGAGAGGGACGGCGCTACCTCAGCCTATGTCCAGAACTTCAGAAACGTTCCCAGGCACGTGCGTGTGTTAGTTCGACTCAGCCGGCGCGTCTATGAGAACGACTGGATGTCGCTGCCTTTGGCTTCTGATGTCACTCAAAGGGTCGGCGCGGGTGAACTCACCATCTTTCTCTTCGGCGCCGCGAATTGGATACTGGAGTGGTATCAGGAGGGGCGAGATTCGCTTGACGAGATTGCCGAAAATCCTTCCAAGATTCGGCGCGGAGGGCTGGAGGCGAGGCCGTACCGGTCAACGGGAAATCATTACCATAGCGGACGGTCCGTCCCCGAAGTGATGGTGCCTAAGCTGCCGCAAAGGAGGCTTTTGTCCCGACCGCATACACAACGTTCGCCTCCACTTCACGGACGTCAGAATTCCGAATGAAGTCAAGGTTCGCCGTGCGGACACGCTCGCGAGCGTCGAGGTCAAGTTCGTCGACAGTGCCTCTATAGCCTGATCCCAATACGGCTGACCACCAAGACTCCGGAGTAGGGATTGCGTGGGTGCCTGACTCCGCGACGACATCCAGATGTTCAATCCCTTCCGACTGCAGCAGTGCACGTAGCGACTCCGGATCGGAAATTCGATCCCACGGGTTAAATCCCTTGAACAGATCAGGCCGAACATCGCGAACGGAATTCCAGAATGCCGTGGTGGCGGGTTCAAAGAAGTTGGGTCCCCACGTGGTAATGGCAAGCTTGCCCCCAGGGCGAGCCGCCCGGCAAAGCTCCCGGACTGCGGCATGCATATCTGGAACAAAGAAAATGCCGAATACGCAGATGACCACTTCGAAATTCGCATCAGGGACGCCGAGATTGAGTAAATCACCCATCCGGAATTCGATGTTGCGCAAGTTGCGGTCCCGTACCTTGGTTTGGGCCAATGCCAGAAGCTTCTGGGCAAGATCTACACCGAGAACGAATCCTTCGGGACCAACCTTCTCAACTGCGGAAAGCGCTGACGCTCCCGATCCACAGCAAACGTCAAGGACGCGCGCGCCCGGCGCTATTCCGAGTCGTTCCACCGTCCTTCGGCTGAATCGTTCCCAAAATGAGTTCGCCGGGTCGTCGTAGAAGTCGGCTGCGGCATTGTAGGTAGACGCTGCCTTGATCTTCGCATCATGCGCCGTTGTCATGGTGTCTTATCCCCAATGGTCTTTCTCAATCTTAGCTCACTCGTCGACTGATCGTCTTGGGCCCCCCACGGCTGGCTGTGTGTTTTCTGCCCCGGGAGGCCCGGTCAACGCTTCCAACTGATCGAGCCGTCTTTGAAGTCGGCTCATTCTTGACGGCTTCGAGCGCTGAGATGCACTCCAACAGTTCGTCGGCTTCGATTGGCTTGACAACTGACAATAATGCGATGAGTAGTTGCGCCGTCTGCGAGGGAGAAAATCGACCGGCTGGGGGCACGAAGCGATCCTCGGAGCGGATGAGCGCGCGCCAGCCCCTTACAGTTCAGGAACCGTAGGCCGAGGCTCGTACGTCCCTAGACAATATGGCCGCGGGGAAGAAGGCTCATCTCCGGTATCGTCGGTTGCGCACCGGAGTGCGCCGAGCTACATGCGGCTGGATCGGCCAGCCGCAGACCTTCAGGAGATGAGCCATGGAAAAGGATACCAAGTTCTTCGGCGGACTGGACGTTCACAAAGACACGAGCTCGGTTTAGGTGTGCGAGCCAGGTCGGGAAGCGAGCCGGTTTCTGGGCACCATCAAGCTGATGTGCGGAGCCTGAAGAACGTGCGGCGCTAGCTGGCAGCGCCTGAAGTGCAGCTGCCGGAGTACGAGGTGGGTCCGGCCGGCTACGGGCTGTCCAGGCGCCTGATAGGAAATCGGTTATCGCTGCCAGATCCTCGCCCCGTCGTTGATTCCACCGCGCGTTGGGGTCGCGTCAAGGCCGATCGACGCGACAGCGCCCGGCTGGCGGAACTGCTGCGCGCCAGGGAGCTGACCGCCATCTGGGTCCCTGAAGTCGAGCATGAAGCGCTGCGCAAACTGTGGCGGGCGCGCGAAGACGCGGTGCAGATACGCATGACGGCGCGTCGGCAGCTCAAGGCCTTCCCGCTGCGCCAGGGGCGCAGCTACCCCGGCAAGCCCTCCTGGAGCAAGCTGCACGCGCGTTGGCTGGCCGAGCAGAAGTTCGAGCACAGCGACGATCAATTGGCGTTCACTGAATGCGTGCTCGCGATCCAAAGCGCCGATGTGTGCATCGAACGCCTCGATCGGGCGCTGGTTCAGACCACCCACGGCTGGCGCTTCGAGTCGGTGGTAGCGGCGTTGCGGATGCTGCGCAGAAATAGCACTACCAGCGCGATCGGCTCGGTCGGAGTCGTCGGTATACGCCCACTCGTTCCCAAGTGAGCGACCCAGCGAGGCAACTCTCGAGACCTCGCGCACTGGAGATCCCCGAGGAGCTCCACCGGCCGTAGTTTTGCGGACCTCGTCGCAAGCAAACGCAGCTAATCTACCTTGTTGGCGGCAGGCGAGGGATTCGAAACAGTGATTCGAGAATCGGATCGCGCCAAAACTCGTACTGGATCAAATGCGAGCTGAGAAAGCCGCCCGGTACTAGCTTGCTCTACCTGGAATTTGGACCAAAGACCGCCAGCAGAGAAAGCTATCCAGCTGGACAGAGGCCTGCGTGGCGGCTTTCCGCTACTGCCGTCCAGGGAACTAACCTCGCACGTTGTGCTGGCGGTGGACGGAGTCTGCCGCGAACCCGCCTCAAGCGCGATTCCCTGTATCAGGGAAAAATACAGCGAATATTCGTCGATTCAAGGACATGTGCGAGTCATAGATCCCCGAAAACCCGGCGAGGCCGACATATACAAACTGAATAGCCTTAGACTTGTTCATTGGCAGGTTCAGTTCCTCGTACAGAGTATTGGAGCCCACTTACGCCCGCTACTTCAAGGTCGATGTCGTCTATCCACTTGAGCTTTCCAGACAATTCCGCGAGGCAATAATTTCCATCTTCGAGGCCCGGGCTTGAACCCGTCGTAAGTCGCGCCCCCAATTCGCCCGTCCCGCCCAGATTCAGCGCAATTTTGACGCTGCTCGTTTCCCGAATGCTTCCGTCTCAACGTCCATCGGAAAATAACTTTCTATCCTCAGCTCCTGCGCCGTAACGTCAAGCGGGGTGCCAAGTGTCGTGATGGTCAGGAAATATCGGAGGTCAGTCGTGCCACGTTTGAAGTGGATGGGAAGCGCAACTAGGTTGTTGGCGCCGCCATCGTCCGGCTTTCGTGACTTGCCGCAAAGGCGTTCCATCTCCGCCACGAAGTCCCCCAAGCCAGGATCCACATCTGCTTCCGTTCTCAGACGGGCGAGCGTTTCGCGCGCGAGTCCCTCGAAACCGACGATGCAGTCACGAAGTCCGTAGGACTGATCAAAAATCGCGCGCACGGCGTTGGGTGCAGCGCCGGATGGGAAGCGAACACCCGTCCAAGCAAATAGAGCCGCCGCCCCCTGGTTGAATTTGAGCACATTGTGGAAACGATCCAGGACCATAGCTGGATGTGGTTCTTGACGCGTAAGAATGTGTTCTATGGCTTGCGTCACACGCTCCATGGCCGGGTCATCCCACGACAAATCCTCGTAGATCGGCGCGAAGCCGGCCGCGATCATGAGGATGTTGCGAGACCGTAGCGGCAAGTTCAAGGCCGACCCCAGGACAAGCAGCATGGCGTGTGAAGGGTAAGCGCGACCGGTTTCGAGGCAAGAGAGATGACGAGGGGAGATTGCAGCCCGGTGGGCCAGTTCTTCCTGGCTTAATCGGCGGGCTACACGCAGCGACCGGAGCAGTGCGCCCGGGCTTTTGGGAGCGATCATGCTCCGGAATCTAACACGCTCGATGCGTTCCAGGCATGACCTTCGAGGTCATGGTTATTCCCCATTCCGATCGATATAGTTTCCGTACCATCAGCAAACGGGATCCACTATGAAAATCAGTTGGGTGTTGCCCGCGTTCCTCGCGGTTGCCTTCTTTCTCTTCACCATCTGGACGATGGTAAAGATCAGTCAGCCCTTCGAGTTCGTTCTCGAACACCCGCACAGCCTCTGGGGAGCCCAGATCGCCCTTGAGCTAATCAACGCGCTCTTCTTGGGAATCTACATCGCCAAGGTTCAATCACAACAGTACCGCTTTCGCACTTGGCCCTACATGTTGCTGACGGCTCTCACCGGCTCGCCCGGCTTGCTGGCACTGGCAGCCCGCGTGCTGTACGCCCGCAACATCAGTAACCGGAGCGATCGACGTCTCTCGCAGCTTGCAGCGAGGGCTTCCGTATGACGCGCGCCGCGAGTGACGATGGCTTGGCTTTCACGCGAGGCCGCGTGGCAATCCTCCTTCCATATGCTCTGGTACTCTGGGCGCTGGCATGGACAACTATCCGTTTTCGGGGGCCTCATGGCGCATTCGTTGGTGTAACAGGGGTTGTCACCTACCTTTCGGTGATCCCGGCGACGATGCTCATCAACTGGCTTCATTTGAAGCTTGCCAACCTCCCCAAGCGCGAAATCGTCAATGCCGTGGCGATCACCCTCGCTGCCGCTACGACCTTGGATGGGACCTTTTTCTGGTTCTTTCCCGAAGTGTATGGCAATGACCCCGAGGTGCTCAGACACGGAGCCGCATTCATCATCTGGGCCGGGGCGGTCGCGTTTTGGCTCGCATTTGTGACGCGGCTCTCCGCTAGCCGCGACCGTGACATTCACCAACCGGCCGAGCTATGAAGACGCATTCAGACGCGAGACCGAAGTCGCGGCCCCCAAACCGCTTCCCAGTGCTTGACGCCGGAGCGTTGGCCGTTGCCTCGATCGTGAGCCTGATGGTCGTTCCGGTTTGGTTGTGGCTAGGCCATGCTCCGCTTAATCAGCGCGCCGCCCCGCCCGGGTTCGAGCTTCTGATTCTGGCCATCGCCGCACTGTCGACCCAGTTGATCTCCCTCATTCAAATCTTTGTCCATATCCGCGCGTTTGGCGGAGCGGTTGTTCGCGGAAATCGCGAGAACTACCCGGTGGCCAGCGGCCTGGCCGCGCGGCTGGGGCGTGCCCATACGAATGCCGTTGAAAATCTAGTCCCGTTCTCAGCTATCATCCTTGCAGCTCAAATCCTGGGAGTCTCAAACCGTGGCACGGTCGCTGGCGCAGTGCTGTTTCTTGTGGCCAGGGTTGTGCATATGGTGAGCTACTCGACTGGCATCACTATCCTCCGCTCCGCCGCATTTTATGTTGGTGTGCTTGCCATTATTCTGGTTGCCGCCCAGCTCCCTTGGCCCTAAATTTACCCACAGATCGTCGCTTTACACCATGCGGACGAATCACCGGGAGGATAGCGAATGATGTCGACCTCGGAGCCGGCCCATCAATCTGCGTATACCCTGGTAGCGTCGCTGTGCGGCTCAAGTTATCTTGAGTCAGGGACTACGTTGCTCATGCGAGAGGATCAAGACATTTCGCGATGGAGCGGGATTTTGACGGGCCGAAAAACTCGTACTGGATCAAATGCNNCGCAAGGAGAGAAAGCCATCTGGCTGGACAGGGGCCACCGTGGCGACTCTAGATTATTGCCGTGCAGAGAACTAAACTTGCACGATATGTTGGCGGTGGACGGAGTCTCCTGCGAACCGGTCTTCGGCTCCATATTCCCTGCAACAGGGAGAAATACAGGGAAAGTTATCTGGAACGAGAAAACCGCTGTGCATGTGAGCAGCCCGATATCCGCATCCGCTGAGCATATCCGCCGAATCCAAGGTCGATGAAGCCAAAATTTACAGGGAAAATGCGGGCGCCAGAGCAGGGACTGGAACAGGAAAAAGTGGAGGGGGGGAGTAGCGACTTTGCACCCGCTTGGAAAGTACACTCGTGCGAGTACGAAGGCCCGCTGTCACATGCCCGAAACGTCGCGAACAAATATACTGCGTCCTTTGAAGTCGAACGACGTCGAGAGTTAACCTAACCGGCCAGACAGGAAGTCAGCTTGATACAAGCCCTCGAATTGGGTCACGATAGTCAGATCGCGATCGCTACGGTTCTAAATTCGGGCGGTATATGTGCGGATTGCGAGATGAACATTTTAAAAACTTCAAATTGGGACGGTTCACTTCCTGTTTTTATGCCTTAGAGGGAGAAAAACAATAAGATGTCTCCTAATTCGGGCAGAGCAACGACGCCCCAGGTCTGCGGGGCGTGCAGCACAGAACGTGCGGGTCGAGCCGCTTGGCGAACCAATGAGAGGTATAGCAGCCGCCGGTCGTGCATTCGAGTAGGGGAATGAATGGGCCGTGCATGGCCCCGACTACATCTCTTCACAAGCGAGTTGTCATAGCGAGGACGCGGAAATACTCAAGTCAGATACGATTCGACAACGCCAAAGCTTACGTCAAAATTTTTGATGAATTTTTGAAGGTGAGCGACTCGAAAGCTGAACCCCAGCGGATGAAGACGCTAGCTGTTGGTTGTGCCCTCGATTTCATGAACTACCAGAGTAACCCCTTCGCGTTACGCGCCTCCACGATTCAGATCGCTTCAGGACATTCTCGCGCTCCATTTAGAACTTTCCAAAAGTGCCATTCGAGGACCGCTACGTAGGAGTGAGTTTATGCGCAACGACGTCAACCGACGGTGGCTCCTGGCTAGTCGACCGGCAGGAGTGGTCGGAGAAGAAAACTTCCGTTGGTCAGAGGAGCCGATCCCGGTGCCGGGCGAAGGACAGGTTCTGGTTCGTAACCTTTGGCTATCCTTCGACCCGACGCAGCGCAACTGGATGGCGCGCGACACTTACGTGCCGATGGTCCGTATTGGCGAACCGATGCGCGCAGCGTCGATCGGGCAAGTGATCGAGTCTCGCCATCCCGGGTACAAGGCGGGCGATCTCGTCCGCGGGGCTTTCGGATGGCAGGACTACACGGTGACGGATGGCTCGGGCTTTCTTGGATTGAGCAAACTCGCGCCCGGCGTTCTCCCGAACGTGGCCCTTAACCTCTTTGCGGCTACTGGCCTCGCGGCCTATTTCGGGATGCTGGAGGTGGGTCAACCCAAGCCGGGGGAAACGGTCGTCGTCTCCGGAGCCGCGGGCGCTACCGGTTCAATTGCAGGCCAGATCGCCAAGCTGAAGGGATGCCGTGTCATCGGCACTGCCGGAGGGAAATTGAAATGCGATTGGCTCACGACGGAGGCGGGATTCGACGGCGCGATCGATTATCGCTCGGAGGATTTGCCCGCGCGCCTGGGCGAACTGTGTCCCGATGGCATCGATGTCTTCTTTGACAATGTTGGCGGCCCGGTTTTGAACGAGGTGCTTGCACGGCTCCGCAGCAAGGCGCGAATCGCTCTGTGCGGCGCTATTTCCAGATACAACGACGCGACCCTGCAGCCCGGTCCCTCGAACTACTTCAATCTCGTCGCAAGCGGGTCCCGCATGGAAGGTTTCCTCGTCTTTCAGTATGCCGGTCGATTCGCGGAGGCAAGCACAGTGCTCGCAGGTTGGTTACGGGACGGCCTGCTCAAGCACAAGGAGGACATCGAGATCGGCCTCGAGAAAGCCCCGAAGACGCTCGCAAAGCTTTTCACCGGCGAGAACTTCGGCAAGCAGTTGCTGAAGATCGCTGATCCACCACTTCAACCAGGCTAACTCGATGCGGAGCGCAACGGAAAAACTGTCCAACTTTGCACCGCTGTCGGCGCGCCGAGCCGGCGACCCGTACGAGGTCGTTCGTGGGCGCGCCATGCGCTTCCTCGGTCTCTACGACACAGCGGCCGCGGCGAAGGCCTACGCCGAGTCGCCGTAAAGACCTGGCTAAAATGGACGGCGACTGCGGCGGTCGGCCTCGCCGCGGCCGCGGCAGCCGCGGCGTGGGCCGGCGTCGAACTCGGGGAGCGCAAGCTGCAACGCTACGTCCTGGTTCCGGCGATGCCGGTGGCCCTGCTCGACGACGCCGCGCATGTCGCGCGCGGCGGCTACTTGTTCCGCTCGCGCGGCTGTGGCGAATGCCACGGCGCCGACGGCGCCGGGCGCGAGTTCATCAACGACGGAAAGGGCATGCGCGTTGCGGCGCCGAACATCACGCCGGGAGCCGGGAGCGCTGTAGCCGGCTACCGGCCGGAAGACTGGGATCGGGTGATTCGCCACGGCGTCAAGCCGAGCGGCAAGCCCTTGCTCGTGATGCCATCGGAGGATTTCAACCGCCTGACCGACGACGATCTGGCGGCGATCGTCGCGTACGTCCGGACTCTGCCCGCACGCGCAGGCGGCGCAACGCGGTTCGACCTGCCCCTTGCGGTTCGCGTGCTCTACGGCTTCGGCGCGATCAAGGACGCAGCGGCGAAAATCGATCATCGCCAGTTGCCGAGCGCACCGCTCGCCCCGGCTCCGGACGCCATTTACGGCCGCTACGTTGCGTACGCGTGCGTCGGCTGCCATGGCCCGGGACTGTCCGGTGGAGCGATCCCCGGTGCGCCGCCGGACTGGCCGGCGGCCGCCAACCTGACGCGGGGTGCTGGCGGGGTACTGTCGCGCTACGGCGATGCCGCTCACCTGGCGGCGATGTTCCGCAGCGGCCAGCGGCCGGATGGCAGCGCGGTTAGCACAGTGATGCCGTTTGGCAGCCTTCGCGAGATGAGTGACCTGGATGTGACTGCGCTCTACGCATTCCTGGCGACCGTTCCAGCCCGGGACTTCGGGCAGCGGTAACCTCGCTCAGCCGTGCCGCCGCGCGCGGCACGGAGCAGGCGCGCCTTTGCAAGAGCCAAGCCGGCTAGCGTCAGCAAATGAGATAGTCTCGATTCGGAAACTTGTACCGGCTTAAGTGCCACCTGAGAAAGGCGCGCGGTCATGGCCCGCGTTCCCTGGAATTTAGAGCAAGGTACGCAAGGAGAGAAAGCCATCTGGCTGGACGGGGCCACCGTGGCAGCTCTGGGGTGTTGCCAGGCAGTGAATTAAATTTGCACGCTATGCTGGTGGAGACCGGCGTCACGACCTAGGCGCCCGGAGCGCTCGAGCCAAGCGCGTCTTCGAGACGCTGAACGTTCACCGATTCGGCAGATCGCCTGGTTCGTCCGTGGTAGACGGCCTCGATGTTGTTGCCGTCAGGATCCAACAGGAACGCGGCAACATAGCCTGGATGGTAGGCTCGCTCACCTGGGGCGCCGTTGTCCCTACCCCCAGCCGCCAAGCCGGCATGGAACATCCGTTCGACGGCCTCTCGCGTTTCCGCCTGAAACGCAAGGTGGACATGGGAGACTTGTTCTGTCGCAACGTCGACATAGAGTTCATCGGCATAGAAAAAACCCGCACCACGCTGACAGACACTGGCCCTGCCCAGCGCGGTGAATACCGCACGATAAAACCCGTAGCTGGCCTCGAGATCGGCCACGCGCAAGTGAATGTGATCGATCAGTCTTCCAAAGGAATACTCCATATCCGGTCCTCTCAACGTGGGTTCAACCCGCGCGTGGGAGAGACTATACCGATTTCGCACCGGGAGTGGAGGGCCGCGCTCCACCCTGCTCTCTGTGGACGAAAGACGGGTCTGAGAGCCCGGCGTGCTCCCACGCCAAGATAAGGAGAAAGATGACGGGCGCCTTCCACAACTCGAGCAGCTTCATAATTCGGCAGAATAACGCCGGCCTGACCGATAGACGGCAAGGTGCTGATCCTCGGCGACTTCATCGAACCGCTAAGGGCCCTTGAGCGCGCGCTCAACATCCGCCACTATCTGCGCCACGTGAGCAAGGGACACGCACTTCCACTTCCGCTGGGCGCTGTTGGGTTCACAAGACCGCGAACGTGTTGAACTACCTGCCACGCTCGGTTCAGCCCCAAGGCGAAGGGCGCGGTCCAGACGATCTGGATGGCCGACACGCGCGCCAACGCGCACTGCGCCTTCGATCTGTTCCTGGAGACCTACGGCGCCAAATATCCAAAAGCGACGGAGTGCGTGGCCAAGGACCGCGAGCAGCTGCTCGCGTTCTGCGACTTCCCGGCCGAGCACTGGGTGCACTTGAGGACTCCCAACGTGATCGAATCGACCTTCGCGACAATCCGACATCGAACCGATCGCGTGAAGGGAGCGTTCTCGAGGACCTCTTTGCTCTCGATGCTGTTCAAGCTGGCCCTTTGCGCTGAGAGCTCGTTCCGACGTCTGAAAGGATTCAACTGGCTAGCAGAAGTGATCGACTCCATTCATTTGCGAGGCCGTTGGCGGTCTTGATGTCCTTCGCCTGCGAACCCTGGTTGCCTGTGCAGAGTAAAACAATGATCGTGCGTCCTCTAAAGACACCCAAAGCTTCTGCGAACGCATCCTTCGGGCCGCGTCCGAACTTCGGCGTCTTAGCTCGCCCCATTTGGCTCACATTGAACATCAGGTGACTCCGCTTCCGCGGCCGGTCAACTCTCCGACCCAGATTGCAGAATCACTTTGCCATGAAGGAGTCGGGAAAAGTTACCGGTTGTTGTAGGTAAGACATCGCATCCTATCTACATCATTCACCTACGGGCGCGAGCGCCTCGCGCTATCTTAAATACCTTCGCAGCTCTTCCAATTTTGCCGAATCGTATCCGATCGCGATTTCGACACTCGTGCACACTTCAGTGCCGCTTGCCAGTCTTTGTCGAATTCATCCGAGTCTTCATGATATATGAGCAATCCCGACTGAACTTGACAATTGCGAAGAGGGACAAGAGTGTGAATCCGCATACCCTCTCTTTGCCGATGCGATTCAGTCCGAACAAGACCGAAAGGCATGCATTCGGTATGTGAGCAACCCTGAGGCTGAAGGCGGCCGCCCGGGATGCTCTACCCGCCCGCTCTCGTCAGGTTTTCTGACACTCAAATCCCACGCTGCTTGGGATCCGTATCCCCACAGAAGTAGTCTGTCCTCTCCGATCCGGTCAAAGCCCCCCCATGAATCGAATCTACCGTCTCGTCTGGAACCGTATTCACGGCCAATGGATCGCTGTGTCCGAAAATACGCCGGGCACCGCGGGAGGAGCCGCGCGATTGTGCCTTGGAATCGCACGGCACGCGGTGTTCTTTCTCACGGCTCTGGTGGCTTCTCTAAGTCTCGCGGGGCTGGTCCACGCGGCGCCGCTGGGTGCGCAGATCACAGCGGGTGGCGGTAGCGTCACGCAGACCGCGAACACGACGACCATTGTGCAGAACAGTTCCAATCTATCGCTGAACTGGCAGAGCTTTAATGTCGCCCCGAACGAGGTTGTTGATTTTGTTCAACCGAATGCGAATTCGATCGCGATCAACCGGATCCTGAGCACGACCGCCAGCTCGATACTCGGGCATCTTGACTCCAATGGGCAGGTCTGGCTGATCAATCCGAATGGCATCGTCTTTGGTCGTGGCGCGCAGGTCAACGTCGGCGGTCTTACGGCATCGACCCTCGATCCGGAGGACAGCACACTGGAATCGGGCAGCCGATCCTTTAGCGGTTCTGGCACAGGGAGCGTGATCAATCAAGGAACCATCAGGGCCACCGAGGGCGGCTATGTCGCCCTGATCGGCAATCAGGTCTCCAATCAGGGCCTCATCAGCGCCCAACTCGGTACGGTAGCTTTGGGAGCGGGGAGTGCCGAGACTCTCACATTCAGCGGCAGGCAATTGATCCACTTGCAGGTGAATCAGAGCACGTTGAATAACCTTGCCGAGAATCGGCAGCTGATTCAGGCCGAAGGCGGGCGCGTCATCATGACGGCAGGAGCCCAGGCCTCGCTTCTGGCGAGCGTCGTGAATAACACGGGCGTCGTGCAGGCGCACTCGGTTGAAAATCACGATGGCACCATCACGCTTCTCGCCGGGATGCGGGCGGGCGAGGTCAAGGTGAGTGGCACGCTGGACGCATCCGCGCCCGGCGGAGGAGCGGGCGGCTCAATCAATACCTCGGGCGCCTCGGTCTCGGTGGCGAGTACGGCTCGTATCGTAGCGGGACCCGGCGGATCGTGGTTGATCGACCCGACTGACCTGACCATCGATGCCCCGGCAGCCACGGCCATCGAAAACAGCCTAAACAGCGGCACGAGCGTCACGGAACAGACGACGGCCACGTCGGCCTCGGGGTTTGGCACGCAGACGGCCGGATTAGGCGACATCAATGTCAACGCTCCGATCACTTGGACCAATGCTGCGGCGACGTTGACGCTTTCAGCCTACAACGCGATCTACGTGAATGCCGCGGTCACAGGTGCCGGTGCCGTGGTCATGCAGGCGACGAAGGGCAATCTCACGCTCGCAACCGGCACGTCGATCACGGGTGACATGGGCGTGACACTGGGCACGGGTGGAAACTTCATCAATTCGGCCGGAACCGGGGCGCTCTCTGCGGGATCGACAGGTCGCTGGCTTGTCTATTCAACCGACCCTACTCTGGATACCACCGGGGGTCTCACACCCAGCTTCATACAGTACGCAGCAGCCTTTCAGGCGAGCCCCGCCCAGACTACAGGAAACGGGTTTCTCTACAGTGTCGCACCCACCCTCGGTGTGACCGCGCTGAGTGGTGTTGCCTCGAAGGTCTACGATGGGGGCACCGTCGCGAGCCTCGCGCCTTCGAACTATACGGTCTCGGGATTGCTGAACGGCGATAACGTTGCGTCCATGACCGGCAGCTACCAGGCTGCAAACGTGGGAAGCGGTATTTCGGTGACATCGGCGGCAAGCGTTGCGGAACTTGCGATCACCAATTCCGCCGGAACGATCCCGGTCTATGGATATACCCTTTCGGGCCCCGCCGTAAGTGCTCCGATCGGAACCATTACACCTGCGCAGTTGAGCGCTTCGATCATTGGCAATCCGACCAAGGTCTACGACGGTACGACGACCGCGACACTGACCTCGGGCAACTATGGTCTGACGGGTTTTGTCGCCGGGGAAAGTGCGACGGTGAACCAGCCTAGCTCGGTCGCCTACGGCTCCTATAGCGCCGGTACGCAGACCGTCACGGCAAGCTTTTCGGCCACGAACTTCGTGGCGGGTTCGGGGACGTCTCTTTCGAACTACCTGCTTCCCACAACCGCTGCGGGATCGGGGACCGTCCTGCAAGCGCCTCTGGAGGTCATCGGGGCCCTTGCGAACAGCAAGGTCTACGATGCGACCACCAGCGATACGCTGAACACGACCCAGGCCAGACTCTATGGGGTGATTGGCAGCGACGCTGTCTCGCTCTCGACAAGCGGTGCAGCCGGCAGTTTCCTGCTCGCCAATGTCGGCAACAACCTCTCCGTCACTGCCTCGGGCCTCACACTGACGGGGGCGCAGCAAGCCGATTATCAACTGATCCAGCCTGCAACTCTGAGCGCCAACATCAAGCCGGCGACGCTTTCAGTCTCGGGAGTCACTGCGACCAGCAAGGTCTATAACGCGAGCACGGCCGATACCCTCGTTGTCACCGGTGCGGCCCTTTTGGGCGTCGTAGGAGGAGATGCCGCCACGCTGGTCCTGTCTGCAACGGGCGCCACAGGCACATTCTCCACAGCCAATGCGGGCAGCAACCTGACCGTGGCAGCCGCCGGCTTCACGCTCTCTGGTGCGAACGCATTGAACTACACCTTTGTACAGCCGACGGGCCTGCTTGCGACCATCACGCCTGCAATGTTGAGCGTTAACCTGACTGGTAATCCGACCAAGCCCTACAACGGCACCAGCACCGCAGCACTCACGTCGGCCAACTTCGTGATCACCGGATTTGTGTCCGGACAGAGCGCATCCGTTCCCCAGACGGCCCTATCTGAATACGCCTCGGCCAATGCCGGCGTACAAACGGTCACAGCGACCCTGGCGGTCTCTGATTTTGTACCGTCCGCCGGAACGTCTCTGTCCAACTATCAGGTGCCCTCGACGGCGACGGGTTCGGGCACGATCACGCAAGCGCCCTTGACCGGATCGATCACCGGCAACCCGACCAAGGTTTACGATGGTACCGCGAGTGCGGCGCTCTCTGGGGTCAACTACACCCTTTCGGGCTTTGTGAGCGGAGAGGGAGCCACGGTCAACCAGTCGAGCGCGACCTACGCGTCACCCAATGCCGGACTCGAGCAGGTCACCGCCGCACTGACGTCGGCAAATTATGTCGGCAATTCGGGCACGCTGCTGTCCAACTATGCCCTACCGACCTCGGTCTCCGGTTCTGGAACCATCACGCCCGTCGTGGTGACGGGGCAGGTCCAGGCGGGTATCGTCAACAATCCGACCAAACCCTACGATGGGACGACGAGCGCAGTGTTGTCATCGTCCAATTATGTGCTGACCGGCTTTCTGAACGGTCAGGGTGCAACGGTCGTTCAGTCAGTCGGTCAGTACGTCTCACCAAATGCCGGTGTGCAGACGGTAACGGCCAATCTCACCACCCCCGATTTCACGGCGAACTCCGGCACCAATCTCTCGAACTATACGCTACCCACTATGGCGTATGGCACCGGAACGATCACGGCGCTGCCGCTCACGGTCGGAATCGTCAACGATCCAACCCGGGTCTACAACGGCAGTACCAGCATGGTCCTGCAGTCTTCCAATTACCTGATTGGCGGTTTCATCAGCGGCGAAGGGGCGCAGATCAACCCATCGGCGCTGATCAACTATTCAAGCGCAAACGTCGGCGCGCAAAGCATTGCCGCGACGCTGACCCCATCGGCCTATACCGCCAACTCCGGGACCTTGCTCACCAACTACACTTTGGCGGTGACGGCCAGCGGGACAGGCCATATTACGTCTGCACCGGTCTACATCACGGGGGTTTCGGGGACCGACAAGGTCTACGATACAACCGCCACCGACCCTCTGAGTACCGGGTCGGGTGGCCTGTCGGGAGTTGTCGGGTCCGACCTTGCGAACGTTACGCTCTCATCTGCGGCTGGCTCAGGCTCCTTTGCAGCCGCCCACGTTGGCACGGGCCTGCCGGTCACGGTGAGTGGATTCTCTATATCGGGATCGGCGGCGTCGAACTATACCCTCCAGCCGCTCTTGGGCCTGACGGCCAACATCACGCCAGCGCCGTTGACCGTTGCTGGGGTGAGCGCGCAGTCGAAATCTTACGACGCGACCACAACCGCGGCCCTGAACACCTCTTCGGAATCCCTAAGCGGTATTTTGGGTCCGGACACGGTCACGCTCTCGGCATCGGCCGCACAGGCTACTTTCAGTTCCGTGAATGTCGGCAACAACCTTTCGGTGAGCGCCAGCGGATTCACGCTCTCCGGAGCGCAGGCTGGCAACTATGTTCTGAGTCAGCCCACCGGATTGGCCGCCAATATTACGCCCGCGCCGATCACGGCCCTGATCGTTGGCAACCCCACCAAGGTCTATGACGGTAGTGCGTCCACGACTCTGGTGGCAGCGAACTATACGCTGCAGGGTTTTGCAGCCGGCCAGGGAGCCACCGTCCCGCAGTCCGCTACCGCAAACTACCTCGCTCCCGACGCGGGGATCGGCGTTGGAGTCACGTCCACCCTCGTCGGGTCGGATTTTGTGGCGAACGCGGGAACCAATCTTTCGAACTACCTGCTACCCCAAACTGGGGCGGGAACGGGATCGATCACCCAGGCCGTCATTCGGGCCACCATCATCGGTAATCCCAGCAAGGTTTACGACGGCACGACGGATGCGTCCTTGACGCCGTCGAACTATGCCCTGACTGGATTTGTTGCTGGTCAGTCAGCGTCGGTAGATCAGAGTTCGGGCACCTACGGTTTGGCAAATGCCGGCAGCGAGTCCGTGACGAGCGCGCTTGCAGTCGGAAACTTCACCGCTGTCTCGGGCACAAGCCTTAGCAACTATATGCTTCCGGCCGTAGCGACGGGCACCGGCACCATTACGCGCGCGCCGCTCGTGATCGTGGGCGCGACAACCACCGCCCAGGTCTACAACGCAACAACCGTCGATGCTCTCACGGGCGCTTCTCTCACGGGAACGCTCTACAACGGGGACCATCCGGTCCTCACCAATGCAACCAGCGGGGTGCTTGCAAACAGCGGCAATGTCGGGACCGATGGCGTGACGACCGCAATCGGATTGAGTGGTCAGGGCAGCGGAAATTACTCGGTGGTCCAGCCGACAGGTCTCACAGCGGTCATTTCCCCGGCGACGCTAGGCGCGACATCGAGCGTCACCAAGACCTACGATGGCGGGTCGGTGGCTAGCCTCAGCGGCGGGAGCACTACGATTACCGGCTTTGTGGGAGGACAGGGCGCGACGGTCAACGCCGGCGTGACCGGTAACTTCGCGAGTTCAGACGTTGGATCGGGGATTGCCGTCACAGGCGGCGCATTGAGCGCCGCCAATCTGACCGCAGACAGCGGCACGCTCCTTTCGAACTACGTGCTACCCGCGAGCGACAACGGCTTGGGCACGATTACGCCTGCAACTCTGACCTATACCTCTACTGTAACCAGCCAAGTCTATGGTACGACTCCAAGCGGATTGACTGGATCCATAAGCGGATTCGTCAACGGACAGAGCCTTGCCACAGCGACCACCGGGACGGCGAGTTTCTCCACCACAGCCACCGGCAGCACGAATGTCGGCCACTATGCCATCACGGGTAGCGGCCTTGCGGCCGACAATGGCGACTATGTCTTTGTCCAGGCAGCCGGGAATGCCACCGCACTGGCCATTACGCCGGCACCCCTGGGCATCGTCGGAGTAGCGACGACTCCCCAGGTCTACAACGCGACGACGATCGATGCACTGACCGGAGCCACGTTGACGGGAACCCGCTACAACGGGGATGCCCCGGTGCTCACGAACTTTGCGACGGGCACTCTTGCCAACAATGGCAGCGTTGGCACCGACGCGGTCACAACTAACATGGGGCTGAGCGGCCCAGGTAGCGGCAACTACTCCTTGACCCAGCCGTCGGGCCTTACCGCCGTCATTTCCGCGGCAGGCTTGACCGCCGTGTCCAATGTCACCAAGTCTTACGATGGCACATCGGTCGCGAATCTGAGCGGGGGCAACACGACCCTCACGGGGTTTCTTGGCGGACAAGGCGCAACGGTCAACGCGGGTGTGACGGGTGTTTTCGCGAGCCCGAACGCCGGTTCAGGGATCGCCGTGACCGCTGGTCCGCTGAGCGCGGCCAATCTGACGGCAAACGCGGGCACCGTCCTGTCGAACTATGTGCTCCCAGTCAGCGATAACGGCTCGGGCACGATTACTCCCGCAGTGCTCAGTGTGACCGGTACCCGGACTTACGATGCGCTCGTCGACGCCAACGGGCTCGTCTTCGGAACTGCCGGTATTGTGACCGGCATCGCTGGCGAGACCCTGGCACTGTCCGGGAGTGGCAGTCTTGCGGCAAAAAATGTCGGTACGCAGTCGCTGTCGTCCCTGGGTACCCTCGCGCTTGGCAATGGCACGGGCCTCGCCTCGAACTACACTCTGGTTGGCGGTATTGATTCCGTACAGATCACGCCGCTCGCGATCACTGTCACCGGAACGGGCAGCAACAAGGTCTACAACGCGAACTCCATTGACGCAGTGACTCTGGCGACGAGCGGTGTCATCAGTGGCGATTCGGTCTCCCTTGCAGACACGTCCTCGACCTTCAGCGACAAGAATGTCGGCACTGCCAAGACCGTCACGATCTCCGGAATCAGCGCAGCAGGCATCGACGGCGCGAATTACAGCGTCAATGCCACGACTAACACGACCGCCAACATAACGACCGCGGTCGTCAATCTTGCGGGGACACGGATCTATGATTCACTGCTCGACGCGAACGGCTCCGTCTTCGGAGCTTCGGGATCCGTGGCTGGCGTCGCCGGCGAGACGCTCGTTGTATCCGGCCTCGGTACCCTGGCTGGCAAGAATGTCGGTTCCGAGTCGCTCTCCTCCCTCGGCACCCTGGCACTGAACAACGGCACGGGTGGCGGCCTTGCCAGTAACTACACGCTGATTGGCGGTACGGACTCTGTGCTCGTCACGAAGCTCGCGATTGCAGTGAGCGCGACAGCAACCAGCAAGGTCTATAACGGCAATACCACTGCTGCGGTGACGCTTACCGGTGGTCAGCTGGCAGGCGACAACGTAACCTATGGCGACGCGTTGGCTACGTTTAACACCAAAAACGTTGGCAGCGGAAAACTCGTCACGGTATCCGGAATCACGGAGAGTGGCACGGACGCTGGCAACTACAGCATCAACACGAGCACCACTACAACCGCTAACATCACTCCGCTGGCAATCACGGTGACGGGTACCGGCGTGAACAAGGTCTACAACGCCAACGTCACCGATACGGTGACCCTGGCCAGCACTGGGGTTCTGGGCGGCGACTCCGTCACCTTCGCCGATGCATCCGCCACCTTTGCCGACAAGAACGTCGGAACCAGCAAGGTCGTATCGATTTCCGGTATCACAGCCAGTGGCACGGGCTCGGCCAACTACACCTTCAATTCCACGGCGACTACGGCGGCGAACATCACGCCAGCGGTAGTCAGTATCGTCGGAACTCAAGTTTATGACGGGACGCTCAATGCGAACGCGTCCGTCTTCGGAGCCGCTGGAACGGTCACTGGCATAAGCGGCGAGACGCTGGTTCTTTCCGGCACGGGTACCATCGCGGCCAAGAACGCCGGCACCCAATCTCTCACGTCGCTGGGCAGCCTGGCGCTCAACAACGGCTCTGGTGGCGGCGTGGCGACCAACTACACGTTGGTTGGCGGCACCGATTCCGTGCAGGTCACGCCTTTGGCGATCACGGTCGTCGGTACGGGCAGCGACAAGGTCTACAACGGCAACATCATTGACGCAGTAACGCTGGCCAGCAGTGGTGTCCTCGCCGGCGACACGCTCACATTCGGCGACACGGCGGCCAACTTCAGCGACAAGAACGTCGGCACCGGCAAGACCGTGACGATCTCGGGAATCTCAGCCAGTGGCACGGGTGCGGGCAACTACACCGTCAATGGGACCGCAACTACGGCGGTCAACATCACGCCGCTCTCAATTACGGTGAACGGAACCGGAACCAACAAGGTGTACGACGGCGGCATCGCCGATGTCGTGACGCTCGCCAGCAGTGGCATCCTCGCCGGCGACTCACTCACGTTTGGGGACACTTCGGCTAGCTTTGGCGACAAGAACGTCGGCACCGGTAAGCCCGTGACGATCTCTGGAATCACGGCCACTGGCACCGATGCAGGGAACTACACGGTCAATGGGACCGCCACTACGGCGGCCAACATCACGCCACTTGCAATTACGGTGAACGGAAGCGGAACCAACAAGGTCTATGACGGCGGGACTGCGGATGTCGTGGCACTTGCAAGTAGTGGAGTTCTCGCCGGCGATCTGGTCTCCTTTGGAGAGACTTCAGCGACCTTCGGTGACAAGAATATCGGCATTGGCAAGACTGTGACTATTTCCGGTATTACCCCGACTGGCGCCGATGCGGGTAACTACACCGTCAATGGAACGGCGACGGCTGCGGCCAACATCACGCCCTTGGCAATCACCGTGAACGGAGCCGGCACCAGCAAGGTCTACGACGGCGGCGTTGCAGACGTCGTGACGCTTGCCAGCAGCGGAGTCCTGGCCGGCGATCTGGTCTCCTTTGGGGAGACTTCAGCGACCTTCGGTGACAAGAACGTCGGCACCGGCAAGCCCGTGACGATCTCTGGAATCACGGCCAGTGGCACCGATGCAGGGAACTACACGGTCAACGGAACGGCGACGACTGCGGCTAACATCACGCCCTTGGCAATTACGGTCAATGGAATCGGAACCAACAAAGTCTACGACGGCGGCGTTGCAGACGTCGTGACCCTGGCGAGCAGTGGTGTTCTGGCCGGCGATCTGGTCTCCTTTGGAGAGACTTCAGCGACCTTCGGAGACAAGAACGTCGGCATGGCCAAGACTGTGACGATTTCCGGAATCACCCCCGCTGGAACTGATGCAGGCAACTACACCGTCAACGCAACGGCGACGACTGCGGCCAACATTACGCCGCTGGCAATCACCGTGACCGGATCGGGATCCAACAAAGTGTACGACGGCGGCATTGCCGATGTCGTGACGCTTGCGAGTGGTGGCGTTCTGACCGGAGATTTGGTCTCCTTTGGAGAGACTTCAGCGACTTTTGGCGACAAGAATGTCGGCATCGGCAAGACCGTGGCGATCTCGGGTATCACCGCAGGTGGTGCGGATGGGGCGAACTACACGATCAATACCACGACCACGGCCACAGCCGACATCACACCCGCCGTCGTTACCCTGACAGGCGCGCGCGTCTATGACGCAGGCCTTGATGCGAACGCGAGCGCCTTTGGGGCGGCGGGGCTGGTTGGTGGCGTGGCTGGGGAGAATCTCGTTCTGTCCGGCAGTGGCACCACGGCTGGCAAGAATGCCGGTCCCCAAGCGCTCTCATCGCTGGGCAGTCTTGTCCTGGACAACGGTACCGGAGACGCCAGCAACTACACGCTTGTCGGGGGCTCGGATACCCTCCAAGTCACACCGCTTGCGATCACCGTTGGTGCGACGGGGATGAGCAAAGTCTATGACGGCACGAGGTCCGCCAAGGTCGTGCTGGGCAGTTCGGGCGTGCTGAGCGGCGACTCGGTGAATTTCAGCGATGCTTCAGCCACATTTGTCACACCGGGCGCGGGAACCGGCAAAAGCGTCGCCGTTCTCGGAATAGCGGCGACAGGCCCAGATGCAGGCAACTACACCTTCAACTCGAGCGCAGGCACGACCGCCAGCATCACCCCGGCCACATTGACGGAGACCTCCCGCCCAACCAGCATTGCAAGCGGCCAAGAAGCGAACCTGGGGGGTAACGTCACTGGATTTGTCGCGGGCGACACGATCGCGAACTCGACCACCGGTTCGCTGGTCTGGGTGACCAATTTGCCGCCTCATCCGCCTGCCGGGCAGTACGCCATCGACGGATCGGGGCTGCACGCCGAGAATTATGTCTTCGTCCAGGCCCCCGGCAACCAGGACGCCCTCAATGTAACCGCCGCGCTCGCCTCGCCCACGGGAATCCCTGAGCAGATTGCGGGTCTAATCGACTTTCCGCTCACGTCGGACTATGTCGCAACGCCTTACGGCGTCGGCTCTGCCGACATCCACAGCAACAATACCGGCAACGCCAGAGCAGATGTCGATTCGACCAAGAACAATCGCCATCTGTCCGATTTCACCGGGCGCATCGCACTAACAGTCGTTGGCGGAGGCGTCCGCCTCCCCGAAGGAGTCACGCCATGACGTCTAGCAGCAGGCCCGCCGTTTCGGAAACCCTCGTCCCAGTGCACGATGGTTGACCGCAGAGCGGGCTTGAGCACGGGCCGCCTCTCGCCACTCTGGCTGGTCTGCTCGGTAGCGCTGGCCACGCCCTTTGGTAGCGCCGATGGCGCCGGCGTGCCCAGCAGCGGCGAGTTGCTCCAGGAGGCGCCGCCGCCGGTTGTGCCTCCACCAGCCATAAAGCCGGGACTGACCATCGAGCAGCCGGCAACCGGGCCGCCTGCTGCCAGTTCTCCATTTTTCGTGCGCAGCATCGAAATCAGCGGAAATACTCTGATCCCGACTTCCGAACTGCGTCCCTTGCTCGATCCGAGTGAGGGAAAGAATCTCACCCTGACCGACCTTGAAGCGCTGGCGTCGGCCATCACCAAGTACTACCAGGATCATGGATATCTTCTGTCCCGAGCCTATGTACCGGCCCAGACCCTAAGCAACGCGGTCGTCCGGATCGACGTGCTTGAGGCGCGCTATGGGACGGTATCACTTACCAATACCAGCCAGGTATCCGATGCACGCCTGAAATCGATCCTGTCCCCGCTGCAGTCGGGCGACCCCGTCTCCGAAGGGACACTTCAGCGCAGCCTGCTGCTGCTCTCCGACGTCCCTGGGACGGTCGTGAACTCCACCTTGTCAGCTGGTCCGACCGTAGGCAGCTCGAACCTCTTGGTGCTCGATGCCCCGGGCGCGCCGGAAGCTGGATCCGTGAGTCTCGACGATGCCGGCAACCGCTCCACAGGACGGGCGCGGCTGAGTGCCACTGTGAACGTCAATAACCCCCTCCATCTGGGCGATACGCTGAGCTTAAGTGGCATGACGACCGGAGGAGACCTGAACTACGCGCGGCTCGGATATCAGACGCTCGTCGATGGAGAGGGCACGACCGTCGGAGCCGCCCTCTCGGGCCTTGAGTACCGCCTGGGCCACGGCTTGTCCGAACTGAAGGCCCACGGTACGGCAGAGGTCGAAAGTCTGACCCTGCTGCGGCCAATCATCCGTAGCACCGAGGGCAACCTCTTTGCACAACTATCATTGGACAGTAAGCAGCTGCGCGACGAGCTGGGCGCATCCAACATCCACACAGACCGTGAGACGAACGCGCTGACCACCACTCTCGCTGGCGATGAGCGCGATGCCTACGGCATATCCAATATGAATCTTGGCCTAAGCCTTGGACATCTGAATTTCGACAACCAGGAGGCGCAAACCGCCGATGCGCTGGGGGCAAGGACCCGCGGCAGCTACGACAAATTCGCATTTTCCTTCGCCAGGCTGCAGGGTTTGAACGATTTCAACAGTCTGTATTTTGCGTTCAATGGACAGCTCGCCAACCGGAACCTCGATTCCTCGGAACAGGATTTCCTCGGGGGACCCAACAGCGTGCGTGCCTACGACGTCGGTGCGGTCGGAGGCGCGCTCGGCGCATTGGCCTCGCTTGAGTTCCGCCACAACCTCGATGTGCCCGTGGCTGGCACCTGGCAGGCGAAGGTTTTTGTGGAAAGCGGTGTTTTGAAAGTTGACAAGTATGTCTTTGCGACCGGGCCAAACACGGCAACGCTCTCAGGTGCAGGCATCGGTCTGAACTGGGCCGGACCCGCAGGGTGGACAGCCAACGCCGATTTGGCAACACCGATAGGTACGGTGCCAGCACTCGTTGGCCACACCTCGTCATTGCGGCTCTGGATTGAACTGCACAAGGCCTTTTCTGTAGACCCCGGTTCCCTATGAACTCGACCCGTGCCGCCTGGCAAGAAGGGTGGGCCAACGAGTGCCTGGCCGGAGAGAAAATTGAAGCCGACTAATTTAGTTCATCCGACTTTTCTGTGGGTCAAGCCGGAAGGATAGAAATCAAGGCCACCGCAATGGAATTAGACGGCAATCCAGTAGTGTCCCAACGTTATT
>PLEY01000147.1 GCA_003136595.1 Burkholderiales bacterium
ATGCACGACCCGACGTCGCTGTTTCGCTTCGAAGAGCACGACGTCTATCTGCCGATGATGACGCTCGAGGAACTCGACAATCACAAGAAGGGGATGTCCGAGGTTGCGCGCAATGCGCGCCAGGTGAGCCGCTCGCTCGATGCCCTCATCGCGCATGCCGAGGACAACATCGAGGAGGGCATCGAGCTCTCCAAGCTCGGCAACAAGGATGCGCGCGGCAAGCTGTTCTTCCAGACCCATGCCGTGTCCCTCGCCCTGCCCTCGGGGCTGCCGGTCGGCAAGGCCGACAACCAGATCCTGGGCGTGGTGCGCGCCCTCCAGGAAGCCCACCCTTCGCGCCCGGTGGTTCTGGTCTCGAAGGACATCAACATGCGCATCAAGGCGCGCGCGTTGGGACTGCCGGCCGAGGACTACTACAACGACCAGGTTCTCGAGGACACCGACCTGCTCTACACCGGCATCCGCCAGTTGCCCCCGGACTTCTGGGAGCGCCACGGCAAGGGTGTCGAGAGCTGGCAGCAGGGCGGCTTCACTTACTACCGCATCACCGGCCCTCAGGTCGGCACCTTCCTCGTCAACGAATTCGTGTTCTTCGAAGGCGATGGCGCGCCGCTTTACGCCCAGGTCAAGGAGATCAGCGGCAAGACCGCGGTGTTGAAGACCCTGCGCGACTATGCCCACACCAAGAATTCGGTATGGGGTATCACGGCGCGCAATCGCGAACAGAATTTCGCGCTCAACCTGCTCATGAATCCGGACTGCGACTTCGTCACCCTGCTCGGGCAAGCGGGCACCGGCAAGACCCTGCTTGCGCTTGCCGCCGGGCTCACCCAGGTCCTGGAGAGCAAGACCTACACGGAGATCATCGTGACCCGCGTCACGGTGCCCGTGGGCGAGGACATCGGCTTNNCTGCCCGGTACCGAGGAGGAGAAGATGTCGCCCTGGATGGGGGCCTTCGACGACAATCTCGATGTCCTGAACAAGACCGACGATTCGGCCGGAGACTGGGGGCGCGCCGCGACGCAGGACCTGATCCGCTCGCGCATCAAGATCAAGAGCCTGAATTTCATGCGTGGCCGCACCTTCATCAACAAGTTCCTCATCATCGACGAGGCCCAGAACCTGACGCCCAAGCAGATGAAGACGCTCATCACACGGGCCGGTCCGGGCACCAAGGTGATCTGCCTGGGCAACATCGCGCAGATCGACACTCCCTACCTGACCGAGGGCTCGAGCGGCCTGACCTATGTGGTGGATCGCTTCAAGGGCTGGAGCCACAGCGGCCACGTCACCTTGCAGCGCGGCGAACGCTCGCGCCTTGCCGACCATGCGGCCGAGGTGCTCTAGGGACGCCAGGCCGCGCGCGGCCCTCGCCCTGGCGTGATCGACGCCCAGTCGATCACGGGGCTGATCCTGGCCGGTGGGCAGGGCATGCGCATGGGGCAGATCGACAAGGGGCTGGTGACGCTGCGCGGCTATCCCCTCGTCATGCATGTGCTCGCGCGCTTGGCACCCCAGGTCGGGCCGATCATCATCAGCGCCAACCAGAATGCGGCGGTCTACGCGGACCTCGGCCATGCCGTGGTGCCCGACCGTCTGGGCGGTTTTGCAGGACCGCTCGCAGGCCTCGAGGCGGGTCTCCTCGCGTGCCGGACACCTTATCTCCTCACCGTGCCGTGCGATGCGCCGTTTTTGCCGCGCACGCTCGCCCAAACGCTCGCCGCGGGACTCGAGAACGCCGCAGCCGACGTTGCCGTGGCCTGGGCGGAGGGTCGGGCGCAGCCGGTGTTTGCGCTCATGCGCTCCTCGCTCGCGGCGCACCTGTCCGCCTTTCTTGCGGCGGGGGGCCGCAAGGTCGACGCCTGGCAGGCCACCCTGCGCTCGGTCGCCGTCTCCTGCGAGGACGAGACGGGCGCGTTTCGCAATCTCAACACGCGCGCCGACGTCGACGCCGCCGAATGAAGCTGCGCCCTGCCCCCTGACCCCGGGTCGGGGAGTTTTGCGGGAAAATGGGTGTCCCTCGGCTCCGATGCCCTTGCTGACCATGTCCGACCCCGAGCGCCCCGCCCAACCACCCGCCCGCTCCAGCTCCGTATCCGACTCCGAACTGCTCACGGTCGAGGCGGCGCAGCGCAGGATGGTGGCGCTCTGCACGCCGCTCGCGGTCACCGAGCTCGTCGAATTGGGCGCGGCCCAGGGACGCATCAGCGCCGTGGACATCATCTCCCCCATCGACGTGCCCGCGCATGACAACTCGGCCATGGATGGTTTCGCGTTCTCGGCGGCGGAGCTCGAAGTCGGAGGAGAGATCGCGCTGCGCGAAGTCGGTACCGCATTGGCCGGCACCAGCTCCAAAACACGGCTCGCCCGCGGCGAGTGCATGCGCATCATGACCGGTGCAGTGCTGCCCGAGGGCGCCGATACCGTCGTGCCGATGGAGCTCACGACGCGCGCCTTGCAGGGTGTCATCATCCCCGCCGGGCAGCGCGCAGGACAGCACCGGCGCCAGCGGGGTGAGGACCTGAAGGCGGGCTCGACCGCGGTGCCCAAGGGTCGGCGGCTCGGGCCGGCTGAGGTGGGACTGCTCGCCTCGCTTGGCATCGAGCACGTGCCGGTGGTCCGGCGGCTGCGCGTTGCGGTGCTCTCGACCGGTGACGAGGTCCGCGCCCTGGGCGAGCCGCTTGGCAGGGGACAGATCTACGACAGCAACCGTTACACGCTCGCGGCGATGCTAAGGCGCCTTGACGTGGAGCTGATCGATCTGGGCGTCGCCGCAGACGATCCGGTGGCCCTCGAGGCGGCGCTGCGTCGCGGCTGCCGCGAGGCCGACGCGCTCGTCACCAGCGGCGGCGTCTCGGTCGGTGAGGCCGACTTCACGCGGACGCTGCTCGCGCGACTCGGCGATGTCGCGTTCTGGAAGATCGCCATGAAGCCCGGCCGGCCACTCGCCTTCGGCACGCTCGCCGATGACGGAAGGCAGGCGGTGCTCTTCGGTCTGCCCGGCAACCCGGTCGCAGCGATGGTGACCTTCTGTGTGCTGGTCAAGGAGGCGCTCGCGCGGCTCGCAGGCGAAGTGCCCCGCCCGATGGCCCGGCTCACGCTGCGCAGCGCAGAGGACCTGCCCAAAAAGCCCGGACGCACCGAGTTCCTGCGCGGTATCGCCTATCCGGGCGAGGCTGGCTGGCAGGTGCGTCTGACGGGTGAGCAGGGCTCGGGCATCCTGCGCTCGATGAGCGAAGCCAACTGCCTCATCGTCCTCGCGCATGCGCAGGGACCGGTGGCCAAGGGGGAGTTCGTCGAAGCATTGCCCCTCGACGGGCTCCTCTAGCATCGTCCAGCCGCGACTGACCTGACGGGCCCGCTCCGGGTAGCCCATGGCTGAAGCGAGGGGCATCACGACGCTGTTCGCTAAGCGCCGCTGGGTCCACCCGCTACCGGCGCGTGTCCAGAGTTGGAACGGCGAGATTCCACCTGGCGGACACCTCAGGCAAGGTCATCAGTGCAACAGATGGATCAGCGGATCACCGCCACGCCCTCGTTGGTCGTCGCGTAGATCGCCCCCGCATGTACGGCCACGCCAACTGGAAGCGTCAGGGCGCCCGGCAGGGGCCCCGGCAGAAAGCCATAGTTCTCAGGGATGCCTGCAATGGTCGACACCTGCCCGGCCGGTGTGAGGAGGCGGATGGAGTTGTTGTTGCAGTCGGCCACGTAGATGTTACCGGCGCTGTCGGTCGCGATCCCGGCGACACCGCCATAGATCGACGAAAAATCGAATGTTGCGGAGAGCGCCGGTCCGTCACTGCTGCCCACCGTCCCGGCCTGCCCGGCGATGGTCGTGACGGTACCGCCAGGCGTGACCATGCGAATGGTGTTGTTTCCGGCGTCCTCGACGTAGACATTCCCTGCACTGTCGGTGGCGACGCCCACCGGTATATTGAAGCTCGCTGCGCTTGCGACCCCGTCGGCGCTACCCTTGATGCCGCTGCCGGCGAGCGTTGTGACGACTCCGGCCGGCGTGATCATGCGGATCGTGTTGTTCGCGGTATCAGCGACGTAGACATTGCCCGACGCATCGGTGGCGATGCCCTCTGGCGCGGAGAAGAGCGCCCGCTCGCCGCTGCCGTCGGCCGACCCGGCGACCCCCGCTGATCCCGCGAGTGTACTCACCACGCCCTGGGGCGTGATCTTGCGAATCAGTTGGTTGCCGGTATCGGCTACATAAAGGTTGCCCGCCGAATCAGCGGCGATGGCGCTTGGCCCAGCGAAAAAACCGTCGGCATTGCCACCCTCAGGGATGAAGCCCCCAAAGCGTGCCGCCGAGCCCTTGCCGTTGGCGCTGCCCGCCACGCCCGCGAGGCCTGCAAGCGTCGTGACCGTCCCGTCAGGGGTGATCTTGCGGATGGTGTAGTTCTGCGAGTCTGCCACGTAGATATTGCCGGCACCATCGGCGGCCAACCCTTCTGGAGAATTGAAGAGCGCTATAGAGCCCGGGCCGTCGCTGCTGCCCTCGGCCGCCAATTGGGTGTCTCCTGCGAAGGTGGTCACAGCGCCCGCCGGCGTGACCTGGCGGATCGCGTCGTCCTGCACGTCCGCAACGTAGATGTTGCCCGCAGAATCCACTGCAAGCCCGGCTGGCGTGACGAAACCTGCCGCAGCCCCCTGCCCGTCGCTGGTTCCCTTGACTCCAGGCGTGCCCGCGAGCGTCGTAACCGTCCCGGCGGTACTGATCACGCGCAGTGTGGAGTTGCCGGTGTCAGCGACGTAGACATCGCCGGCATTATCAAGCGCGACGCCATTGGGAATGTTGAACGTGGCTGACAGATTCGCACCGTCGGCGCTGCCCTTGACCCCGGCGATGCCGGCCAAGGTGGTCACGCTGCCTGTGGGGCTGATGATGCGAATCGTATCGTTGCCCGCGTCGGCGACGTAGACTCTGCCGAGGGCATCCACGGCCAGGCCAACCGGGGAATCAAAGCGCGCCGCGCTCCCCACGCCATCGCTGCTGCCCGACTGCCCCGCGCTGCCTGCAAAGGTGCTGACGAGTCCCGCGGGGGTAATCTTGCGGATCGTGTCATTGCCCTTGTCTGCGACATAGAGGTTGCCCGCACTATCGGTCGCCAGCGCCGCGGGAGATCTGAACAGGGCGGCGCTGCCTTGGCCATCACTGCTGCCCGGCTTGCCGCTCGTGCCGGCGAAGGCGGTGACAACGCCCGACGTATCGACTTTCGATATCGTATCGGCGACGCAGTCGGCAACGTACACGTTGCCCGAGACATCGGTCGCAACGCCACAGGGATCCTGGAAGACCTGGGTCGTGCCGGCCGGGGTAAAGTAGTTGACCCCAAGGGTCCCGGCGAAGGTCGATACCAATCCGGAGGGAGTGATCTTTCGGATGGCAAAGTTGTCCGTGTCGGCCACGTAAAGATTGCCTGCGCTGTCGATCGCAACCGATACGGGACCGTTGAAACGCGCCGCAGAACCCGATCCGTTCAGGTTCCCTGCCCCAGCCACGTTGCCGGCGAAGGCTGCGAGCGTCGAGAACTCTGGCGTGCCGCTCCCGCCTTCGCTCGAGGTACTGCCCGCGCCCCCACCGCTGCCCCCGCCACCGCCTCCTCCACATGCCGCAAGGAGCCCTGCCAAGGCGACCGAAGCCACGACTGCGCGATAGCCATTCTTGATATTCATCTTCAATCGATCCCCATCTGCCAGAGGCAGGATCACGAGTCTCTAAGCTGGCCTCACAGCGCTCAGCGCGTAAGCCTCCATCACCATTTAGGAAGCTGATGCTGCTGATGCTGCTGATCCTGCATGAGCAGCTTGCATGGCGTGAGCGACATGACGACAAGACCGGCGCACTGGATGAGTGTCAGCGCGCGTGGTTCGCAGGGTCGGGCACTCAAGCATTTCCGTGCCCGCATGATGGCAGGGCGAGTCATCCGGGGCAACTCAAC
>PLEY01000137.1 GCA_003136595.1 Burkholderiales bacterium
TCCCTACCGCGATCACGCGCCGCAAGTGAAGTGTTGCATCTTTCATCAGGGCCTCACCCGTTAAGCGCCATTGTTAACGCTTTAAGGGGTGCTTGCCTTGGCATAGTAAAGAGCCTCGGGCAGGTTTTCGAAATGCGCGTCGCAAGTGAGCAACTCGGCGCTGCGATCACGAGCTGTTGCATACACGATCGCATCTGCCGTGGCGAGCTTGTACTCTCGGTGCATGTCGACGGCTCTAAGCGCGATCTTTGTGTCAAGCGGGACTACGAGGCAACTCATCGTGTACGCAATGACTTGATCAGCTCGCTCCTCGCCGAGTTCGCGGGTTAACCATTTTGCAAGTTCGAGCTGCACTATCGTGGGAACAACGCAATTTGGCTTGTCGGGAAACACTTCTTTCAACTTTTTCCCCAAAGGGCTACCGATGAGCCATTCAATCCACACCGAGGTATCTACTACACGGAGAGGGCCTGACATCAGAACCGGTCCTTGCGATCTCGATAACCTTCCTCTCTGGCGCCTTTCGCCAAGCCGGACAACTGGTCAAAATCGGGGACGGGCATGATGAGCACGCCCTTGCCCTTTGGAATGAAGACGAATTCTTGACCGGCTTCCCAACGCTGTTCGTCGCGAACTGCTTTGGGAATGGAGATTTGGAACTTACTAGATAGCGTTGTTGACGGGGCCATTTCTTACCCATGATTTATCGATATGATTCTAGTAAGAATGCGTGAAAGAGGAGTTCCTGTCAAGTCTTGACTGGTTGGACGTCGGACTGGATGGCAGTTGGCAGTTGTTCGCAGTCAGGCGAGTCGCACGAGTCTATAAAGTACAAATCCTGTCCCCGCAACCAAATTTCAACGGCTCGCTTGCTCACGCAATCGGGCTGTTTTGGTTTTAGTCGTCTGAAATTACTAAGGTCTCAAAAACGATCCATCGACGACGGTCTTTAAAGGTTTAAGGCTATAAGCGTACCCGTCGAGGTGAAGACGCTCCCCACTTTGCCGACGAGTTTGCCCGCCGCCCAGAGGCCGCCGGTCTGATCCATGAAGTTACGCATCGCACCTGCCATATTACCAAAGCGGGTTGGCGCACCAAAGAGGATCGCGTCATAGTCCGCAAGCTCCTCGGGCCGGGCGAGCGGCGCGAACTGATCCAGCTTCGCTCCCGCCTTCAGGGCCGCATCCGTGGACATGGTCTCCGGCACGCGCTTTAAGCTGACCTCAACGGCCTCGATACTCTTGACCCCCTCCACCATGGCTTGCGCCATGAGTTCTATATGGCCGTACATGCTGTAGTACAAGACGAGAACTTTGGTCATGAAGAAACTCGCTAAGACTGGAATGGAAGAAGCGTACTCAGTGGAACTAGGGTAGCCAGGGTGTAAGCAGGGCGGTCGTTCCGATCGGTGGGGATACTGCCCGACCAGACGACAGGGGCGATGCCGCCGGCCTCCGTGCGGCCCGCGGAGCGTTCCCTAGCGACTCAGCGTACGAAGATCCCCGCGCGCCACACCGGCCAGAGTGAGCCACAGCAGATAGGCCACGACCACGCTTGCGAGGGCGAGCAGTGCAACGGCGACAGCCTGGGTCAAGCCGCTCGGCCGGGCCTTCGCGAAGATCAACGCGGCATTCGCCGACGCCGCCAACGGAAAACTAACCGACCACCAGCTAAAGCGAAAGGGGCAGCATTGCGGCAGGTGAGCCAGGCGCGGCAGGAGAACCCCGAGCAGGAACAGCATCAGGACATAGAGGCCCTCGGCAAAGAGATCCACCATACCCGTCGTCGCAACGTAGCTCGTGAAGCCAAGCGCAAATGGGCCGATGAGGATGAGAAGCGTCGGTTCCAGGGCAGTCGGTAAGGGGTCTTCGAAGATGAGCCGCGAGAAGATCAGGGTAAAAAGTGGGATCGTAAAGAAGAGACCGATCGAGAGGCCCACCACCATCACCGCATGCAGTTCAGGCAGACTCAAATGGGGTAGCGCGAGGGGAATCTCCAAGGCTCCTACCACCGGCACGATCCACGCCGGCGTCGCGTGGGCTGCCAATTGACGCTCACTCATCCAGCGCGTGACGATGACCCAGGCAAAGCCGAGCATCAAGACGGCACCCAATGTCCAGCCGGCGCGCGCGAACCATAGGCTGACCGGCGCGATCACGATCGGCAGGAGGAGCACGCTGATGATGAAGGTACCGAACAGGTTCCCCTGGATGGGATGGAGGAACTCGGCGCGGACCGCACCTGGCGAGCGCAGGATTTTCATGGTGTAGCCAAACACCAAAATGACGAAGACGAGGGCGGCACAGCAGGCCAAGAGGTCGGCAATCCATGATGGGGTACCGAGCTGGGCGGACATCATCCCCCACGCGATGCTCAACCCCGTCATCCCCATCACCGATCCAAAGAGACTCACCGGCAGCCCTTCCCAGATGGGTCGCTCCTTCCCCTCCACATTCACCTGGTCATGGTTCGGGTTCGCGGGGACCGCGCCGTCCATGACGGACAACACTAACGCGTGTATTTCGGGTGGGGAAGGTGTCATAGCTGGCCCAGGGATCAAGACGCGTCAAGTGGTGTGCGATCCAAGAAGTCATGAATCAGGGGTTCGGCGATGTCGAACTGGTGCTCAAGCAGGAAGTGTCCTGTGTCCAGTTCGTGGTTCTCGGCATGGGGCAGTTCGGCAACCGATATGATCGCTCGGCAGCGTCAATTCTGACGGACTAGCGAGTGCCGGATGGAGGGGGGCACAACAGAAGTTGCTCGCGGCCAGAAAACCCCGCATCGCTCGGTTCATGTCGACTCTCCTAATCAAGACCACTGTTTGAGCACGACGCAATCGCGTGCAACGCCTGCACATCATCATGCGAAATCTGCAGGTTGCGCCTATACGGAAGTTAGGGACTTCTGCATCGCGAAGAAGAAACCCGACATCGGTTCAGGTCGGCAACCGACCTAAGGACGGGGGCATACGTCACGACATCGGCCTAGCATGCGATGCGGATCCTCGATCCGCATCCGGGAGATGTACATGACCGACACAGAAGATCGACCCCCGTTGCCACCTTTCACGCGTGACCCGGCAATCCAGAAGGTGCGCCTGGCTGAAGATGGCTGGAACAGCATCAACCCTGCGCGCGTCGCCGCGACCTATAGCATGGATTGTATCTGGCGAAATCGTGCTGAGCTTCCGCGTGGTCGCCAGAACATCACCCAGTTCTTGCAGCGCAAGTGGGCCCGCGAGCTGAACTATCGCTTGATCAAGGAGCTCTGGGCCTTCCCCGGCCAGCGCACGGCCGTACGCTTTGTCTACGAGTGGCATGACGATAGCGGCAACTGGTATCGGTCCTACGGCAACGTGAACCGGGTTTCTCGCGGCGACGGCCGGATGATCCGGCGCTATGCGAGCATCAACGATCTGCCTAGATTGGATCAGGATCGCCGCGTCTTCCGGCCACTGGGGCGTCGTCCCGTCGGCCATCCAGGCCTGAGCGAGCTTGGGCTCTAGGCTAGTGCTTCTTCCGACGGCCTCGCCTCGCGCCCATCCGAACCATGCTAGACGCGTCGTTACATCGGCAGGCACCTAATCAAGCGAGCGCACCGAGCTTGGTTTGGCCCGATGGAGACGCTGTGAGCCTACGGAGAGAGTCGCCCGCCAGTCTATCCAATCCGCCGACCGATCTCGAGTCACGTCGCCGCTGGATCTGGGAGAGTATCGCGCAGCTCCTCGCTGCGGGCGAGACGGGCACGCGTGGATCACTGGCCCTGAAGAATGTCGTCGCCGAGTTGGCACGCGTCGGCGTCGCCGAACGCGATGACCTCTGTGCGGTACTGCACTGGGCAATGGACAGCGGGTTCTTGCTCGAAACAAGGAATGCGCGAGGACAACTTATCCTCCTGCTCACGAGTCTTGGCTTCAAGGCGCTCAAAGAGAGGCAACCCGGTGGCATGGAATGAATGCCCACGTAGTAGCATGCCCCCGCTTCGCCCGCGAGCGCTGGGTTGGCCCATCCCTCACCTCGGACTCGTTATCCGACCCGCCGTTTGGCAGGCGCCTGGCGGATATCGGCGGCCTATAAAGAAGTCTTGGAACCACGCGGGTCAATCTTTCGCGACCTGCTGTGGACCCAGGATCCGAACCTAAAGGGTGAATCAGAGATGCCCAATCAAGTTACTCCGACTACGACTTCCGATCAGGAAGAGCATCTACTCGATGATGCTCTGGCAGCGAGCCTTCCAGCGAGCGACGTCCTATCTATCTATGTCGCACCCCGTGAGGGAACGGCTTCGCCTACGGCCTTCGATCAAGGCCGCGCGCGGGGAATCGAATCGCCAGCATCGGATTCTGGGACGGTTCGGCCGACGAACCGGGCACCTCGGCGTGGACGATCGGAAGTTTAGCCGCCGAGAAGGGTCAATCTCGAACCCGGCGGCACCTAACCGAAGGAGGCTCAATTGGGAACTTTGCGCTGCTTCAGGACCGAGAACGACGATTCGCCTCCAAAAACGCCACGTTGGCCGCAGCCGCCGTTGGATCCGGGCCTCGCCAGTGCAATTTATCAGGTCGATCTCGAAGCGCTACACGCCGCCGCACTGCGGCTGGAGCGCTGCAGCGTTCTCCATCGAGTTATTACAGTTGTCATAACATCGCAATGGGGTGTCAAGACAAGGTCGCGCCGGGAACGTCGGCACCTTGCCCATCAAATGTCCGAGGAGGGGCGGCGGTATCTCGACTAGCGCACGTGACCTGGCCGGTCTTGGGCAATTACTCCTGGACGGCGGCAGACATGACGGACAGTTACTCCTGCCGCCACGCTGGGTCGAATTCATGGGTACACCTTGTGCAAGTGCACCGTTCTACGGCTGGCTGGTGTGGCTAAACCCCGAAGGCCGGGTGTTCGAAGGAGCGTCGGCAGACGCGATGGTCATGCAGGGCGCCCGTGGACATATGGTCTGGGTTGACCCCGATTTGCAGTCGGTTCTGGTCAGGCGCTGGCTGGACTCTGCGCATCAGGGCCACTTTGTCGCGCAGACGGCAGCAGCCCTCGACTTGGCATGACATCGTGCGGGTTCCGCGGCAGATGTCATGGCAGACGGGGGTGGGCGGGAAGACTCCTGGATGCGGCCACTATGCGGCCCATATCCGTCGCTGCTAAAGTTCGGTTAGATCGTGTCCAAGCGCGGATGCCGGTCCATAGCCGATCCTTCAGAGATTCTAGGAAAGCGGTCGCTCAGCGCGGGCGGTTGCGTTTTGGTGATCCATCAGGCGGAATCGAATCGCTCTGAAGACTCTATGGCTGCCAATTCATCCTCGAACACCATCACGCTGAAGTCCTCCCGAGCTAGGTACGCGATTTTGCTTCTCTGCTCGCTGGGATTCGTTGCTGGCGGCGCGTTCATCGTGGCCCACGCCAAGCCGGTAGACCGGTGGATTGGTTGGATGAACATCGTCTTTTTCGGCGCGGGTATACCTCTTTTCATCCGGCAGTTCGTCGATGCGAGGCCGCGGCTGGTCATCGACGACCGCGGTATATTCGACCGCACGCTCGGCTTGGGTGTGATCCCGTGGGGGGACATTTCGGGCGCCTACATAAAGTCGATTGAGGGCAATCACTTTATTTGCCTTGAGCTACGAGATCCTGGCAAATGGATCGCGAGGTATTCTCCGATGAAGCGCTCTCTCGTCGCTGCAAACGAGGCGCTTGGGTTTACCGCGGTAAACCTAAACCTGTCGGGCGTTGCCGTCGAGCCGCTCGACGTGCTGGAAGTGGTCCTGAAAAATGCGGCCCTCCATTCGAGCAGGAACGTGTGATGCGACCCTGCTTGCCAGGATTTACCGCGGATCCTTCCAAGGGACGATCATGTAGTCGATTTCCGACGCTCCGAGAATCTCCACCGCTACATCACAACCGATTCGAGTGAGCCAGACCCCCTCCTCGCGCTTTGCGCCCCGGAAAGGGAATGCGCGCGGCTTGGTTCGGAATTCAGGTTCCCGGATACGGTCGCCCGGGTTAATTCGGACATCGGGACCCTCAGTTCCGGGCCGGGCTGACATCTGGTCCCGAGACGAAGGGCGTCTATCATGCCCCCGACGGCGAGCCGAGCCCTCGGCTTGGCTTTCTCGTGCTCCAGGGGAGCGCGCCTGCGCGAGGCTATCGCGATCACCAGCCCGATGGTTGATGATCCAACAGTATCAAATCGACGAGCATCACCGTACTCCAGCGATCCGCTCTTGATCGCAGGTCAATGCTCCCCCGGGGCTAAGCCAACTCTGAAGCCACCAAACGCCCAACGCTGGCAAAGACCGCATCAAACTGAGCGTTGGTTGGCGTGCCGCCCCTCGTGTACGCGCAGATCACAACCGGCGTGGCCGGATTTGGCCAGGAAATCGCGATGTCGGCGGCGGCGTCCTTATCGTTATGTCCGGTCTTGTCTCCGGTCACCCAATCCTTTGGGAGGCCGGCTCGCAATCGGTTGCCGCCCGTCTGGCACCCGATCAGCCACTCCGTAAACCGGGTACGTGATTTCTCCGATAGAACATTCCCGAGAACAAACTTCCGCAAATTGGCCGCCATCGCAGCCGGGGTTGTCGTATCACGTGAATCACCGGGCGGTGTGCGGTTCAAGAGGGGCTCGGGGCGGTCGAGCCGGGTCACCTCATCACCCACTGCACGCCAGAAGGCTGTCATCGCCGGCGGACCACCCACGCGCCTTAACAATAAATTGGTGCAAGCGCCATCGCTGAGCTCGATCGCAGCTTTGCACATATCCCCGACGGAGAGGGCGCCCTTTGCTAAGTTCGCTTTGGCTGCGGGTGCATACAAATCTCCGATATCGGCCCTCTTGTACCGGATCACGTCCTCCAAATCATCTTCGCCCCGATCAACCTTGCTAAGGACGAAGGCGACTAGCGACGCCTTGACTGTGCTGCACATGACAAAGCGATCGTGAGCCCGCCAGGTGAATTGGGCGCCCGATGACAAATTCTCCGCATAAATACCTATGTGACCGCCGCTCCCTCGTTCGTAGTCCATGATCGGACCAGGCACGACCTCGCGGCCCATGGCAGGAGCTGCTAGCAGTGCAGGAAGGCCAAACATCACCGATCTTCTTTTCAGGTCCATGTGAACTCTTTTCAGGCTCAGTTGCGAACGCAATAAAGTATCCCCGCTGGCTCGTCCAAGACCCGTTCGCACTCCCCGAGTCCAATGGGCGCAAAGGTGATTGTCGGCTATCCGAGCCGCTTCGTTCAATAGGAGGGGCCCGTTAGCCATTCCGTGATGAATCCGTCGATATGAGCTTGCATTCTTAGGGCTCCATACCCTTCGATGGACTGTACGAACCTTCCTGGCCCGCCCCCCGCCCGACGGCAGCACGCTCCCCGGTGGTCGGGCGAAACTTTGCGGCTCTCGCCAGTCTGCACCATGCAGGTTCGGGGCGTCTGCGGGCGACCAACCTACTGAGGGAGCCACCTCAGAGCGACCCGGCATCGAGGTAAGAGGACAGGGCGAGGGAGAGGGGCAGAATCGTGAAGGCGGCAACGAGAAGTCCGCACAGAAGGGAGTCGAGCCGTGCGCCTGGGCGATAGTCGTGGGTTTTCATGATCCGATCCTCAATTCTTGGGTTAGTGGGCCCGGAAGAAGGGCCAGTAAGTGGTGCTTCTGGCGTGAAAGCTTCCGGGTCTTGTAAGAATAGGAGACCAGAATTAGAATGTGTAGCGACATATTTCGGGAAAATTGGTAAGAGGAAATGACCAGTGAACCGCCTGCCTTTGCAGTTTCTTCCCACATTTAGACTCGCCGCCGAGACCCAGAATCTGCGCGCTACTGCGCAGACCCTGCACCTGACGCATAGCGCGGTAAGCCAGCAGATCCGACTCCTGGAAGAGCAGCTTGGCTTCGAACTGTTCGACCGCACGGGACGCAAGATCCGCCTGAATCGCGCCGGAGAAATATTCCTGCGCAGTGTGTCTTCCGGCCTTCGGGAGATCCATGCCGGCGCCCAGGCGGCTCAGGCGCAGGCGTCGGGGCCGGATCAGCTCTTGCGCCTGACCGTACTGCCGTCCTTCGCGAACCGCTGGCTCCTGCCCCGTCTGGGGCGATGGCATCTCCAACACCCGCGCCTGCGTCTCGATCTCGACGCCTCCGTGCAGATTGTCGATCTCGAAGAGGAGGGCTTTCATGCCGGGATTCGCAGCGGAACCGGGCCGTGGCCAGGCCTGGTGAGCGAACCGCTTTTCGACTTGCCGGTGGAACTGATCGTGGTGGGCTCACCCACTGCAGCCAAGCGGCTCGCCGGTAAGCCCCCAGAGGCCTTCGCCGCGGAGGCCCTGCTTGGAGACGCGGGCGCCTGGACTCGTTGGTTCAATGCCTGCGGCGTGACCCCGGGAAGCTTCAGACCCGTGGCTACCTTCAACGACTATGGATTGATGCTACAGGCTGCGGAACAGAATCTGGGGCTGGCTCTTGGACGGGAACTCCTCGCTGCCGACGCGGTTTCTGAGGGGCGCCTGGTACAGCTCTCGCCTGTCGCGATCCTCTCCGAGGGCAGCCACTCGTACCACCTCGTCTATCCCGAGCGGTTACGCGAGTGGGAGCCGCTGCGCTTGGTCAGGAGGTGGCTCTCTGAAGAGGCAAGCCTGACCCACGAAATGTTGCGGGTGCTCCGCACGGCGCCGGACAAATTGGCGAGGTAAGCCCCGCAACGGCCGGTGACGGTGCGCGCGAGGGGTCGGCACAACACACAATGCCGAACTCGAAAAGGATGACCGAGCGTGATGCGGCTCGGGCCGCCGATCCGGAACGGGCCATACCGGCGGCGGGCCCCGACCTCGCGATCAGTTGCCCAGGCCGCTCGCGGCAATCTGAGCCTCGACATATTCTGCCAGGAGGGAGTGCATGCGGGTTGTAAAGTGCAGTTGGTCTGCGAACATGTAAGTCTGGTCGGCATTCGCATGCGCATAGGTGCTCGGCGAGCACAGCAACGCAGTATCGCGAGGTGTCGTACTGGGGTTGCAGCCGGTTGCCGTGTTGGAAACCGTAAAGCCCTTGCCCTTGTAATTCCCGAGTACCTGATTAAGCCAGGTGTAGGTATCGACGAAGATCACCTTGCTTGTCAGGTCGTTGGTCGCCAGTGCGGCGCTAAGCGTACTGTTGAACAACTGCGACCACTGCGTGAGCGTCGCACCCCCATCGACCGATGCCAGGCCTTGAGGTGTCGCGCCAACGTCCGGAATATTCAAGAGCACGACATGGGTTGCCCCTTTGGCGACAATCTGACCCACGACGGTGGCCAGTGCGTTGGCTGCGGTGGTCACAATCGCGGGAGAGCCCGGCGAGGACCCCGCGCGCAGCACGTCATTTGCGCCTGCCCAGACCAGCACCAACTGATTGCCAGTAAAGGCCCCGTGTGCCCCGAGATAGCTCGTCACCTGGTCGGTGAGGGGCATCTCGACATTACCGATCACGTCCAGCAGGAAATCATTGTCGATGGCTGGAGTCGCGACCGTCGCACCCCCTTCAGCATAGCCATATCCTCCCTGCGGCGATAACTTCTGCGTGAGGTCGATCGTGAATGCGGCCGTCACGGTGTTGCCGTAATGTTGCGCGACGTTCTGGACCCATACCTGACCCGGGTTCGTCGTGAAGCGGCCGCCATTGTAGAGGTGTGCGATCGGCTCATAGGTGCCGACGTCCGAGAGGCTGTCGCCAAACGAGACAATCTGCAGAGCCACCTCGCCCTTCGGGGGCGGCCCTCCGCTGTCGGAGCTTCCCTCGCCTCCACCGCACGCGCAAAGCAGGAGAAGCAGACTTGACGTGACCGTCATGCGGATTCGGCAGCGATAGCTCTTCATGACTCCCTCAATTTGAAAAAAAGCGCATCCGGCGAGAACTCATGGTCTGGCCACCCTGGCGCCAAGGCGGCCCGCAAAACCCGCTTGGGTCCGACCTTCGGGCGAGCCCGGACTCAAGAGGTGGAGTCCGCGGACCGCGCTTCGCACGCGCTCTGCGCCTTCCCGGGTGCCGCGGCGTTGGCCCCCGTGCGCACGGCGTCCCAGCGCGCAACGATTGAGGACCGGTCCAAGCAAGCGACGATAGACACGCGGTTAGATCGCGTCTGTATTCCAGCGAACAGACGACGGGGAGGGCCCTTGGAGATTGCGGACCGATGGCGTGGATTGGGTCAAGTGAGGTCACGGGGTGAGCGTGCTGCCGGGCACTCCAAGTGAGGCGCCCCTTGGCGAGACTTGTCCGCTTGGCGGGCCGCAGGCCGGTTTCGCTCGCGACAATCCCTCACGGCCCCACAGCACTCCTTGGATCCTTGGAGGCATGCGCAGGACACTCTGGCCAATGCGCGATGTACCAAGCGTGATCGCCATCCCGAAGCCGTCCTGAGCCGCGCGTCTTGGGGTATGGATTGCATGGGCACGAATTCGGACGGGCTTTGTACGTGAACGTACTGACCCGTAGAGTCTTACGAACGCATCATCTGAGGCGCCGTGCCCGAAGCGAAGGCAGAGGCGGCGGCGTGCCATTGCTGCCGGAACCCATAGACCATGCCAGAGAAGAGCGGCCAGGAAGCGATCTCGCGGGAACTCGATGAGGCCTGCGCCCAGGAGGCCATCCAGACGATTGGTACCATCCAGCCCCATGGCTTCCTTATCGTCGTGGACTTGCTCACGGCGCGCATCGTGCAGGCGTCTAGTGGTATCGACCGATTCTGGCCAGGGTGTGGCGAGGCCTCGCGCCTGTTCCAGGCGCCAGTGGCCGACTGGGTCGGCGGGTTCGAATCCGAGCCCTCCGTCCTCCTCGGAGCGCTGCCCGCATCGGTCCCCATGCCAATAGACTTGTGGCCGCGGGCCAATATGAAGGGCGAAGCCGCCGCCCAGGGCCTGCCCGAGGGTGGGTTTGAGTGTATCGGCCACCAATCTCAGGGTTTTGCTGTGCTGGAATGGCAGCCTAGAGGCGATATGCCCGAAAACGCCGGGCGTACGGATCCTCTCATCACACTCACGCGGTCTGCGATCGGACGTCTGCGTGGCTCCACGGAGCTGGGCGTATTCTACGCAGACTGCGTTGTCGAAGTCGCCCGTTTGTCGGGCTTTGATCGCGTCATGATCTACAAGTTTCTGCCCGATTGGACTGGCGAGGTGATCGCAGAGCATATCCAGGGTAGGCTCGCGACGCGCTTTCTCGGTCTTCGCTTTCCAGCCTCGGACATCCCGAGCCAGGCGCGGGCTCTTTACACGGTCAACACGCTTCGAGTGCTGGCTGATGTCCTGGCTGTGCCCGACACCTTGGTGCCCCGCAATCTCCCGGACGGGTCCGTCCTGGACCAGAGCCACAGTCTGTTGCGCGGCTTCTCCGAGGTCCACCTGCTGTACCTGCGGAACATGGGCGTACGGGCCACCCTGACGTTGTCGATCCTCTGCGACGGGAAGCTCTGGGGGCTCATCGCCTGCCATCACTACGAGCCCAGGACGCCCCCGCACCATGTTCGCATCGGACTGAGGCACCTGTGCGAACTGCTGGCCGATATCACGACGATGCGCGTCGAGGCTCTCACGCAGCTCGACCTTGCGCGTGAACTGGTATCCCTCGAGAAACTCGTGAGTCGCCTCCAGGCAGCGATGTTGCTCGAGGACGACATCGGTATGGTGCTGGACCGGCTGCTGCCGGATCTGCTGTCAGCCTTCGATGCCAATGCCCTCTGCCTGCGCGTCGGGGCGCTCGACTATAGTTGCGGTCCCGCTGCGGCTCATGCATCGGCCAAGGAGATTCTTGACGAACTGTCACTCCGGTTTGATGCCGCCCCGTCGGCCACGGGATCCCTCGACGGCAGCCCGGTCCTCGCCACTCACCGCACGAAGATCGCATCGATGCCGGAAGCTGCCGGCCTGCTCGTCGCACAGCAGGCGGGGGTCACGCGGGAGATCTGCGCGTTCACGCGGGCGGAAGTGACCAAGGAGGTCCACTGGGCCGGAGCACCTACGAAACGCGCGGAAGTCGGTGCGAATGGCACCATCCGGCTCGAGCCGAGGCGCTCGTTTGCCCTATGGAATGAGAATGTCAAAGGAACCGCACGGGCCTGGTCGGCGGCGCAATCGGAAGCGTGCCAGAGGCTCCTCAGGAGTCTTAGCGATATCGCGAGGCTGCGCTTGAATCAACGCCTCGAGGAAGAACTCAAGTGGCGTGCTGATCACGACCACCTGACCGGTCTGTATAACCGCCGGGCGATGGAGGAGAGCCTCAATCAGCGAATGGTGGCAAGCCGTTACGATTCTGCCCTGATGCTCATTGATCTGGACCATTTCAAGAAAATCAACGACACACGCGGCCATGCAGCGGGGGACGCGCTGCTGAAGGAGCTTAGTGCGCGGCTTGCCGCCGTGGTCCGCCCCGGCGACACGCTGGCGCGGCTGGGCGGCGACGAATTCATGCTACTCGCCGAGATGCCCGTTGCCGGCAGTGCCGCTGCAGTCGCGATATCGGACCGTCTGCACAAGGCGGTGCTTCCACCGTTTCACATCGAGGGCGAGCCGACGCACCTCGGGATCTCGATAGGCATTGCGATTCCTCCCGACCATGGCACGAACGCGACCGACCTGATGCGACGTGCCGATCTGGCCCTGTATCGGGCCAAGAAGCTCGGGCGCTCGCAATCGGTGATCTTCGATGCGGCCCTCGAGACCGCCTTGCTCGGGACTTACGAAATGGAGCGGGATCTCCAGAACGCCGCGGACAACGACGATTTCTCGCTCGTCTTCCAGCCCAAGGTCAATCTGCGCAGCGGCCGCGTTGTAGGGCTTGAGGCGCTCTTGCGGTTCACGAATTCGAGAGGCGAAGCGATCGGTCCTGCCGAGTTCATCCCGATCGCCGAGCGCAGCGACCTGATCCTGCAGATCGGTCGGTGGGTGCTGCGCGCTGCGCTTGCGACCCAGGCGCAGTGGCGGGCAGCAGGTCTTGTCGACCTTCCGGTGGCGATCAATGTATCCATGATGCAGGTCATGACCGGTACCTTCGCGACCGACATCCGCGAGATGCTGGAGGAATTCCAGGTCCCGGCACGATCGCTGGAGATCGAATTGACTGAATCGGTGATCATGAAGGACCTGGAATTCGCGACGCGGGTGCTTCTCGCGTTGCGGGGGATCGGTATCAAGACGTCGCTGGACGACTTCGGTACAGGTTATTCCTCGCTCTCCCACCTTCGCGAGTTGCCGCTGAACTGCCTGAAGGTGGACCAATCTTTCACAGAGGGTCTGATGAGCGATTCACACTCTCGCAATCTGACCGAGGCGATCCTTCGGATGGCCGATGCGCTCAAGTTGACCACCATCGCTGAAGGGGTTGAAACGCTCGGCCAGTTCCAGTGGCTCTGCGCCCAGGGCTGCACCGAAGGGCAGGGCTTCCTCTTTAGTCATCCGGTGGCGGGCACGGCCATACCCAGCGTCATCGAGCGCATTGAGTCGGGTTGGCAGTCGATGTCCGAAAGCGTTCCTGGCTAGCGCCCCGAAACAACAGAGATGCCAACAGCGACCTGCGGCGCACCCCGTCATTCCAACTCCTGCGCTGCCATGGCCAGTTGCAGACGCTCAGCGCCGATTCCAAAGCCGGCGCCCTCCCGGTAGGCGCCCCCGCCCGCCACTTGTTGCTGTGCGCCCAACTCGGTGCACCGCACCTCGAATCCACGACCACCAAGGTAATAGCTTAGGCCCCGCTTTGCCCTGGCATCGAGTTCGTACCGGAGACCGAGGGATCCAAGGAAGCCGGTTGCGATCGCCTGGCTGCGAAGCAGCCCGCGTTGCGGGTCGCAACCGAGAACTTCAAAGCCGAGTTGGGTGAATTCCCGGTATCGTCCAGCCTGGGGCCGTTCGTATCGGTAGCACCGCGCAACGTAGAAAAGCTCACGCTCCGCTCGACCTGCGAGGATCTCCTTGCACCGCTCCTGGAAGAGTGCCGTCGCTTCGGGGATCAGGCAGCACGGTCTTCCTTTCCTGTCTTCGAAAGCCCACATCTGCTGGATGATTTCGCTGCCGCCGGCCTTCTGCACGAAGGTGTCCCTGGACCAGAGAGCGGGAATGATCGCCTCTTCTGCGCCCAGATCAATGAAGGTAGCTCCTGAACCGATTCTCCAGCGCCCGAATTGCGGCTGCTTCTCGACCGAGGATGAAACGAGTTCCGCGAAGCATTGGCATGGTCTGTCTCCTTAAGAATGAAAAAAGGCGCCCGGGGCGCCTTGGTCGTTGGTGATGGAAACTGAAGTCTTTGGGTGTTCGTTTCCGGCACTAGGAACGCAACGATCTGCAGCGCATGAGGTTGCAGACGTGATGATGCAGCGATACATTAAGAGGGTTGCTCGACTTCATTTCCTCACCTTGACCGAAACGCGCCGCGGC
>PLEY01000111.1 GCA_003136595.1 Burkholderiales bacterium
CTTTACGACGCTGTTCGGTAACATTCGGACACCATTCTGTCGCACACCGGCGTCCACCGCGGGCAGGTGGGGGCCGTTGTAGGGGGGCGTATCGCGCGATTGCTTAAGAAGTGCTACTGTTCCCGCCACAATAACCAAGGAGTCCGGAAATGAAACTATTTCACCGCATCGCCCCCGTGCTGGTCATGCTCGCCGCACTGGCGCCATTCGCTGCCCAGGCTGACGTTCCGGGAGATCACCCTGCCTACCTGCATGCGCTGTCTGACCTGCGCGCCGCACGCTGGATGATCGAACACCGTCCGGGCAACTGGAACCAGAGCCAGGACGAACACGTCGCCGTGCAGCGGATCGACGAAGCCATCCGGGACCTTAAGGAGGCTGCGTTCGACGATGGCAAGAACCTGAATGATCACCCGCCGGTCGACGAGCGTCCGGATCAGCGCGGCCGCCTGCATGCCGCCCTCGATTTCCTGCGCCGGGCCCGCGGTGACATCGCGCGCGAGGAGGACAACGGCTACGCCCGGGGCTTGCGCAACCGGTCCGTCAAGCACATCGACCAGGCCATCTACTCGGTGCAACAGGCGATCCACGAGTAAACAAGAGGGTAAGACTGACCCCGTTGGGTCTGAAAGGGGCGCCACGATGGCGCCCCTTTTTTGCGCTGGGGTGTGCCGCGAGCGCAGCCGCGCGCGACGGCGGGGAGGCACCCCTAGGCAGGCACCCATGGGAAGTCATCCAGGGGGAGGCACCCATGGGGTCGCTTTTCGCATTAACCCTGATTGGCATGTGACCATCGAGGGCAAGCAGAGCTAGCGGGCGACTCGGGGCCAGGGGCCAAACCTGAGATCGAGCCGCCGGCTCAAAGGCCGCACAAATCCTTTGATCCAGCTATTGTCGCCCGCGGCTTGGCGCTACACTCTGGGCTTGATCGACTGCGGGAGTTCACCATGTTGAAGTCTGTAGCCACCTCGACCGAAAAGCCGACCCAGTATTCGCCCGAAGAGTGGGCGATCCGTGTCGATCTTGCGGCGGCCTATCGTCTTGTCGCCCATTTCCACTGGGACGATCTGGTCTTCACGCACATCACTGCACGTGTTCCCGGCCCCGGCCATCACTTCCTCATCAACCCCTACGGAATGCTTTTCGACGAGATCACGGCCTCGTCGCTCGTGAAGATCGACATGGATGGCAACAAGGTGGAGGATTCCCCCTGGCCCATCAATCCGGCCGGATTCACCATCCACAGCGCGATTCACGCAGCCCGCCCGGACGTCGAGTGCGTCCTCCATACCCATACCCTTAACGGTGTCGCCGTCTCAGCCCAGAAGAACGGGGTCCTGCCCATTTCTCAGCAATCGATTTTTGTATTGTCGAGTCTTGCTTATCACGATTATGAAGGCGTCGCGCTGCGCGAGGATGAAAAGCCCCGCCTCGTCGCCGACCTGGGTGACAAGCGTGCACTGATGCTGCGCAACCATGGCCTGCTGACGGTCGGTCGCAGTGTGGCTGAAGCGTTCCAGGCGATGTACACGTTTGAGGCCACGTGCAACATCCAGGTCCGCGCCCAGGCCGGTGGCGGCGAACTGATCACGATCCCCCAGAACATCATCGACACCGCGCAGGCTCAGGCGCGCGCGGTCACCAATGCGCTGGGTGCGCAGTTGCTCTGGCCGGGACTGCTGCGCCGGCTCGACCGGATCGATCCCTCCTACCGCACCTGAGACTCCCAGGCCGCAGCGAGGTGGCGACGGCGGCAGGCAGAAGCGTCGCTCGCTCGAGGCCCCTCATCCGGTGACCTGCCCGGGCCGTCTTAGGTCACTGTCCCGAGGGCCCGCACCCACGCAAGCTCGCGATACGAGCCGAGCCCGGGTTACGATATATTCGGGAAATTCTGACAATTCGGCTCAGGCTTGGCTCGCTTTGACCGATGAGCCATGCTGCGTGGGGATTACAAAGGGGCATCGTGCGCATTGAAGCGGATCTGGCAGCGGCCCATGATCGTCTGCAAATTGCCTTGCAAAGCGCACACCTGGCGCTTTTCGAGTGGCATCGCGACGGCGACCGGCTGGTTTTCTATGGCGGCGTGCAAAGCGGCCTTGAAACCACGCTGGGTGGAGCCCGCCATAAGGCAAGTGAATGGCTTGAGCGCGTCCTCCCAGAGGACCGGGAGGCCGTACGCGCATTTTTCGAAGCCGGTCTGAACCCCGCAAGCGCGCCAGGACGTGCCTTGCAGTTTCGCGTTGGCGCGAGCGAGACCGAGTGTGTATGGCTCGAGGCCAGGGCGGGCGTCGCGACCTTGGAGTCGGGCGGCGAGCCGCTCGAGGTCGCCCGCGGCACGCTCCACGACATCTCCGACAGCCGGCGCGCCCAGCGCGACCGGGACCGGGACCGTGCCCAGGATCTGTATGCGGCGCTCAGCGCCACTAGCGAAGCGATCGCACGCATCCGCGAGCCCCAGGTCCTGTTCGACGAGATGTGCCGTATTGCCGTGCAGCATGGGCGCTTTCGCCTGGCGTTCATCGGCCAACACACGCCCGACAGCGACCAGTTGCGGATCGCGGCTCAGGCGGGCGAGAAGCTGGATTATCTGACCTCGCTGCGCGCGTCGGCGCGCGAGGATTCTCCGCTTGGCATGGGTCCGATCGGCCACTCGCTGCGCTCGATGCGCTCTTGCGTCTGGAACGACTTTCTCGCCGAACCCGGCGTTAGCCCCTGGCGCGACAGCGCTTCCAGAGCCGGCCTGTACGCCTCGGCCAGCGTTCCCATCCGCTGTCGCGGTGCGATCTGGGGCGTGCTCGTCCTCTATTCGGCCGAACGCGGCTATTTCGACGCCCCGCTCGTCAGACTCCTCGAGGAGATGACCGAGCACCTCGGTCTCGCGCTGGAACAATTCGAGCGCGAGCGGGAATTACGCGCGATCGAAGCGCGGCTCCTGGACAGCCAGGCGCTCGCCGAGGGTGTGCTTAACGCCGCGATCGACCCCATCATCTGCCTTGACGACTCAGGGCGCATCATCGCCCTGAATCCGGCAGCCGAGCGGACCTTCGGCTGGCGCGGGGCCGACACCCTGGGCCGGCCCTTCGTCGAGATCCTGGTGCCGCCGCGCTTTCGCGCCGAGCGCATCGAGTCGCTCGCACGGTTCCTTGCAACCGGGGAAAGCCAGTTCGTCAACCTGCGGCGCGAAACGCTCGCCTGGTGCCAGGACGGGACCGAACTGCCGGTGGAAATCGCCACGATCGCAACGCGCATCGACACACGCCTGATCCTGACCCTGTATCTGCGCGATATCTCGGAGAGCAAGCGCGACCAGCAGATCCTGAAGGAGATCGCAAGCCGTTATCGACAGTTGGTGGAGCGTTCCCCGGAGGCGCTGCTCGTGCACCGCGACGGTCGCCTGCTTCTGGCCAACAAGGCCTGTCAGCGCCTGTTGGGCGTCTCCCACGAGAACCAGCTCCTGGACCGCGACCTGTTCGAATTCATCCGGCCCGACCAGCATGCCCTGGTGCGCCAGCGCATCGCGGCCAAGACCAGCGGCGAGCCGTCGAGGGCCTTCTTCTCGGAACAGATCTGGCTGCGAATCGACGGTACCGAGGTGGTGGTCGAGGCGGCCGGGACCCGCGTCGATTACGAAGGTCAGATCGCCCACCAGGTGGTGCTGCGCGACGTCACCGACCGCAAGCGGGCGCAGAAGATACAGGAGCGCCAGAATCACGTCCTCAGCCTGATTGCGGGCGAGGCGTTGCTGCCCGAGATCCTGCTGCAGCTTGTCACCTTCATCGAGGCCCAGTCGCCGCGCACGCGCGCCTCGGTCATGCTGCTGAGCAGCGATGGCACCCGGCTCGAACAGTGCGTGGCCCCGAGCCTGCCACCCCTCTTGCGCTCGGCCATCGATCCCATGCCGGTCGGACCCGCCTCGGCCGTGTGCGGTACAGCCGCGTTTCGCGGCGAGCCCGTGATCGTGCGCGACCTCAGCCAGGATGCCCTCACGCTGCCCCTCACGCCCATCGCGCAGGCCCACGAGGTCGGGGCGGCGGCCTCCTGGCCGATCATGGGCAAGCGCGGCCAGATTCTCGGCACGTTTGCCCTCTACTACCGTGTCCCCAGCGAGCCCAACCCGTTTGAGATGAGCCTCATTGCGCTGGCGACCGATTTGGCGGGTATCGCAATCGAGAGCCGCTTGGCCGACGAGCGTATCCGTTACCTCGCCCACTACGATGACCTGACGTCCTTGCCGAACCGCTTCCTTTTCAAGCAGCTGCTGGAACTGGGGCTTGCCAAGGCCCGCCGCCAGGACCGCAAGCTGGCGACGATGTTCCTGGACCTCGACCGCTTCAAGAATATCAATGACACCTTCGGCCACGGCGTGGGCGACGATGTCCTGCGCGAGGTGGGAGCGCGCTTTCGGGCGTGCCTGCGCGAGACCGACCAGATCGCCCGCATGGGCGGGGACGAATTCTTCATCCTGCTTGAGGACATCGAACGCCCGGGCGAGATCACCGAGGTCGCGCGGCGCATCCTGGACGTCGCCGCGCGGCCTTTTTTCATCAAGGGCGAGGAATGCCAGCTGTCTGCCAGCATCGGCGTGGCGGTCTATCCGGATGACGGTGAGGATGGGGACACGCTGCTGAAGAATGCGGACATCGCCATGTATCGGGCCAAGGCCCAGGGAAAGAACACCTTCCAGTTCTACTCAGCCAGCAAGAACATCCACTCGGTTCAGCGCATGTCCCTCGAGGCCCGGCTCAGGCGCGCGATCGAGAACCGCGAATTCGTGCTCCACTATCAGCCGCGAGTCGATCTGCAGAACGGACAGATCAAAGGCGTCGAGGCCCTGGTACGCTGGGAGCATCCTGAGCGCGGCCTTCTGCTCCCCGCCGAATTCATCTCGATCGCCGAGGAGACCGGTCTTATCGTGCCCCTGGGGCGCAACATCCTGGAGATGGCGGTCAATGACGCACGCCGTTTCGAATTCACCCTGGGTCGTATCCTGCGCACCGCCGTGAATCTTTCGGTCCGGCAGCTCGATGAGTCCAATTTCGTCGAGGAGACCGGCGATCTGCTGCGCAGTCGCGGACTCGATGCCAGCGCCCTGGAGCTGGAACTGACCGAGAGCATGCTGATCCATAACCCGGATCACGCTGAGCGCGTCGTGGGGGAGCTGCGCGCGATGGGCATCGCGGTGTCGATTGATGACTTCGGAACCGGCTTCTCGTCGCTCACCTACCTGAAGCGCTTTCCGGTGGAGACGGTCAAGATTGACCGCTCCTTCATCAAGGACCTGCCAGGCGANNAGGAGCAGGCGAGCACCCTGCGGCGCATGGACTGCGACGAGTACCAGGGCTTCCTGTTCTCCAAGGCGGTCCCGATCGACGCGCTGCTAAAGCTCATTTTGCGCATGCGTGCGGCCGCCTGAGTCCAGGCGCGCACCCCGCCGTCGGCGGGCACTATTTCTTGTGTTCCTCGAATTCCTTGACGGCGTTCAGGGTGTTGGCCACATGCTTGTCCGGATTCAGGCTCGAGTATTCATAGACGATCGAGCCGCCCGGGGCGATCACATAGGAGATCCGGTTGGCATAGTCGGGCTTGAGCCAGAGCACCGCGTCGTAGCTCTTCATGATGCTCTGATCCTCGTCGGCGACCACGGCGAACTTGCTGCGGCATTCGCTGACTGAAAACCGGTTGAGCGTGTCGATGTCATCGTGCGAGACGCCGATGACGGTTGCCCCGAGCGCCTTGTACTGATCGACAGCCTCGGCGAAATCGTGGGCCTCGATGGTGCACCCGACGGAGAAGGCCGCCGGGTAGAAGTACAGCACGACCGGCCCCTTGCTCAGCGCATCGGCCAAGGAAAATGTGAAGACCTGTCCTCCGAGGGAGGCTTTGGCGGTAAAGTTCGGAGCGTTTTCCCCGACATCGAGGGCCGCCTGGGCGGTGCCAAGACAGGTCGCTCCCAGCAGGAAAAGTAACACCGTAAAGCGTTTCATTGGCAGTATCCTTCTTAAATCACCATTCTTCTGGCGCCTTGCATGAACCTTCTTCGCACCGCTGGCGATGTGTTGCAAGCCGGACTCACCGGCCGTTATCCCACACCCCGCGGCGGCCACACGGTGGATGATAAGCCTTACGGAGCCGGCTTGCGCAGCCGGCTCGTCGCGGCGGCTCTGGGCGCCTGCGCGGTTCTGCTAGCCGGTTGTGCGAGCTTGCCGACGAACGTCGTGCGGGCCCCGAGCAGCGCCGTCGAAGCGTCGCGTGCCACAACCCTTGGAAGGATCGCGGCCGACTCCTCGCCGGCCGAGGAACTCTCGGGATTCCGGCTCATGCCGGTGGGCAGCTATGCCCTGAACACGCGTGTCACCCTGGCGCGCCTCGCCGAACGCTCGCTCGATGTGCAGTATTACCTGGTCTCCGACGACCAGACCGGACGTTATCTCCTGCGCCAGCTGCGCGATGCGGCGCAGCGCGGCGTGCGGGTACGCCTTTTGATCGACGACCTCTATACGTCCGGCGAGGACAGCCTCTTTCTCGGACTGGCGGCCTATCCGAACGTCGAGATCCGGCTTTTCAATCCCTTTCCGGGAGGACGCTCGGGCTTTCTGACCCGCTTTGCGGCCTCACCGCTCGAGATCGAGCGCCTCAATCACCGCATGCATAACAAACTGTTCATAGCCGACGGTGCGATGGCGGTGGCCGGCGGTCGCAACATTGCCGACGAATACTTCCAGCGCAGCATGGTCGAGAACTTCGTCGATCTCGATGCCTTCGTGTGCGGCTCGGTGGTCTCGGAGCTCTCGGAGATCTTCGACGACTACTGGAACAGCCCGTATGTATATCCGCTCGAATCGATCACAGCCTCGTCCCGGTCGAAGGCCGAACGCCAGGCGGACTTCGAGGAACGCAGCAGCCCCCCGGCGACGCCCGTGCCCGAGGAGCTGCCGGCGACCGACACGCTGGGCTACGGCCCGCTCGCCGATGATCTGGAGCGCGGCCGGCTTGGCCTCATCTGGGCACCCGCCTTTGCCTATGCCGACGTCCCCTCCAAGATCTCGATGGAAAACGGCTTCGATGCCGACTCGGTCCAGTACAACCTGATCGAGCTGATGCGCAAGGCCAAGTCGGAGGTGCAGATCTCCTCGCCGTACCTGATCCCGGGTCCCTCCGGCATGGAGATGATCAGTGAGAACCGCAAGCGCGGCGTTGCCATCAAGATCCTCACCAACTCGCTGGCGGCCACCGACGAGCCGCTGGTCCACACCGGGTATGCGCGCTACCGGTTCGAGATGCTCGAGCGCGGGGTCGAACTCTCGGAACTGAGCCCCAACCGGATCAAGCGCGCCAAGCGGCTCGGCATGTTCGGCACCTCGATCGGGCGCCTGCATGCCAAGCTTGCCGTGATCGATCGCCAGACTCTCTTCATCGGTTCCATGAACTTCGATCCGCGCTCGGCCCACAAGAACACGGAGCTGGGCATCATCATCGAGAGTCCGCAGCTGGCCAAGGAAGTCGTCCGACTGCTCGACATCGCCAAGTACCAGAGCGCCTATCGGGTGCAGCTGTCGAAGGATAAACGCGAGATCGAATGGCTCGCCATCGAGGACGACAATCCGATGGTGATGTACGGCGAGCCGGACTCGACGTTCTGGCTCAGGCTTGAGCTCGAACTCCTAAAGCCCCTCGCCCCGGAGGAGCTGCTCTAGGCGCCGCTAAAGTCCGAATTCGCTCAGGCCCGGGTACGAGTCCGGACGTCGCCCGCTTGGCCAGTGGAACAGCCGGTCGGCAGCGCCAATCGGAATGTCGTTGATCGACGCGTGCCGCACGCACATCAGACCGGCGTCCGTGAACTCCCAGTTTTCATTGCCATAGGAGCGGAACCAGCGGTCGACGTCGTCGTGCCACTCGTAGGCGAAGCGCACCGCGATGCGGTGCGTGTCGAAGGCCCATATCTCCTTGATGAGGCGGTAGTCGAGTTCGCGTTGCCACTTGCGCGTCAGAAATCTCACGATCTCCTCCCGCCCCTGGAAAAACTCGGACCGGTTACGCCAGCGGCTGTCCTGGGTGTAGGCGAGCGCGACGCGCCCAGGGTCCTGCGAATTCCAGCCGTCTTCTGCCGCCCGTACCTTGGCGGTTGCGCTCTCGAGGGTGAACGGGGGCAAGGGCGGACGCGGTGTCTCAGCAGTGGACATGACAGGACCTTTCGCAACAGAAATCAAGAGAGCTCGGCGAGCGCCGCGTCACGACGCAGGGGGCGCGCTGGAGCGCCGCGGCGCGCGGCAATCTCACCCGCCACGAACTGGGCGTCCCGGGCGACGCCGGAGAAGCGGCCCGACCCCCAGGTATAGAGCCATGGCAGTCCGAGAAAATAGAGGCCCGCGACGGCCGTCACACCGCGGACGTGGCAGGGATGTCCGCGCCCGTTGAAAACCGGTACGTCGAGCCAGCCGAACTCGGGCCGGAAGCCGATGCACCATACGACCGAGGTAATGTCGGTGGTGGCGAGATCGAGGGCGGTGCGCTCGGCAGCCGGCTGCCAGACCGGCTCGTACGCGGCCCCCGGCGGCGCTTCGATGCCGGCCTTCGCGATGTACTGATCGATGGATCCATTGATGCGGTTGTAGACCTGATCGGCCCGCTCCAGGTTGTCCGCCAGGTCCGGTGCGAATTGGAGCACGCTGCCTTCCAGCCCGGTGAGCGGTCCGAACAGCTCCATTCCCTCGCTCGCGAAGCGGCGCAAGTCGATGTCGCGCCCGCCATCGCGGCCGGTCACATAGTGATTGGTGTTGTCGCGCACACCCTCGCGCAGGGGATGTTCGTCGACGGGCACGTCGTAGTAGCCCATGTCGGCCAGCCAGTCGACGACGTCGCGGCCGCGATAGAAGCGGGCGCAGCGTGGCGCGTTGCCGACAGCCAGGTAGACTTTGCGACCCGCGAGATGCAGGTCCTCGGCGATCTGCGCGCCCGACTGACCAGAACCTACGACCAGCACCGCGCCGGGCGGCAGTTCCTCTGGCGTGTGATAGTCGGCCGATTGGATCTGGGTCAGCGCGTTGGGCAGGCGCTCGGCAAAGCGCGGCACGATGGGCGTCTGGTAGCCGCCAGAGGCCACAACGACCTGGTGGGCGGCAAGCGTGCCAGACGAGGTGGCAAGGGTGAACCCGCCCTCGCGCCTTGCCGCCAGGTGCTGCACCGCAACCCCTTCGCGCGCCGGAGGATCGAGCGCCTTCACAAACCCGTCCAGATACTCGATGATCTCCCGTTTCTTCATGAAACCGTGCGGATCCGTGCCGGGGTAGGGATAGCCGGGCAGCTGGCACTGCCAGTTGGGGGTCACGAGGCAGAAGGACTCCCAGCGCTGCGTGCTCCAGGTGTGCGCAAGACGGTTCCTCTCGAGCACCACGTGCTCGATCGCACGCTCCTTCAGGTAATAGCTCATCGATAGTCCGGCCTGGCCGCCGCCGATGATGACGACTTCGTGCTCCGCGGCGGGGACCGGGCTGCTGGAGGGGTTCTGTGACATGATCTCTCGCTGTCTAGAAGGGTAGGGTCATCAATCGATCTCGAGTACCACGACCTCGGCACCGCCTTGGGCCTCGAACTGGTGCACGCGGCGCTCGATCTCGACGAGTTCGTCCAGCGCCCTCGAGCAGGCGTAGCCGTACTTGGCACGCACCCGCTCTGAGCCGCGCTCGAGCGCGATGCGCACGCGCTGCCGGAACTCCTGCAGCGCGTAGCTCTGACCGGCCACCAGGTGCTCGCGCACCACCGTGGAGGGCGAGTAGCACAGGGTTTCGCTCTGGTCGGGCCAGCGCACGCGAAACAGGGTGACGGGCATCGCGCTCTCCCTGGAGTTCCGCCTAGGCGGTGAGCGGCGCTGGCGCGCGCGCCGCGATGAAGGGGGCCTCGGACCAGTCCCACAGGCAGACCTCCGCCTCGTGATCGCGGATACGCAGCGCCGAGCCCGCATCGAGTTCGCCCACCACCGCGCAGGCCAGTTCGCGCGCCGCGAAACTCGCAAGGACCGCCTCGCAATGCGCCGGCGCCACCGCCAGCACAAAGCCGTAGCTCGGAAAAGACACCAGCCAGCGCAGGAGATCGGCGTGTTCGGGCCGCGGGATCGCGTCGATGTCGATGACGCCACCGACGCGCGAACTCTCAGAGAGCATGAGAACGGTGCCGATCGCACCGGCCATGCTGATGTCCTTGGCGGCGCGGCACAGTCCACGCTCGGCCAGTGCCGGCAGGATCGCGAGGTCCGCCCGCAGCCGCTCGGCGGGTGCCGGAGTCGAGGCATCCCAGTACGGATAAGGCTCGCGGTACGCGCCGCGCAGGTCGATCGCCATCACCAGCCGGTCGCCAGCCCGGGCGCCATCGCTGGCCAGAAGGTGGCGCGCACGGCCGAGGATGGCAACTGCGAGCTGACCCCGCTCACTGCGGTTGTTGCTGTGGCCGCCCACGATCGGCACACCATAGCGCAGCGACGCGTCGACCATGCCCTTCAGGACCTCGGCGGCGGGATCCATCCCATGGCTCCAGAGCGCGTCGACCACCGCGATCGGCTCGCCACCCATCGCGTACACGTCGCTGACGTTGACCATCACGCTGCAGTAGCCTGCAAACCACGGCATGCGCTCGATGAAATCCTCGACCAGGCCCTCGATGGCCAGGAGCAGGTAACCGCCTTGCCCATCCGGGATGGCCGCGCAGTCGTCCCCGGCGCGCACAGCGGCCGCGAGTCCGGCCGTCCCGCCAGGCAGCCCAGCGGCCAGTGCGCCGATCACATCGCCGATATCGCGCTTGTGGGCAAAGCCCCGGCTTGCGCGGAGCGCGCCGGCGAGTTCTGCCAAGCTCATGGCCGCGCCCTGACACGCGTGACGATCCCGTCAAGAAAGCGCGCCTCGCCGGGATAGAAATCAAGCTCCGCCCGCATCAGCCCGTGCTCGCGGCCGTGCAGTTCAACCTTCTCGAGAAGGGTCCAGTGGAGCTTCTCGAAGAGCGCCACGTTCTGCCACTGGACGTGAGCCAGAAAGGATGTGCAGCCCTGGAGCACGGCCATGCCGACGGCCAGCCGGATCAGGGTCGAGCCGATCTGGCCATTGCTCCGAAAGCTCGGGTGCACCGCGAGCCGGGATCCCCACCACACGCCCGGCGCTGTCGTGTGGATCCGCACCGTGCCGACCACCTGGTCGGGAATGCCCGCCACGCAGGCGGCCGCCACCAGAGTGGTGGCCCGTGCGTCGATTTCGTCGAGATCGCTGCCGTGAAACAGTCGCTGCTCGATGCAGAACACCGCCCGCCGCAGGCCAAGCGCCTCGTCCCTCTCCCAGGCATGGCGGGCTGGCTTGACCAGGAATTCGCTGGGGGCGAAGACCTCGACGACCTCGGGAAACACGTCAGGCCTCGTAGACCGACAGGGACGAACAGGCGCCACACTTGCCGCAACCCGCCTTGATGTCGGCCGAGCGCAGGCCCGCCTTGCGCAGCATGGCCCCGAGCGGCTCGAGGATCTCCTGCATGAACGCCGGGGTGGGTGCCGGGTGGTCCTCGAGCGGTGTGCCGCTGATCGGCACGAACGGCACCACGAAGGGATAGACGCCCAGGCCCACCAGCGTCTCGCAGGTGGCAAGGATCGCCTGCCGGGTGTCGCCAAGTCCGGCCAGAATGTAGGTGCTGACCTGGCCGCGACCGAACACGCCCACTGCAGCTGCGAACGCCTCCAGGTAACGGGCCACCGGCACCGTCGCCTTGCCCGGCATGATGTGCTCGCGCACCGCCGGCGTCACGACCTCCAGATGCATGCCGAGAGTGTCGATGCCCGCCGCGCGCATGCGATGGAACCACTGGTCGCTGTCGGGGGGCTCGCACTGGCCCTGGATCGGCAGATCCACGGCCGCCTTGATGGCAAAGGCGCTCTCGCAGAGGATCTGCGCGCCGCGATCGGCCGCGTTCGGCGTGCCCGTCGTCAGAACCATGTGGCGCACGCCGTCGAGGAGCACCGCGGCGCGGGCCACCTCGGCAAGCTGCTCGGGGGTCTTGCGCGCGATGGTGCGGCCGGCCGCGAGAGACTGGCCGATCGAGCAGAACTTGCAGGCCTTCTTGCGGCTCTCGTAGCGGATGCAGGTCTGCAGCACGGTCGTCGCGAGCACGTCCGCGCCATGCAGGGTGGCGATCTGGGAATAGGGCACGCCGTCGAACGTCTGCAGAGCATAAAAGCGCGGCGCCCGCGGAAACGAGATCGATGCGACGGGGATCGTGCCGCGCAGGAGGGCACTCTGCCCGAGCGCGTCGGGTGCCATGGCGAGATAGGGGGAAGTGAAGGCCGCCGAGGTGTGGACGGGCACCATGATGGTGTGACCGTCGATCATCACCGCCTTGTGGTCGGAAGGTCCGGCGCCACCGCGCCGGCTGGGGACCCCCGCGCCGGGATCAGCCAGACGCAAGCCGTGCGACTGCAACTCGGTCATCAACTGCCGGCTCGCTCGCTGGGGGGTCTCGGTGGTGCTCATGGTCAGTGCTCCAAGGGGGGTCTGAGGATGGGACCGGCATGGCAGGCGTTGGGCTGCCGGCCGCCGCGTAGAGGGGCATGAGGGTCGTGGTTGCACGCTGGTCGATGTACAGGCTCAGCAGCTCCGGGCGCGCGTAGTGGCCGACCGAGTCCATCATGCGCTTGCGCTTGGTGATGAGATTCAGGTCCAGGTCGGCGATCACCATACCCTCACCTTCGCGCAAGGGCGGCGCGAGGTGCACGCCCTCGGGCGAGACGATCGCGGTATTGCAGCCGCCGCGCAGTCCCTTCTGCAGTGCGGGATCGCTCGTGATCGACTGGATCTGGGCGTCACTCAGCCAGCCCGTGGCGTTCACCACAAAACAGCCGGACTCGAGCGCGTGGTGGCGGATCGTGACCTCGATCTGATCCGCGAAAATCGGCCCGACCAGGGAGCCCGGAAACTGGCTGCAGTGGATCTCCTCGTGCTGGGCCATGAGCGCATAACGGGCGAGCGGGTTGTAGTGCTCCCAGCAGGCCAGCGCGCCGATGCGGCCCACGCGCGTGGCGACTGGCCTCAAGCCACTGCCATCACCCTGCCCCCAGATCATGCGCTCATGGAAGGTTGGCGTGATCTTACGGCGCTTCAAGACCAGGGTGCCATCGGCATCGAAGATCAACTGGGCGTTATAGAGCGTGCCGTGGTCGCGCTCGTTGACACCGAGCACGACGACGATGCCACCCTGCCGCGCGCACCGGGCCACCGCCTCGGTCTCGGGACCGGGCACGACCGCCGCGTGCTCATAGAGACGCATATGCTCGGCTCCGGACGCCATGGGCGGGCGCACGAAGGAGAAGTAGGGGTAGTAGGGCACGAAGGTCTCGGGAAAGACGACCAGCTCCGCACCCCGGGAGGCCGCCTCGTCGATCGATGCGCAGACCTTCTCGATGGTGGCTTCGGGCCGGTCGAGGACCGGCGCGATCTGCACCGCCGCTGCGCGCACGCTGCGCTTTGCACTCATGTCTGGGGTGCCCGCGGACTACACGGTCCAGGTGTCTAGGATGAAGGCATCGGCCTTGCGATGCAGCAGGATCAGGTCCAGCACGTCGAGCGGACTGATCGGCCGGATGCCCTCGATGAGCGAGGGTTCGCCATGACCATAGAGGGCCTGCAGCGCAAAGCGGCACGCATAGACCTTGCCACCTTCTTCCATGAACTTGGTCAGCTGCTTGTTGAAGTTCTGGTGCCCGGGGAAGGCCTCATCGCCCAGGGTAGGAAAGCCCCGTTGCACACCCAGTGTCACGCCCGGGCCGTACAGCAGCACCGACGTGTCGAAGCCCTTGCGCCTCAGGCGCGTGGCCTGCAGCAGATTGACGAAGCCGATCGATCCCTCGAAGGCGACGGTGTGAAAAGTCACGAGCGCCTTCTCGCCGGGTTCAGCCTTGACGTCTTCAAACACCTTCTCTTCATAGTCGACCAGAAAGTCGCCCTTCTGGTGGTGCGCTTTGGTGACAGCGGGCATGACGGTTCTCCGAGGTTGGTTGCAGTTCAAATGAGGTACGCGCGCTTCGGACTCATTGCAACGAACATGCCACCAAGGGCGAAGGCGCATGCGATCAAGATGCGATCAAAAAGATGCGGTGCCGCCAAGAGCCCCAAAAAGAATTTGGGCGGCGCACAATGTGCCCGGCAAGAGCGCAAGAACAGGAGACTGCACGGCGGATAAGGCGCACTGCCGTGGTGCCGTGGCGCCACCCGATGCGCCATGCGGGTGATTTTCTGGTGCATGCGCGCGACCTTTGCGAGGGTTTTCAGGGACCGTTAAGGGCTCCCCGAGAGGGCCGGCGTGGCATGAATCATGCGATCAATCCCAAAGCCCAATCCGATCATTGGACGCGGCGGGCCGACCCCGCGCGCCAGAGCCATCATGAGCAAACTCACCCGCCACTGGTCGCGCTATCTCGAGAGCAGCGAAAAGCCCGCCTATCTTCTGATCGCAGATCTGATCGCCGAAGACGTGCGCAGCGGCAGACTCGCGGCGCGCGAGCGGCTGCCGGCGCTGCGCGAGCTGGCCCGCGAGCTTGGCCTGAACTACACCACGGTCGCGCGCGGCTATGCCGAAGCCCGCCGGCGCGGACTGATCGATGGCCGGGCTGGGACCGGCACCTTCGTGCGCGGCGCGAGCCCGCAGCTGCCGCTGCGCGGCGGCAGCGGCGCCGAGATGACCATGAACATGCCCCCGGAGCCGCGCGATCCGGCGCTGATTGCCCGCCTGCGCGAGAGCGCCAGGGACGCGCTGGCCCAGATCGACATCTACGACCTGCTGCGCTACCAGGACTTCGGCGGCAGCGCCGAGGATCGTGAGGCAGGTGCCCACTGGATGCGCCGGCGCCTGCCGGACCTGAGCGCGGATCGTGTCCTTGTCTGCCCGGGTCTGCACGCCGCCCTGACTGCGCTCATCTCCCAGCTGGCTCGCCCGGGTGAGCTGATCTGTGTCGAATCGCTGACCTATCCTGGCATCAAGGCCATCGCCGCGCAGCTTGGCGTGCGCCTGCACGCGCTGCCGCTCGATGACGAGGGCCCGAGCGCCGCGGCCTTCGAGCATGCCTGCAAGAATCTTCTGCCGCGGGCCCTGTACTGCAATCCCACCCTGCTCAACCCCACCACGCTGACCTATTCGAAGAGCCGGCGTGAGGCACTGGCCGAGATCGCCCTGAACTACAGCATTCCGATCATCGAGGATGACGCCTACGCGATGCTGCCACGCCAGGCGCCCACGCCCATCGCCCTCCTGGCACCCGACCTCACCTATTACATCACCGGCTTCTCCAAGTGTCTCGGGGCGGGGCTACGCACGGCGTATGTCGCAGCGCCCAATGCCCGCCGCGGGCAGCGCCTGTCAGGCGCACTGCGCGCGCTGACGGTCATGTCCTCGCCGGTCACCAACGCACTCGCTACGCGCTGGGTCGGCGATGGCACGGCCGAGGCAATGCTCCAGGCCATCCGCGCCGAGTCGGCGAGCCGACAGCTTTTGGCCGCACGGCATCTGGAGGGCCATTCCTACCAGGCGCACCCAGAGGGATTTCATCTCTGGCTGCCACTCGCCTCGTCCTGGAGCGTGGTGGAATTTGCCTCCTACCTGCGCACGCAGGGCGTGGCCGTGGTGGCGAGCGCTGCGTTTGCTACCGACGCCGATCCACCGGATGCGGTGCGAATCTGCCTCGGTGGAGCGCTCTCGGGCGATGAGTGCGATGCCGCCTTGCGACTCATTGCCGAGACGCTCGCCCATCCCTTGCATCCCCACGCTACCGTCCGCTAGCGAGGGGCGGATTGGCCGCCGGACCTGTGCTCCCGAACATGCCCGGAACATGCCCCGAACAAGCCCTGAACAGGCCCTGAACAAACCCTGAATGCCGCGCGGCAAGCCCGCACAAGTCGAGCACGATGCCGGGCCCGCAGCTTGGCCCGCTTGGGCCACGCCGGCAGCGCGCAAGGTTGCGCGGATCGCATGGATTGCGCGCGTTGCGCAGGGTTGACACCAGTGCTCGCGTGCTGCAAACGCAGGCTGACAGCGGCACGAACGCGTGCACAGCGCGTCCACCGCGCATCCCAAGCGCGTCACATCCTGCCCCTTATCGTCCGCTGCCCCGCGTCACTTTGATCACCGAAGCCTGCGTGTACTGGATCTGTCCTTGGATCTGTCCTTGGATCTGTCGCCAAGCGGGATCGATTCTCGACCAGGACTCTTCCAATTGAGCGCCCACGGCGTTATGCTCACTGCAGTGTTTGCGCTTGAGCCCCGCCGCGGGAGGGGACGAGCCGGAATCGCCCCATGAGGACGCATCCATGGTGATGAGGCAGTGAAGGGCCGGGCAGCATGCAAGCTTGGGTTACTGTGCAAGAAGGGCACAGTCTGGGAGCTACTCTTCGCTGCGATGCGTCCGGGTGTTGTCAGCCCCCCCCTGGTTCAGGCGCGCGCCGCCCGAAACCTCAAGCGGATCGGCCTTCTCCGGGGAACCCCACCCTGCGTCGCTTTTACCCCGCACGCAACACCTGAAGCGGACTGCGGCGGATCCGTGGTCCGCGAACTCCTGCGGTCCTGTGCAATACCATGGCGATACTGACCCGCGCGCATCCCAAACGTCCCTGCCGCCAGACTGCACCGCGGCACGCCCCGATACCCCCCATCACCCGCCCGATCCGCTGCCCCAGCGGTGTTCAGGACCCCCTGTGCCCCTGCCAGAGTCCGGCCGACGACCCTGAACCGGGGCCCGCAGCACATCGCGGACGGCGAGAATCATTGTGCGTTGGACGCATGCGCGAGCGGGTCGCGCGGCACAGCGGGCCGCGACGCGCTAGCATGGGGCCTGCTGAATCGGTCCCCGAGGCCAGGACATGGCAACCTTCTTGCTTATGCCTGCTCACGCAGGTAAGTGGTAGTACTCGTGTGGTCGACAGTGTTATTGCGGTGCGCCGAAGGGACACCGAAACCAAAATGGCTTGTCATACGTTAGTGTTCGAACAGACGCGTAAAGCCGTATCTAATAAGTCTGTGTGTAACGATTTTCGGGTGCTATGTTGAAACTGCGGAAACTACGGTAAGAATTGGAGGAGGCCAGTGCTGCGTCGCTTCTGTAGCGGAACAATCGAGGCAGGGCGTAGCCGCTGGGTCGTAGCGGTCCTCTTTGGAGGCCCACGACACGTTGTTGTAACCGGGATTGCTTTATCGTCGGAGCGCGCATGAAAAATATCATCGAAGGTTACAAGTCCCAGTACGTGAAGTCCCTCGAGGAGGAAATGAGCCTCGAGGAGTATCTGGATCTCGCCAAGCGAGATCCGATGACTTACGCCTCGCCGGCCGAACGCATGCTCGCAGCGATCGGTGAACCGGAGACGATCGATACGCGTAATGACCCGCGCCTCTCGAGGTTGTTCTCGAACCGGCTCATCCGGCGCTATCCCGCGTTTCAGGAATTTTTCGGCATGGAAGACGTGATCGGGCAGATCGTCGCCTTCTTCAAGCACGCGGCGCAGGGCCTTGAGGAGCGCAAGCAGATCCTCTACCTGCTGGGCCCGGTGGGCGGGGGCAAGTCCTCGATCGCCGAACGCCTGAAGAGCTTGATGGAGGCGTACCCGATCTATGCCCTGAAGGGCTCCCCGGTGAATGAATCGCCACTCGGGCTCTTCTCCCCGGAGCGCTTTGGCGCAACCCTCGAGAGCGAATATGGCATCCCGCGCCGCTATCTCTCGGGGATCATGTCGCCGTGGGCCATCAAGCGGCTGCGCGAATACGAGGGCGACATCTCCAGGTTCCGCGTAACGAGGGTGCAACCCTCGGTCCTGCGCCAGATCGCAATCGCCAAGACGGAGCCGGGCGACGAAAACAACCAGGACATCTCCTCGCTCGTCGGCAAGGTCGACATCCGCAAGCTTGACCGTTTCGCTCAGGACGATCCGGACGCCTACAGCTATTCAGGCGGCCTGTGCCTGGCCAACCAGGGCCTGCTCGAATTCGTCGAGATGTTCAAGGCCCCCATCAAGATGCTCCACCCCCTGCTCACCGCAACCCAGGAAGGTAACTTCAAGGGAACAGAGGGCTTTTCGGCGATACCCTTTAACGGCTCGATCCTCGCGCACTCCAACGAGTCCGAGTGGCAGAGCTTTCGTAACAACAAGCACAACGAGGCCTTCCTCGACCGTATATATATAGTCAAGGTGCCCTATTGTCTGCAGTTGTCGGAAGAGGTGAAAATCTACGACAAGCTCATGCGCAACAGTTCGCTCGACCGTGCACCGTGCGCGCCCGGGACGCTTGAGATGATGGCCCAGTTCTCGGTTCTGTCGCGTCTGAAGGAGCCTGAGAACTCGAGTATCTATTCGAAGATGCGAGTCTACGACGGGGAGAGCCTGAAGGACGTGGATCCAAAGGCCAAGGCCTTGCAGGAGTACAAGGACTATGCCGGTACCGACGAGGGCATGACCGGTGTGTCGACGCGCTTTGCCTACAAGATCCTGTCCTCGGTGTTCAACTACGACTCGACCGAGGTCGCGGCCAACCCGGTGCATCTCATGTATGTACTCGAGCAGCGCATCGCCCGCGAGGACTACCCCGAGGAAATCAAGCGGCGCTACCTCGAATTCGTCAAGGGCTATCTCGCGCCGCGCTATGCCGAATTCATCGGCAAGGAGATCCAGACCGCCTACCTCGAATCCTATTCCGAGTATGGCCAGAACATCTTCGACCGATATGTCACGTTCGCGGACTGCTGGATCCAGGACGAGGACTTCCGGGATCCCGAGACCGGCGAGAGTTTCGACCGCGTTGCGCTCAATGCGGAACTGGAGAAGATCGAAAAGCCTGCCGGGATCGCCAACCCCAAGGATTTCCGCAACGAGATTGTCAATTTTGTGTTGCGCGCACGCGCCAACAATTCGGGCAAGAATCCAGCCTGGACAAGTTATGAGAAGCTACGTGAGGTGATCGAGAAGAAGATGTTCTCGAACACCGAGGATCTGCTGCCAGTCATCTCGTTTAACGCCAAGGCATCGGCCGAAGACCGCCAGAAGCACCAGAGCTTCGTCGACCGGATGGTGGCAAAAGGCTATACGGAGAAGCAGGTCCGCCTGCTGTGCGAGTGGTATTTGCGGGTGAGGAAATCTTCCTAGCGGAGGCCTGATGAACTCCCTTATCGATCGGCGGTTAAATGGCCGCAACAAGAGTGCGGTCAACCGGGAGCGCTTCTTGCGCCGGTACAAGGAGCAGGTCCGCAAGGCGGTACAGGACCTCGTCCAGGAACGCTCGATCAAGGAGATGGATCAGGGTGGGGAGATCAATCTCCCTGTTCGGGACATCTCGGAACCGAGCTTTCGGCATGCTCCGGTGGGCGACCGCGAGTCGGTCCATCCGGGTAACCGCGAGTTCGCGCGCGGCGACCGTATCAAACGTCCGCAGGGCGGGGGCGGTTCCGGAGGCGGGGAGCCCGGCGAAGGCGAAAGCGTGGACCAGTTCACCTTCACGCTCTCGCGCGAAGAGTTCATGAGCATTTTCTTCGACGACCTCGAACTGCCCAACATGGAGCGCAACCAGCTGGGCGCAACGCCGGAGAAGAAGTGGACGCGTGCCGGGTACACCACCACCGGCTCGCCCAGTCTCCTGTCGGTACCGCGCACCATGCGCACCTCGCTCGGTCGCCGTGTGGCGCTGGCCGGGGCGGCGCGCGAGGCGCTCGAGGAGGCCGAACGCCGGCTCGCGACAGCCACGGCAGACAAGGCCGCCCCAGAGGTGCTGGCCGGGCTCGTGCAGGCGGTCGAGGAAGCGCGCGCCCGGACCACCAGCATCCCGTTTCTCGACGACCTCGATCTGCGTTATCGCAATCGCGTCTCGACCCCCGCACCGGTGGCGCGCGCGGTCATGTTCTGTCTCATGGACGTCTCGGCCTCGATGGACGAGGACAAGAAGGATCTCGCCAAGCGGTTTTTCACCCTCCTGTACCTGTTCCTGTCGCGCAAGTACGAACACGTGGAGGTGGTCTTCATCCGCCATACCGACGATGCCGAGGAAGTCGACGAGGAGACCTTTTTCCATGATCCCAAGAGCGGAGGCACGGTCGTGCTCTCCGCGCTCGAACTCATGCGTGACATCGTGGAGGAACGGTTTCCCTCCGGGGGCTGGAACGTGTACGCCTCGCAGGCCTCCGACGGCGATGCCTTTGGCGCCGACTCGGGCCGCAGCGCGCGCTTCCTGTCGGAGTCAGTGCTGCCCCATTGCCGTTATTTCGCCTACATCGAAATCCCCAACGACGCCGAGGCCAGAAAGAGCAGCCTGTGGGCCGAGTACGAGCAGCAGGCGTGCTCCCACTTCTCGATGCGACGCATCACCGAGCGCGCCGAGATCTACCCGGTCTTCCGGGAGCTGTTCAAGAAGGAAACCGCATGACTCCGCTCTCGGTCGGCTCGGATTGGGACTTCGATCTGCTGCAGCGCTACGACGATGCGATCGCCGCGGTGGCGCGCGAATACCACCTCGACACCTATCCGAACCAGATCGAGGTCATCACCTCCGAGCAGATGTTGGACGCCTATGCCTCGGTGGGATTGCCGATCGGCTATCCGCACTGGTCCTACGGCAAGGAGTTCATCCGCAACGAGCAGGCGTACCGGAAAGGCGCCCAGGGTCTGGCCTACGAGATCGTGATCAACTCGAACCCTTGCATCGCCTACCTCATGGAAGAGAACACGATGGCCCTCCAGGCTCTCGTGATCGCCCATGCGAGTTATGGGCACAACTCGTTTTTCAAGGGAAATTACCTGTTCCGCCAGTGGACCGATGCCGATGGCGTGCTGGACTACCTGGTTTTTGCGCGAAAGTACGTCATGGATTGCGAGGAGCGTTACGGCATCCAGGCGGTTGAGGACATTCTCGATTCCTGCCACGCGCTCATGTCGCATGGCGTGGATCGCTACAAGCGGCCGGTCAAGATGTCGCTGCGCGAGGAGGCGCTGCGCCAGACGGCGCGCGAGGAACACGCCCGCCGCCAGTTCGACGATCTGTGGCGCACCCTGCCCGCCGCGACCAAGACCACGGGCGCGACGCCCCGCAGCGTTTTTCCTGCCGAGCCCGAGGAAAACCTGCTGTACTTCATCGAGAAGCACTCGCCTGTGCTCGAGCCGTGGCAGTCGGAGCTCGTGCGCATCGTCCGCAAGGTGGCTCAATACTTCTATCCCCAATCGCAGACGAAGGTGATGAACGAAGGGTGGGCCACATTCTGGCACTACACCATTCTGCACCGCATGCACGAGAAGGGCCTTGTCACCGACGGTTTCATGCTCGAAGTGCTCTCAAGCCACAGCAATGTCGTTGCGCAGCGCGGTTTTGACGAGCGCGGCTACGGCGGCATGAATCCCTACGCGCTCGGCTTTGCCATGATGCGCGACCTGCGCCGTATCTGCGAGAGTCCGACCACCGAGGACCGCGAGTGGTTTCCGGACATCGCCGGCGGAAATTGGCATGAGGTGCTCGACTTTGCGATGCGCAATTTCAAGGACGAATCCTTCATCGGCCAGTATCTCTCGCCGAAGCTGATCCGCGAGTTCCGCCTGTTTGCGATCGCCGACCACGAATCGCAGTCGCATCTGGAAGTCGATTCGATCCACGACGATGATGGTTACCGGCGCGTGCGCAAGCTGCTTGCCGAACAGAACAATCGCGACCGGCTGGTGCCGGACATCCAGGTGGTGCGCTACCGGCGCGAGTCGGATCGGGGCCTCGTGCTGCGTCATCAGGTGCACCGGGGCAGGCGCCTCGATGATGATTCAGCCAATCAGGTCCTAACGCACCTGGTGCGGCTCTGGGGCTTTACGGTCGAACTCGAGGAAGTCGACGAAAGTGGCCGCGTCATCGCCGGCCGGGTACGCGCGGCACCGCAGTCTTAGCGGGGGTGCTCTGCGCCCTTGCGAGGCGCCAACCCAGACCCGGGCAGCAGCCTGCCCCCCTCTGCTGCATGCAGCAAAGGGGTCCAACTCAAGACAATTGTGCCCGGGTTGATCCCCCCGGCCGCGCTTCATTCAGGTCTGCATCCTTCTCCTGAATGTCGCCCGTCTTCCTGCGAAAGCTGCGCGGCTCGCAGCGACGCTGGTCGCCACGCTTGCGGTTATCATCGAACGCCGCCGCTGGCACGCCGCCCACCTCGCAAAAGGACCTCCGATGCTCCGCCCACTCGCACTCGCCCTAGCGGTCTTTCTGGCTGCCGGGCCCCTTAGCCATTCCACGGCCCACGCCGCGGAGCCCCTGCCCGACCCCGCCGTGCTCGCCCAGTTGCGTGATGCCGCGCTCCAGTCCAACTGGGCGTTCAGCCGTCTGACCGATCTGACTGAGGGCATCGGTGGGCGCCTGTCGGGTTCACCGCAGGCCGAGGCCGCGGTCGCCCAGGTCGCCGCGGCGCTGCGTGCCGAAAACCTGAAGGTCACCCTCGATCCGGTCATGGTGCCGCACTGGGTGCGGGGTGAGGAGCGCGCTGAGCTGACGGCCTATCCCGGCCAGGTTGCAGGCTTTTCCCAGCACCTCGTCCTGACCACCCTGGGTGGTTCCTCGGCGACGCCACCCGAAGGCATCAGTGCCCAGGTGCTGGTTGTTACGAGCCTTGAGGATCTGCAGAGGAAGGCCCCCGACGTGCCCGGCAAGATCGTACTCTTCAACGTGCCTTTTGATGTGCATCTCGAGGAGAATGGGCTGGCCGGCCGAGCTTACGGGCAGGCCGCTGAGGGGCGCTTCGTCGGGCCTGCGGCGGCCCAACGTCTGGGCGCGGTGGCGGCCCTGGTGCGCTCGGTCACGGGCGCGGCCTATCGCCTACCGCATACGGGGGCAACCGTTACGCCCAAGGACCAGCAGGCAGTACCCAGCGCCGCGATCACGATCGAGGACGCCGAGCTGATCAGCCGTCTCGCCGCGCGCGGACCGGTCACCGTACACCTCGTCCTGACACCGCAGACGTTGCCCGATGTCGCGAGCGCCAACGTGATCGCCGAGATCCCGGGCAGCGACCTCAAAGACGAGATCGTGCTGGTCTCAGGGCATCTGGATTCCTGGGACCTCGCCCAAGGCGCCCTCGACGACGGCGCCGGTGTCACCGCGGCGATGGGAGCGATCCAGATCATCGCGAAGCTGCACCTCAAGCCGCGCCGCACGATCCGCTTCGTTGCCTGGATGAACGAAGAAAACGGTTCGCGCGGCATGCAGGGCTACACCCAGGCGCATCGTGCCGAATTCGAGCGGCACGTCGCCGTCATCGAGAGCGATCTGGGGGCGGGCCGTCCCCTGGGCATCGAGGGCTATCTCACGGCGGCGGACGCGAAGCGTCTTGGGCCGGTCACCCAGCCCCTGCGCGTAATCGGTGCCGGCATCCTGACCGAGCGCCTGCAACCGCTCGGCTCCGACCTTGGCGATCTGGAGGACGCAGGCGCACCCGGCTTTGAGCCACTGGTCGATGCACGCACCTATTTCGACTATCACCATACGGCTGCCGACACGCTCGACAAGATCGATCCAGAGAACCTGCGGCGCCAGGTAGCCGTCCTTGCGGTGCTCACCTACTATCTCGCCGACACTCCGCTCGCACTCGAGCGCATGGCAAGCCGCCCCTAGTGGCGGTGCCGGGCGTGGCTGCTAGCGCACGGCGTCAAGGCGAAACTGCGGATTCTCGGCTCCGACCCAACCTGACCGCCCCTGACCGCCCCTGGCGCTAGCCGGTCTGCACCCTTGTCGATCGGACCGGTTGACTGAATCACGGCCCCGCGACAGGCGGCGCCGTACCTGGGCTGGATCCGGGGCCCGCCTAGGCTCCGGGGGCCGAGGGGACCGAGGGCGCCGGCTGGGGAGCCAGGGAGTCGAGCAGGATGTCGGCGAGCCGCTGGGTGTGCCCGCGCAGTTCAGGAGCGGCGATCGCCTCCCACAGACCGGCCTTGAGCATCGGTCCGACATAATGGCAGTGCGCCTGCGCCCGCCCCCGGGCGTCGAGCACCTCATAGTTCGCACCGACCTCGAGACCAAGCTTAAGGGGATCCTGCAGGAGCAGTCCGTCGGCCAGCATCTGCCTGACGAGCGGCAGGTCGAGTCGCGTGAGATCATAGTTCGGCCCGCTGCAGTTGACGATCGCGCCGACCTGGAGGCTCTCTGGACCTGCCTGGCCTCGTGGCCGGTATTGAACCTCGAGCCTGGAGCCCTCGCGTGCGCAGGATATGACGCGGCCCGCAATCACCCTGACCTTGCCCGAGCGCTGCAGCTGCTCGAAGCGCTGAAATGCCGAGGGCGCCAGGCGGTGCCGGTGGATGTCCCAGAAGGCGACGGCATGACGCAGAAAACGCCGCCTCTCGGCATCGGGCCAGCTCGCCCAGATCTGCGGCGTGTGGGCCCGCAACTCGTTGATCGCATCGCGCCAGTCGCCACCTTCGCGCATGCGCAGGGCGGCACGTTCGCGCACCGCCCGCAGGTAGGTGCGCACGCCAGGTACATGGCGCGCGAGATGCTCGGGAAACCCGGTTCGCAACGGTGGCGTGGGCGCGAACCGGTGCCCCTGCGGAGTCAGGCCGCGCCGCGAGAGCAGGATGACCTTGCGCTGATTGCTCGCGCTGGTGAGCCGAAACAGGGCGTCGATGGCGGTATGACCCGAGCCGAGAATGAGCACCGGCAGATCGTGGGGCAGCAGGTCCAACGCAACGAAATCCCAGGGGTCGTTGATATAGCATGCGCCCAGAGCCGCTGCCGGGATGGACGCAGGGGGCAGCGGCGGAAAGTGGCCAAGGGCGAGCACGACCTCCTCGGCGTCGAGGTGCGCACCGCTTGCCAGCTGCACGCGCCACGCGGCATCGGGCGCACCCGGCTCGAGCGCGAGCGCGATGTCCTGCACGGCAACGAGCCGGCCCGGCGTGTTGCGGACCGCCTCGGCGAGCGACGCCTCCAGATAGTCTCCATAGATGCGGCGCGAAACGAATGATCCGGGACCAAAGGCAGGGTCGACGGTCCTGCAGTAGCTCAGGAAATGACCGGGATCGTCAGCCAGGGCGCTCATGTTGCCAGCGGGCACATTGAGCAGCAGATTGTCGTCCCAGCACTGATAGGCCAAGCCTCTGGCCACGCTCGCCCGCTGCTCGATCAGCACAACCTCAAGGTTCGCGCCGCCGCGAGCCCGCAGGAGGTGCAGCGCCGTCAGGCTGCCGCTAAAACCCGCCCCAATGATGACGATCCGTGTGACGGCGCCCGAAATGTGCCTCATCGACTTAGCGAACGCAAAGCGCTGCAGCCCGCGCCGTCTTCCCCGGTTGTGCATCCGGGCGGGCGATGCCAACCGGCGTCAGCGCGCTGTGCGCGCCAAGGCCACCGCGCGCTCGCCCCCAGGCGCGGCACCCCTTGGCGCACGCCTCCTGGGCTGACCGCCTGACCGGGGTGTACACTCCGGCGACGCGGCCTGGTGGACACCGGTCTTAGGCGAAGTTCTTGGCCGCGAAATCCCAGTTGACCAAGGCCCAGAACGCCTCGACGTACTTCGGCCGGGCATTGCGGTAGTCGATGTAGTATGCGTGCTCCCATACGTCACAGGTGAGCAGCGCCTTGTCGTGAGTGGTCAGCGGCGTGGCGGCATTGCTCGTGCTGACGATGTCCAGCGAGCCGTCCGCCTTCTTGACGAGCCAGGCCCAGCCCGAGCCGAACGTGCCCACGGCGGCCTTCGAGAAGGCCTCCTTGAAGCCCGCAAAACTTCCCCATTTCTTCGTGATCGCCTCGGCGAGCGCCCCACTCGGTTCGCCGCCGCCCTTGGGCGCGAGGCTGTGCCAGTAGAAGGTGTGATTCCACACCTGGGCCGCGTTGTTGAACACGCCCCCGGCCGCCTTCTTCACGATCTCCTCGAGCGTGGCCGTCTCGAACTCGGTGCCCTTGATGAGGTTGTTGAGGTTGGTCACATAGGCCTGGTGATGCTTGCCATAGTGGTACTCGAGGGTCTCCTTGGAAATGTGCGGTGCAAGACCATCGAGCGGATAGGGGAGTTCAGGCAGCTTGTGTTCCATGGCAATTCCTTGGTTCGGTTGGAGGAAGACCAGTACGAGTGGCCGATTCTAGGCGACTCGTGTGGCCTCAGCAAATCGCGCGGGCATTGTCCATGGCGCAAGTCAGGTCTTTTCCGGGTCCACCGAGACGATCCGTGCGTCCGCCGTGCCCCGTGCAAACCGCAGTGCGATCTGCTCGCCCGGCAAGAGCTGACTCGCATCGCGCACAATCTCCCCACGCGCGTCGTTGACGATGGCGTAGCCTCGTTCGAGAAGTCCATGCGGGTTGAGCAGCGCAAGCCGGGTTCGCGCCAGTTCGAGCGCTGCATTTGCACGCGCAAAGCGTGTCTGAAAGCGCTGCGCGAGCAAGCGCACACTAGCGGCCAGATCGCGCGCCTGGTCAAGGCCATCCGGACGGCCCCGCCGCCATGACTCAGCCGCAAATTCCAGCCTTCGGGCCAAGCGTTCCAGGATGGTCGACTCGGCCCGCCGCAGTCTCACCGCAGCAACCGACAAGCGCTGCTGTGCATCACCGAGTCGCTGCAAGGGACTTTTGAGGCGGCGCTGCAACTCGTCCAGTCCCTGCTCCGCTCTCTCGATGCGGCGCCCAAGCAGCTGGCGTAATGCCGCCTCGATGCCCGCCACCGCCCGGCCCAAGGCCGCCCGGTCCGGCGCCGCCAGCTCGGCTGCGGCCGTGGGAGTCGGTGCGCGCAGATCGGCTACAAAATCGGCGATCGTGAAGTCGGTCTCATGTCCGATGCCGGTGATGACGGGCACGGGATGCCGGGCGATCGCGCGCGCCAGCGCCTCGTCGTTGTAGGCCCACAGATCCTCGATGCTGCCGCCCCCCCGCACGAGGAGCAGCACGTCGGTCTCCCCGAAGCGCCGCGCGCGTTCGCCCGCCGCAGTGAGAACCTCGAGCAGCCGCGCCGGCGCCTCCTTGCCCTGCACCGGCGCCGGATAGACGACGATGCGCACGTGCGGCGCCCGTCGTCTAAGGGTGGAGAGGACATCGCGCAGCGCCGCAGCGCCGCTCGAGGTGACCACGCCGATGGACCTGACAAAGGGGGGCACAACGCGCTTGCGTTCGGCAGCGAACAGGCCTTCGGCCTCGAGCTTGGCCTTCAAGCGCAAGAAGGCCTCGTAGAGGGCGCCCGCCCCGGCGCGGCGCAACGCCTCGACCGTCAACTGGAAGTCGCCGCGCGCCGCGTACAAGCCGACCACGGCGCGGGCCTCGACGCGATCTCCCTCCTTGGGTACCCAGTCAACCAGCTGGTTGCGGCCGCGGAACATGACGCACCGGACCTGTGCCTCGCGATCCTTCAGCGAGAAGTACCAGTGACCCGAAGCCGCGCGCGTGAGATTTGAAATCTCGCCGGCAACCCAGAGCAGTGGAAAACTGCGCTCGAGCAGGCGTCCAACCAGCCTGTTTAGTTCGCCGACCGACAGGATTTGCGGCGTCGCGCCTTGCTCTGCCGTCGAAACCTCAGAATTCATGCGGGTTTCCGGGTGATTTTGCCCGCCAAGCCGCGCCAGCTGTCCACATCTGCTCGGCGCGCGGCGATTTTGCGCAGCGCCTCGCAAAACTGTTACACATTATTTCTATCTCATTGAATGCAAAGGGCTTTATGGCGTGCTGCGCAAACTACAATGACTCGCGAGCCCAATGACACCAAACGATTACGGGGCTTTTGACATAGATTTGCACAATGTTATCCACAGTCCCTGGGGGCTGATCGGTAAGTCCTTGGCGCAAAATGAATTCTAGACTCGGGATTGACACAAAGTCGCGCAGGCTTGCCCGGGCGCTTGCCCCAATCACCTCGAAACGCTACATTGCGCGCTGTTGCCGCAGTCTTGCGAGCGGCGCCAAGAAATCCTCAAATCACACGCCGCAAGATGCGCCGCCGCCGCGCTCCTGCCATGCGGGCACCGTTGGGGGCTGTGCGACACTCTGATCATTGTAGTCGGCTTCCAGGAGAGTTCGTTGTTTTCAATTATTCAAGCAGCAGGGTGGCCGATCGGCTTCCTGCTTGTCGCATCGGTCGTCTCAGCCGCCCTCATCTTCGAACGCCTCTTCGTACTGCGCCGCAGTAAAGTCCTCCCGCCCCGGCTGCTCAGCGAGGTCATCGAGTTGCGCCGCAGCCAGCAGGTCACGCCGAAGGTGATGGCCAAGCTCGAGGCCAATTCACCGCTGGGCAGGGTGCTCGCGGCGGGCCTGCGCAACGAACAGTTCTCGCGCGAGATCATGAAGGAGTCGATCGAGGAGGCGGGCCGCGCGGTGGCCCATGACCTGGAACGGTTTCTCAATGCCATCGGGACCATCGCCTCCACCGCTCCGCTCATGGGATTGTTCGGCACCGTGATCGGCATGATCGAAATCTTCGGCGCCCAGTCGCCCTCCGGCACCAATCCGCAGGAACTGGCGCACGGCATCTCCACGGCCCTGTACAACACCGCCTTCGGGTTGGTGGTTGCGATCCTCTCCTTGATCGCCTACCGTTTCTTCCGGCGGCGCGTCGATAGCTTCGTCGTCGAGATGGAACAGCAGGCCGTGCACTTCGTCGACACGGTCCACGGAGAGGCGTCGTGAATTTCCGCAAGGGTGCTCCACGCGAGGAGCCCGAGATCAACCTGATACCGCTCATCGATGTGTTCCTCGTCATCATCATCTTCCTGATGGTCACGACGACCTACTCGAAATTCGCGGAACTGCAGATCACGCTACCGACTGCCGATGCCGAAAAGGCCCAGACCAAGCCAGCCGAGATCAATGTTGCCGTGGCCGCGGACGGGCGCTACGCGATCGATGGTGTACAGCAGTCGTACCGCGACGCCGCGTCGCTCGCCAATGCGCTGCGGACCGCTGCGGGGGATCGCAAGGACCCGGTCATCGTCATCTCGGCTGATGCGCAGACCACGCACCAGTCGGTGATCAACGTCATGGAAGCCGCCCGGCAGGCGCAGATCTCCCAGATCACCTTCGCGACCCAGACATCGCCGGGCAAGTGAGGCCATGGCCGAACGCGGCCCGTGGCTTGAAGGGGCATGGCGCACACGCGGCGTGGTCAGCACGCTCCTCTTGCCTCTGGCCGCCGTTTATGGAGCCATCACCGCACTGCGCCGCGCCCTGTTCGCCTGGGGCGTGTTCGCGACGCACCGACTGCCGGTCCCGGTCGTGGTGGTCGGCAATATCACCGTCGGGGGCACCGGCAAGACACCGCTGGTCATCAGTCTCATCGAGGCGCTGCAGAAGGCGGGACTGAAACCCGGCGTGATCAGTCGCGGCTATCGCGGCCGTTATGCCGATCATGCCGCGTGGGCTGAAGTGTTGACATCCGATGCAGGTCGCTTTGGTGATGAGATCGTGCTGGTGCGTGAGCGTACCGGCGTCCCTGCTGCCGTCGGCAAGCAGCGCGCACAGGCGTGCCGGGGACTGCTCGCGGCACACCCGCTACTCGATGTGCTGGTGTGCGATGATGGCCTGCAGCACTACGGTCTGGCGCGCGATCTGGAGATCGCCGTCTTCGATGAGCGCGGCATCGGTAACGGCCGGCTGCTGCCCGCCGGGCCGCTGCGCGAAAGCCTGGCGCGGCTGCGCTCCGTCGATGCAGTGGTGGGCAATGGGGTGGGCAAGGCCGAACTAGCAGTGTTGGCGGCGGGTGCGCGCGCACAGCCGCCCTGCTTTCACATGGAGTTGCAGGCGATTGTGGCCTATCAGCTCGTCGATCCGTCACGGCGTACGCCCCTCGCATCCTTTCAGGGACAGCGCTTGGCGGCCGCCGCGGGGATCGGCGCACCCGAGCGCTTCTTCGCGACCCTGCGCAAGGCCGGTCTGTCCTTTTATTCCATGGCGCTTGCCGATCATTTCGACTATGCCACCAATCCCTTTGCAGGCCGCCCCGAGGACACGCTGCTGATCACGGAGAAAGATGCCGTAAAATGCCGGCAGATGCACGACCCGCGCCTATGGGTGGTACCGGTCGAGGCGATCCTCGAGCATTCCCTCGTCACGCTCGTGCTGGAGAAAATACATGCCCGGAACTGATCTGGACCATCGCCTGCTCGAGATTCTCGTGTGCCCCGTGACCAAGGGTCCGCTTGTCTACGATCGGGCCCGGCAGGAACTGATCTCGCAGTCCGCGCGTCTGGCCTACCCGATCCGGGATGGCATCCCGATCCTGCTGGAGTCCGAGGCACGGCTCCTCGACGGGGGTGCGGCGCACCCGACAGGTGATGTCGCGCAACCCGGCTGAGGACGCCCTCGAATTTCTGGCGATCATCCCAGCGCGCCGGGCGGCGACGCGCCTGCCGGACAAACCCCTGCTTGATCTCGGCGGCAAGCCGATGGTGGTGCGGGTCGCCGAGAGCGCCCAGGCAAGCGGGGCCTCGCGGGTGCTCGTCGCCACCGATGACGAGGCCATCGTCGCGGCCTGCCGCGCGCATGACGTCGAGGCGCTCATGACGCGCGGCGATCACGTGTCGGGTACTGACCGCTTGGCCGAGGTCGCAACGCTGCTGGCCTTGCACGATGAGACCATCGTCGTCAATGTGCAGGGCGACGAGCCCCTGTTGCCGGCGCCCCTCATCGAGCGCTGTGCGCGCGCCCTTGCCGAGGCGGCCGACTGCGCCATGGCCACCGCCTGTCACCGCATCACGCGCTTTGAGGAACTGCAGAATCCGAACATCGTCAAGGTCGTTCTGGACAGTGCCCAGCGCGCGCTCTACTTTTCGCGCGCCCCGATCCCCTGGCCACGTGATCGGATCGCCGGCGGGGCGCTGGCAGCGCCCGTCGCGGCCCTGCGCCACATCGGCCTCTACGCCTATCGCGCGCGCTTTTTGCGCGCCTATCCGGGGCTCGCGGTGGCGCCGGCCGAACACACCGAAAAGCTGGAGCAGCTGCGCGCACTCTGGCACGGCTATCGGATCGCGGTCTTCGAGACCGAGTACGCGCCCGAGGCAGGCGTCGACACGCCAGAAGACCTGCTGCGAGTGCGTGCCCGCTTTGCAGCGGACCTGCCGCACCTGGGCGACGCGGGCCGGCGACCCTAGGAAACACAGGGAAGTCTTAATTGACCGACCGTGCTTTGTCGGGTATGGTTCCAGAGGATCAAGACCGCAAGGCGCAGCCTCATCCAATAGCGCTCGACGCGCCGCGAGACCCTTTCCAAACCTCAAACTGTCCTTCTGGGGATTCCTGAATGCGCCTGATTCTGTTGGGAGCGCCTGGCGCCGGCAAAGGTACGCAAGCCAAATTCATCATCGAGAAGTACGGCATTCCCCAGATTTCCACAGGTGACATGCTGCGCGCCGCGCGCGCAGCCGGGACACCGCTCGGGCTTGCGGCCCAAAAGGTGATGGACGCCGGCGGACTCGTCTCCGACGACATCATCATCGGACTCGTCAAGGACCGTCTGCAAAAGCCAGACTGCGCCAACGGCTATCTGTTCGATGGCTTTCCCCGCACCATCCCCCAGGCTGACGCGATGAAGGACGCCCAGGTCGAACTGGACTACGTCGTCGAGATCGACGTTCCGGATTCGGAGATCATCGAACGCGTCAGCGGCCGGCGCGTGCATCCGGCGAGCGGGCGGACCTACCACATCCACTTCAATCCCCCGAAGACGCCGGACCGTGACGATGTCACGGGCGAGCCCCTGATTCAACGCGACGATGACAAGGAAGAGACCGTCAAGAGGCGGCTTGAGGTCTACCACCAGCAGACTGAGGTGCTGCTCAGCTACTACGCGAACTGGGCCAACAGCGGCCAGGCCGGCGCGCCCAAGTACCGCAAGGTACCCGGGGTCGGCACGGTCGAGGCGATCCGTACGCAGGTTTTCAAGGCACTGGAGCACTAGGTCCCAAGTGGCCGGCTGGGGGTGTCGGAGCCATCCTGCCTGAAGGTGTCGGCCCGGCGGCAACGGCTGCCCGCAGCCCCGGAGACAACGCCCTAACCATAAAAAGGAGAATCCCAGATGTCAGCCGGTCTTTTGTTCGCCATGATCTGCGGCGGCGTCGCCGTGATCTACGGGCTCATCTCCCGGAACTGGATCTTGTCACTCGATGCCGGCAACGCGCGCATGCAGGAAATCGCGGCCGCCATCCAGCAGGGTGCCGCGGCCTACCTGAAGCGCCAGTATCGAACCATCGCCATCGTCGGCGTCGTCATCTTCTTCATCGTGCTTCTCGCCCCCGGCCTGGGTTTGTGGACGGCGCTCGGCTTCCTGTTGGGCTCGGTGCTCTCGGGGATGTCCGGATTCATCGGCATGAACGTCTCGGTGCGCGCCAACGTGCGCACCGCCCAGGCCGCCTCTTCGGGCCTGAACGCGGCGCTAAACGTCGCCTTTCGGGGCGGCGCCATCACGGGCATGCTCGTGGTGGGCCTGGGTCTATTGGGCGTTGCCGGCTACACCGGATTTCTGATCGCGCACGGGCGCTCGGTCGATCTCGCGGGCTCGGACGCGTTGCATGATGCGATCCGCCCCCTGATCGGACTCGGGTTCGGCGCCTCGCTCATCTCGATCTTCGCACGCCTCGGCGGCGGGATCTTCACCAAGGGCGCCGATGTCGGCGCCGACCTCGTGGGCAAGGTTGAAGCCGGCATCCCCGAGGACGACCCGCGCAACCCCGCTGTGATCGCCGACAACGTGGGCGACAACGTCGGTGACTGCGCGGGTATGGCAGCGGATCTGTTCGAAACGTACGCCGTGACGCTGATCGCCACCATGCTGCTTGGGGCGCTGACCCTAAAGGGGGTCGAGATGCAGGCCGTCATCTATCCGCTCATGCTCGGAGGATTCTCGATCCTGGCCTCGATCGTCGGCTGCTTTTTCGTCAAGCACAAGGAGGGCAGCAAGATCATGACGGCCCTCTACAAGGGACTGATCGTGGCGGGCTTGCTCTCCCTCGTCGCCTTCTATTTCATCACCGACTATGCGTTCGCCGGAACCGAGTTTGCAGCCCAGGGCGGCACCTTGCACCTGTACCTCGCGGCGGTGGTGGGGCTCGTGCTCACGGGGCTGCTCGTCTACATCACCGAGTACTACACGGGCACCGAGTATGCTCCGGTGCGCTACATCGCCCAGGCCTCCACGACCGGCCACGGCACGAACATCATCGCCGGCCTCGCCGTATCGATGAAATCGACGGCCTGGCCGGTGCTCTCGGTGTGCCTTGCGATCTACGCGGCCTATTCGCTGGCCGGGCTGTACGGGATTGCGATCGCGGCCACCTCGATGCTCTCGATGGCAGGCATCATCGTCGCGCTCGATGCCTATGGGCCGATCACGGACAATGCGGGCGGTATCGCGGAGATGGCTGAGCTGCCGGCCGCGATCCGCGACATCACGGATCCGCTCGACGCGGTGGGCAACACGACCAAGGCCGTCACCAAAGGCTATGCGATCGGCTCGGCGGGACTCGCAGCACTGGTCCTGTTTGCCGACTTCACCCACGCGCTTGACCATGCCGGCAATCATGTCGCTTTCAGCCTTTCGGAGCCGGCCGTCATCATCGGGCTGTTCGTGGGCGGGTTGATCCCATACCTGTTCGGGGCCATGGCCATGGAGGCCGTCGGTCGCGCCGCGGGTGCCGTCGTGGTCGAGGTCAGGCGACAATTCCGCGACATCCCGGGGATCATGGCGGGAACGAGCAAACCCGAATACGGCGTGGCGGTCGATATGCTCACCCGTGCCGCGATCAAGGAGATGATGATCCCCTCCCTGCTCCCGGTCCTAACCCCCGTGGCACTGGCGGTGGTGATCCGTGTCCTGATGGGTGCGGAGGCGGCGCGCATGGCCATCGGCGGCATGCTGATGGGCACGATTGTCACGGGCCTGTTTGTCGCGATCTCCATGTGCACCGGCGGGGGCGCATGGGACAACGCCAAGAAGTACATCGANNAAGGACACCGCCGGCCCGGCGGTGAATCCGCTCATCAAGATCATCAACATCGTGGCCCTGTTGATGGTCCCGCTTCTCTGAGCCCGATGGGCTCGCGCGCGGACCACACCGCGCCTGCGGGGTCGGCCCATCCTATCCAGGGCGCGCGCCGATGACCGCCGCAGCTGCGCTCTCGCATCTGATTGTGGCGCTCCTCTCAGGAGCGCTGATCGGCGCTGAGCGGACCTATCACGGACGCGCCGCGGGCATGCGGACGTACGCCCTCGTCTGCATGGGTTCGGCGCTGCTTCTCGTGATGATGACCCTGCCCAGCGACTGGCTGAGCACCGGTTCGCGCGTCATGTACAACGTCGACCCGACCCGGGTCGTGCAGGGCATCCTGACCGGGATCGGCTTCCTTGGCGCCGGCGTCATTGTGCGCGAGCGCTTTTCCGTGCGCGGGCTGACCACGGCCGCCTCGATCTGGGGGACCGCGGCCATCGGTATCGTGATCGGTTCCGGCTTCCTGGTGCCGGGGCTCGTCGCGACCTTCTTGACACTGTTCATCCTCACCGCCTGCAAGGGCCTTGAGGAGCAGATCACGGGTCAGCACCGGGTGCGCTGCGTGGTCGGCTTTGCGGTCGATGCCGAACACGACGAGGAGTGGGTGCGTGCGCTGTTCCTGCAGCACCGCTTCTACGTCATTGACATGTCCTACGAAAAAGAGGAGAGCAGCGGTCTCATCCGCTACGACGCCGTGATGTGGGCCCATGGCCGGCGCTCCACCGGGCATCTGGCGCGTGAGTTGCGCGCGACCCCCGCCGTGCAGATGTTCACTCTCGCCCCAAGCCGCGACTAGCCCTCGCGCCTGCTTGGTGGCGGCCGGTCCAGGCCGCTTGCCCAATAGGCCCAGACGATCAGCACGCCCTGCAGGGGAAGCCTGAGCCAGAGGAGCCAGGGCGCGAACTGCGGGAAGCGCTCTGGCTCCATGGCCATGAACAGGTTCGCCGGCAGGACCGCGAGCATGAGAGCGATGAGCCCGATGCCGGCGCTACGACGGCGTGCCGGCACCAGTACCATGATGCCCAGCAGCAGTTCGGCCGCGCCGCTTAACTGCACCAGGATGCGTGGCGCAGGCAGGTAGGGCGGGATGATCGCAGCAAACGCCGCGGTATAGCGAAAATGCGCACAGCCCGAGGCGATAAAGAGGAGTGCCAGCAGCGCGAGCGCGATGTGCCGCGCCAGGGAGCCGGCCGGTGCCGGGGCATCCCCTCGCCGACCGAGAGCCGTCACGGCCTAGGCCCAGACCTCGTGCCAGGCCGCCTCGAGGATGGCCCGGGCGTCGCCGAGATCGGGACCATCCCCGTACACCGCGCCCCAGGGCTGCGCGAGACGGCTGGCGCAAAATCCCTGCGCTGCAGCGCTTCGCGAGGAGCGCAGCAGCAGGCTGGCCTGCAGCGCGAGGACCAGTTCACGCACGACCTGACGCGCCCGGGCCTCCTCGGGCAGGTCGCCCGAGAGGCGCTGGGCGAGCGCCTCGAAGGCACGGTCATAGTGGGGATTCAGGCCGCGCGCTCCCTCAAGTTCGGACAGGACCACCTCGCTCGTGCGCGCCGACTTTGCAAAGGCGCGCAGCACGTCCAGGCACATGATGTTGCCGGATCCTTCCCAGATCGAATTGACCGGCATCTCGCGGTAGATGCGGCCCAGCACCGCCTCCTCCACGTAGCCGTTGCCGCCCAACACCTCCATCGCCTCGGCCGCCAGTTGCGGGCCACGCTTGCACACCCAGAATTTGGCCGCCGAGGTCAGCGCGCGGCGAAACACCGTCTCGGTCTCGTCCCCCTGATCGTCAAAGGCCCGCGCCAGACGCAGCGCCAGCGCGGTTGCGGCCTCCGACTCCAGGACCAGATCGACCAGCACTGCCTGCATCAGCGGCTGCTCGACGAGCGGGCGGCCAAACGCGTAGCGATGGCGCGCGTGGTGCAGCGCCTGCACGACCGCCTGGCGCATCATGCCGGCCGTACCGATGACGCAGTCCAGCCGGGTGTAGGTGCCCATCTCGAGAATGGTCGGCACGCCCCGCCCGGGTTCGCCCAGAAGCTCGCCGTAGGCCTGGTTGAACTCGACCTCCGACGAGGCGTTCGAGCGGTTGCCGACCTTGTCCTTCAGACGCTGGATGAGGACACCGTTGCGCGCTCCATCGGGGGTGAAACGCGGCACGAAAAAGCAGGACAGCCCGAGATCGCTCTGTGCGAGCACCAGATGCGCGTCGCACTGTGGTGCGGAATAGAACCATTTGTGGCCAGACAGCCGGTAGCTGCCGTCAGGCTGCCGCGTGGCATGGCTGGTGTTCGAGCGCACGTCCGAGCCGCCCTGTTTCTCGGTCATGCCCATACCGATCATGGCGCCCCGCTTCTTGGCCACGGGCAGATCCCTGCGGTCGTAGAGCGGCGCGAAGAGCGGCGGCAGCCAGAGCGCCGCCAGTGCGGCGTCCTTCTGGATCGCGGCGATGGAGCCGTAGGTCATGGTGGTCGGACACAGGCTGCCTGACTCGATCTGCGCCTGCATCAGGTACCCGCCGGCGCGGGCGACGTGCGCGCCCGGACGCGGGTGGGCCCACGGACCGGTGTGAAAACCGCGCGCCGTGACGCCGTCCAGGAGCTCATGCCAGGCCGGATGAAAATCGATTCGGTCGATGCGCAGGCCGCGCGCATCGAAGTTCTTCAGCACCGGCGGATACAGATTGGCAAGACGCGCGCGCTCGAAGTTCTCGGCCAAGCCGAGTTCTGCACCCACCGTCGCGAGATCGGCGATCGCCCAGGCCGCGCCCTCGCGCTCGACCCCTTCGGACAAAGCACGATCGGTGGTCCAGAGGTTGTAGTCCACCAGCGCCGGGGTCTGGTTGTGCGGGTCCGTAGCGGCTCCGGGGGGTCGGGGACCTGGAAGTGAGGCATTCATCGCGAATCCTTTCACCGGTGAGGGTCGCGGCGCAGCGCGCCCGCTGGTGCAGCCGAGCATACTCCAGGGCGCCCGGCCGCGGCGCTGATCGTATAATCTGTACCGCTGGCCGGCGTTACTGTGTTACTGGCCTTCCTTCTTTCGTCCCGCACGAGGCGCACATGGAAATCAAGGATCATGTCTTTATCGTCACCGGAGGCGCTTCAGGCCTCGGCGCGGGCACCGTGCGCATGCTGGTCGCACATGGCGCCGGGGTCGTCATCGCCGACGTCCAGGAGGCGGCCGGACAGGCTCTGGCGGCTGAAACCGGTCAGACCTTTGTGCGCTGCGACGTGACCTCTGAGGACGACGGACGCGCAGTCGTTGCTGCCGCCACTGCGCACGGCAGCCTGCGCGGCCTCATCAACTGTGCGGGGATCGCCCCGGCCGCCAAGACGGTCGGCAAGGAAGGCGCCCACCCTCTGCCCGTGTTCACCCGGACCATCATGGTGAACCTGGTCGGCACTTTCAACATGATCCGGCTTGCCGCCGAGGCCATGGCAAAGAACGAGCCGCTGGCCACCGGAGAGCGTGGCGTGCTCATCAATACGGCGTCGGTCGCAGCCTACGACGGCCAGATCGGACAAGCCGCCTATGCCGCCTCGAAGGGGGGCATCGTCGGCATGACCCTGCCAATCGCCCGCGATCTGGCGCGCAATGGCATCCGCTGCCTGACCATCGCGCCAGGCATCTTCGGCACGCCCATGCTGTTTGGCATGCCCCAGGAGGTCCAGGACGCGCTTGCCGCGTCGGTGCCCTTCCCCTCTCGGCTGGGCACGCCCGAGGACTACGCAAAACTGGTCCACCAGATCATCGTCAACGACATGTTGAACGGCGAGACGATCCGCCTTGATGGCGCGATCCGCATGCAACCCAAATAGCGGTTGCCGCACGATGCGCGGACCTCGGTCCCTTAGCGCGGCGCAACGCCGATGACGCGCCTTGCTCCGATGAGCGCAGCCGAATTTGCCGCCTATTTCGAGGCCCTGATTCCGGACTATGCGATGGACAAGGTGACTGCGGGGCAGTGGACACCGGACGAGTCGCAAGCCCGCTCGGCCGCGGAAGTGGCAAGCCTTCTGCCCGCAGGCCAGGCGACACCTGGGCATCACTTCCGCGTGATCGAGGACGCGTCAGGTCAAACCGTCGGCCTCATCTGGTTCGCCGCCGAAGAGCAGGGCGGGCAGAAGATCGCCTATGTCTACGATATCCGGATTTTTCCCGAAGCGCGCCGCAAGGGCCACGCCCGGCGCGCTTTTCGCGCCCTCGAAGGCCTCGTCCAGGAACTCGGCCTCGCGGGCATCGGCCTGCACGTTTTCGGACACAATGCGGCCGCGCATGCGCTCTACGTGGAGCTTGGCTACCGGCCGACCGGCATCAATCTCTTCAAGGCACTCGGCCCGCCGCTGCCTAATTGAGCCTGCCGCTGGCGTCGCGCAAGACGGCAATGGTGCGGCGGATCTCGTCGGCCTCGGGGGCAGCAGGCTCCTGGGCAAGGAAATGGGAGAGGTCCTCGAGCGCGGCCCGCGGACAGTCGAGCTGGGCATAGACCAGGCCGCGGTCGCGGCGCTCGCTGGGCGCCTCGGGCAGCAGCACCACCAGTCGATTCTGGACGGCAAGGAGGCGCTCATAGTCCTTGCGATCGTGATAGATCCCCTTCAGATTGCGCAGCATCCTCACCAGGATGTCGCGCGGGGAACTCTCCTGGATCGAGGGGATGAGGGCGAGTTCCGTGGGCACCTCCATGCCGCGGGCGTCGAAGAACTGCCCGAGCCGCTCCTCGAGCTGGTCGCGGGACAGCGACTGCCCGGTGTACGGATCGAGAAAGATGTCGCCCGCCCGGACTTTGAGCTTGACCAGAAAATGCCCTGGGAAGGAAATGCCGCGCAACGCCAGGCCGACCTGCTGGCCGATTTCCATGTAAACCACCGCGAGCGAGATCGGGATCCCGCGGCGGCGCTCCAGGACGCGGTTCAGGTAGCTGTTATCAGGGTCATAGTAGTCGTTGCGGTTGCCTGCGAAACCCAGCTCCTTGAAGAAGAAGGCGTTGAGCGCACGCAGGCGCTGGACCGGTGAGGCATCCGGCGCGATGCGGCTCTTCAGGGTGGCGGCGAGGCGGTCGAGGTCAGACTGCACTGCAGCCATGTCGAGCCTCGGGTAGACATCCTGCGCGAGCGCGAGCGCAGCCTCAGTGAGGGGAATCGATTCGCCGTCGTCGGCAGAAACAACCAGGGTCGAGAAATACTCGAGAGGTGTCATGATGCTCGCAAAACCCGCTAGATTTTTCGCATGAACTGCGACAGGCGCAGCCCGGTTGCCACGAGTGTTCCCAGATAGGCGAGCGCGCCCAGCCCGACCACCAGGGCCAGCACACCCGTGCGCCGCCAGGGTCGCGCCGCGAGCGCCATCCAGTCAAATTCGTGGTTCGCGAGATAGAGTACTCCCGCAAGCACCAAAAGGCCCGCGCCAAGTTGCGCAAAAAATACCATCCAGCCCGGCTGCAGCCGGATCGCGCCACGGCGCTTGAGCCCAACGTAGAGCATGAGGGCATTCGCACAGGCTCCGACGCTCGTCGACAAGGCCAGCCCCGCATGCTGGAGAAACGGCACGAACACGACATTCATCATCTGGGTGGCCACCAGGACCCCGATGCCGATTTTCACCGGGGTGCGGATGTCCTGCTGGGCGTAGTAGCCCGGCGCGAGTATCTTGACCAGGATGAGGCCAAGGAGCCCGACCCCATAGGCGCTCACCGCCTGTTGTGTCTTGAACACGTCATTTGCCGTAAACAGGCCGCGCTGGAACAGGGTCGCCGTGAGGGGGGTCGCAATCAGCCACAGGGCCAGGGCACATGGCAGGGCGAGCAGGAAGGCAAGGCGCATCCCCCAGTCGAGCAATTCCCCGTAGGACCGGTCGTCGCCCCGCGCGCGCGCGTCGCTCAGGCTGGGCGTCAGGATCGTCGCCAATGCGGCGCCCAAAAGCGCGGTCGGAAACTCCATCAACCGGTCTGCATAGCTGATCCAGGATACCGCGCCCGTGCCGAGCCGCGTTGCGATGTTGATGTTGATGACAAGACTCAACTGGGCCACCGAGACGGCGAGTATGGCCGGGACCATCTGCCGCACCACCCTCCGCACCGCGGGATTCGACCAGGCCCGGGCGGGGGACAGCCGCACGCGCGGCAGCATGCCGATGCGGATCAAAGCCGGGATCTGGATCGCGAGCTGGGCGATTCCCCCGAGCGCGACACCAATGCCCAGGCTCAGGATAGGCGGCTCGACGCGCTTCGTCAGGAGGACCGCACAGGCGATCACGGAGACGTTCAGCAGGACCGGGGTGAACGCCGGCACCGCAAACTGGCGCCACGTGTTGAGCACCCCCGAGGCGGCCGCGACCAGAGAGATGAAAAGGATGTAGGGGAACATGACGCGCGTGAGGATCACCGCCTCCCCGAACACTGGGCCGCGCGCCTCGAGACCCGATCCCAGGAGCCACACGAGGAGCGGCGCGGCGGCGACACCGGCGACCGTCACCCCCAAGAGAATCCAGCACAGCACGGTTGCGGTGTCGTCAACCAAAGTGCGCGTCTCGGCCGGGCCCCGGCGCGCCTTGTATTCCCCGAGGATCGGTACGAAAGCCTGCGAGAATGCGCCCTCGGCGAACATGCGGCGCAGCAGGTTCGGGATCCGGAACGCCACGCCGAACGCATCAGTGGCGTCGGTCGCGCCAAACAGGGCCGCCTGGACGATCTCACGGGCAAGGCCCGCGATACGCGACAACAAGGTCATGCCGCTGACCGTCACCAGCACCCGAAGAAGATTCATGGACGCGATTATAGTGGCCCGTCGAGCGGGCCCCGGCGCTCGTGACGCCGTGCCCCCTGGCCCTCTGATTCAGATCGCTGCTAGCTGCGCAAAATGCCAGAGGACCCCCGACGGGTCCGAGACATGGGCGAGCGTGAGGCCCCATGGCTCAGCCTTGAGCACCACCGGCGGCGCGACCTCGAACCGCTCGGCGAGAACCAGTACGTCGAGATGTCGCCACCATGCGCCCGCATCCGCGATGAGCACATGCATCATCAGGTTCTCGGCCCACTCTTCCACGTCGTGGTTCTGGAGCGGGAAGGCGAGCGCCCCGAGGCTGAGTCCAGCCGGGGCATCCCCGAGAGGATGGGCCTCGAAACCCGTCGCCCCATAGAAGCGCAGGCTGGTCTGATAGTCCTTCGCGGGACGGAAAGTACGAAAAGCGCGAATTTCGGGAAGAAGCTAAGCTCACTGGAGGAAGTTCACGCGTAACCTCCTTCGCCAGCGGGCCCATGGCAGAGGACAGCCGGGCTCGACCCTGAGGGACTGTCGACGATGCCCTAAGTCACGCTGCTACCCTGCTGGATGGATTGCCGGGTTGGCGGGCTGTCAGGATGGCGGGCTTGGGCTTGCAGAGCGAGACAGATCCGGGTATCATTTAAGGCTCGTTAAATTTTACAGAAAACGGACAGCCTGGAAAACCCGCTGAGGGCCACCGCACGGCCCCACTCTGGGGCCACGATCTGGTCCCGCTCCGGTCCGGCTCCTCGGGCGACCGTTTTCGCTGGATACAAAGAACTTTATGGCCAACACCGCACAAGCCCGCAAGCGGGCCCGTCAGGCGATCAAGCAAAACGCCCACAACTCGAGCCTGCGCTCGACCCTGCGCACCGCCATCAAGGCGACCCGCAAGGCGATCCTGGCCGGTGACAAGGCACGCGCCTCGGACGTCTATCGTGCCGCGTCAAGCACCATTGACCGAATTGCGGACAAGAAGATCATTCACAAGAACAAGGCCGCGCGCCATAAGAGTCGCCTGGCTGCAGCCCTGAAAGCGCTGGCTGCGTAGAAGCATCTCTCTACGAAAAAGGCGCACTTTGTGCGCCTTTTTTTTTGGCGCGGCGCAGGGGTCTCGTGAGGGCTGTCGCGGCGCTGCATCGGGGCGGCCTTTTTCAGGCCCGTGCGGGGCCATCGGGCTCGTCCTGCTCGATGGTCACGAGATCGTTGTCCTTGGCGAATGCGAGGACGAACTCGTAGGCACGCGGCTCAAGGACATGCAGGCGCGCGTCGAGCATCACAGTCTTGATGTCGTCAACGAGGGTGGGTCGAACGTACGGGGAGTAGCCAAGATGGGCATTCTGGCGGGCAGCACCCTTGGGACGAAACTGCGACATGACGCCACACAGGCGCTCGGCCCAGTCGCTTGGGCGAAAAGGCCGCCCGGAGCGGGTGACGCCTTGGATGAGAAGGACCTTGGGTTTGGCGATGTCGGGCACGTGCGATCCGCTCGGGTGAGTCAATGCTGGGAAGGTCTGACGAACGACGCCGGGCGCGGATTCCGGAGGGGGACGAACCCGAACCGGCGCCGATCCCGTCAGACGAAAAAATGCTGCAATGCGGAATTATAGCGGAAGGAGCGCGGAAGGAACTCGGAAGGAGCTCTAGAAAGCCGCGCCACCGAGTGCAATACCGATCACGAAATGACCTTGATATGAGTTCCATCCTGACCCGAGTGCGCGCACACCTCGAACGCGGCCTGCTTGCCCAGCGCCACTTTCGGACAATGTGGGCCGCGAGCACGATCACCAGTTTCGGTGGCCAGATCTCGCTGCTCGCGCTGCCCTTGACCGCAGTCGTGATCCTCAATGCCACGCCTCGCCAGATGGGGATGCTCGCGGCGCTCGAGGCAGTGCCGTTCACGCTCTTCTCGCTGCCGGTGGGGGTCTTCATCGACCGCATGCGCAAGCTGCCGATCCTGCTCGGCTGCGATGCCCTGATCGGCCTGACCCTGCTCGCCATCCCGGTCATGGACCATTTCGGTGGACTGACCATGGGCGTTCTCTACGGGGTCGGCTTTGTCCTCGGTAGCGCCTTCGTCGTGGTCGGCACCGCCGCCCAGGTCTACCTGACCCAGCTGGCCGGCCGCAGTCGCCTGATCGAGGCCAACAGCCTGTTCACGGCGAGCGACTCGGGGGCCCGGCTGACGGGCCCGGGACTGGCGGGAGCGTTGATCCAGTGGCTCGGGGCGCCCTACGCGGTCCTGTTCGATTCGTTCGGATTCCTGCTGTCCTTCTCGCTCATGACGCGCATTGGTTTTCGCGAGGAGCGCCGTGAGCAGGAACCGCGGCTGCAGGTCTTCAAGGAGATCGGCGAAGGGCTGCAACTGGTCCGGACCAATCCGATCCTGCGCACGCTCACCTGGTGTGCCGGCGTCTGGTTCCTGTTTTTCCAGGGCTTTCTCGCGCTCGAGACGCTCTTTGCCAGCCGCGAACTGGGGCTAAGCGCAGGCCAGATCGGCGTCGCTCACATGATCGGTGGCAGCGGCGCGCTGCTCTCGGCGACCTGCGCGCGGCGGCTCACGCGCAGCCTCGGCATGGGAACGCCGATCCTGTTGGGCATGCTCGCCTCGGGCCTGTCATGGATCCTGCTCGCGGCCATCCCGCGAGGCGCGGCGAGCTTCGTGCTGGCCGGAGGGGCGCTGTTCTTCCTCGACTTTGGCGCGACGACCTACTGGATCAATTACTCGAGCCTGCGCCAGTCAGTCACCCCCGACGCCCTGCTTGGCCGCATGACGGCCACGATGCGCTTTTTCACCGTCGCCGGCGCGCCACTGGGGGCCTATGCTGCAGGCATGCTGGGCGAGTCACTGGGATTGCGCGCGACGCTTCTCGCCACCGGTTGCGGGGTGAGCGTGCTCGCGCTCGTTGCCTTCTTTGGGAGCCGGCTGCGCCATATCCCGGATCTGTCGCGGCCCAAGGCAAGCCGCGAGGATCTGGATTCGGGCCTTGGCACGGGCCTGGGTCAGCCGACCTAGCGCGGACCGAGAAACTGCGGCGTGCCTCGTGCGGGCCACTGAAATCGCTTAACATTTGAAGCTCTTTTCGTCCTCCACCGGCCCACCCCATGTCCACCCTCAGTCATTCGCACGTCATGCCGACCTACAGCAATCTGCCGATCTTCCTGTCGCATGGACAGGGTGTGTGGGTATGGGACGAGGCGGGTCGCAAATATCTCGATGGCCTTGCCGGCATCGCGGTCAACACGCTCGGCCACAACCACCCCCGCCTCGTGGCCGCGATCACGGACCAGGCGCGGTCCCTCATCCATTGCTCGAATCTCTACAAGGTGCGCAATCAGGAGACGCTCGCGGACCGGCTCACGGCGATCGCCGGCATGGACAATGTGTTCTTCTGCAATTCCGGGCTCGAGGCCAACGAGGCTGCCCTCAAGATCGCCCGCAAGTACGGTCACGAGCGCGGTATCGACAGACCCGAGATCATCGTCTACGAGAATGCGTTTCACGGCCGCTCCATTGCCACGCTCTCGGCGACCGGCAACGCAAAGGTCCAAAAGGGCTTCGAGCCACTGGTCGAGGGCTTCGTGCGGGTCCCTCTGAACGACCTTGCAGCGGTCGAGGCGATCGCCCGCACCCATCAGAGCGTGGCAGCCGTGTTCATCGAGGCCATCCAGGGCGAAGGGGGCATCAATCCGGCGCGCATCGAGTATCTGCAGGGCCTAAGGCGCCTGTGCGACGAGCGCGGCTGGCTGCTCATGATCGATGAGGTCCAGTGCGGCATGGGCCGAACGGGTCGCTGGTTCGCTCACCAGTGGGCCGACATCGTGCCGGATGTCATGCCGCTGGCCAAGGGCCTCGCCTCGGGAGTGCCGATCGGCGCGGTACTGGCGCGGGGCGCGGCGGCGGCGGTGTTTAAGCCCGGCAATCACGGCACGACCTTCGGGGGCAATCCCCTCGCCACCCGGGCGGCCCTGGAAACACTCGCGACCATCGAGGCCGATGGCCTGATGCGCAATGCCGAGCGGATCGGCGCACAGATCCGGGAGGGACTCCTGGCCGGCCTCAGTGAGCGTCAGGGATTCGTCGAGATCCGCGGTCGCGGCCTCATGCTCGGTCTGGAACTCGACGTGCCGTGCGGCGAGCTCGTCCAGGCCGCGCTGGATCTGCCCGGCGAACATGGAATGCTCATCAATGTCACCCAGGAGCGCGTCGTCAGGCTCCTGCCCCCGCTCATCATGAACAGCAGAGAGGCCGATCAGCTGGTCGCAGGGCTCGTGCAGATCATTTCCGAATTTCTCGCCAGACAACACCCCCATGCCCACTAAGCCCGCCGAGGTGAAACCGATGAAGCTGCGCCATTACCTTCAGTTCAACGATTTCACCCGCAGCGAATACCAGCATCTGTTCGAACGCGCCCGCCTCATCAAGGACCGGTTCAAGCGCTACGAGCCGTATCAGCCGCTGCACGACCGCACGCTGGCGATGGTCTTCGAGAAGGCCTCGACCCGCACCCGGGTGTCGTTCGAGGCGGGCATGTACCAGATGGGNNCGTGTCATATCCAGAATGGTCGACGTGGTCATGATCCGGACCTACGAGCAATCCAAGATCGAGCGCTTCGCCGAGTATTCGCGCGTGCCGGTGATCAACGGCCTGACCAACGAATACCATCCATGCCAGATCCTCGCGGACATCTTTACCTATATCGAACAGCGCGGCTCGATCGAGGGCAGGACCGTCGCCTGGATCGGCGACTCGAACAATGTCTGCAGGACCTGGCTCCAGGCCGCGGAGGTGCTGGGCTTTCAGGTCCATGTCTCGACGCCGCCGGGCTACGAGATCGATGGCGGGAGGGCCACGGGCGTCGGGGCGGCCCGTTACCGCCAGTTCGCAGACCCCAGGGAAGCCTGTCGCGATGCGGATCTCGTGACCACGGACGTTTGGACCAGCATGGGCTACGAGTCCGAGAACGAGGCACGCCGCAAGGCCTTCGCCGGCTGGCGGGTGGACGCCGAATTGATGCGCGCAGCACGCCCGGATGCCCTCTTCATGCACTGCCTGCCGGCCCACCGTGGCGAGGAGGTCACCGCCGAGGTCATCGACGGCCCGTCCTCGGTCGTCTGGGAGGAGGCCGAGAACCGCCTGCATGCACAAAAGGCGCTGCTTGAAGTGCTGCTGCTTGGAACGATCGATTGATGTCGGCCCCCTGGTGCGATCTGCAGCGCGCGTCCGCCCGATGCGCGCCGCAGCGGGCCTGGGGGGATGACGGAAGGAACGCCTCGGGGTAAAGTATGTGCTCACCATCGTGACGCGCGACGGGTCGGAGGGTCCTTAGCGCAAGGGGGTCTGCGATGCGCAAGCGCTTTCGAGCGAAGCTGGTCGGCCGTGGCCCGGGCGGGGCCTGGACCTTCCTGCCCATTCCCTTTGATGTCGAGGCCGTGTTCGGCACGCGCGCGCGCGTCCCCGTCAGAGGCACGCTCAACGGGTGCGCCTTTCGCAATTCACTGCAGCCCAATGGCGACGGCACCCACTCCATGCCGGTCAACAGGGAGCTGCGCCGCAGCGCCGCCGCAGGTCCAGACGATCTCGTCGAGGTCGTCATCGAACGCGATGAGGCCTCGCGCGAGCCGGAGATCCCCACCGAGCTCGGTGAGGCGCTCGCCGGCGAGCCGGAGATCGAGGCGCTCTTCGAGCGCCTTTCGGTCTCCCATAAGCAGGAGTTCGTCGAGTGGATCAACACGGCCAAGAAGCCCGAGACGCGCTGCCGGCGCGTCGACAAGACCCTGGAGATGTTAAGGGCACGCACGACCCCCAAGGGCTAGGGGAGTCGGGGCCAGGGACTTGTGCCACGGGACGCGCGGCCCGCCCCGCGCTGACCGGTGCGCGCGCCAGGCAAGACATGAAAGGGACACCGTAATGGGCAGATTCGTAATCGCCGTATTCAAACCCCGCCCCGGACAGAGCGCGGCGCTGGCGCATGCCGTCGCCAAGCACACCCCCCTGCTGCGCCAATTGAAGCTGCTCAGCGAGCGTCCGGCTTCGATCATGCGGGCGACGGACGGCACCGTCGTCGAGGTATTCGAATGGCTGAGCACCGAGGCGATCGAGGCCGCCCACCGGCATCCCGCCGTGCAGGCCCTGTGGGCCGAGTTCGCTGCCGCATCGGAGTATGTGCCCCTGTCCGCGCTCCCCGAAGCAGCGGGCCTGTTTGCGGAATTCGAAGCCTACCAACCCTGAAGGCTTGCACCCAGAGCCAGCCCGGGAACATCAGGGCCCACGGCACACTCCGAGGCACACTCCGAGGCATACTCCCGGACATACTCCCGGGCATACCTCGTGCTAGCCTCATCACTGCTCTGCGACAATCGGTCAGGCCGCCCTGGGCTTGGCGCGCCTGCGCCCGGAGTGCCACCCATCCAACCGACCCAAGGAGCCCGCGTGCACCGCATTGACCGTTCCGGCCTGAGCCTATTTGCCTTGTGCGTCGTCCTGTGCGGCGCCGCGCGGGCCGCATCCCCGCCGCCAGTGGCCGCCGAGCACGGCATGGTCGTGACGGCCCAACATCTGGCAACCGAGGTGGGTGTCGCGGTGCTAAAAAACGGCGGCAACGCCATCGATGCTGCGGTTGCGGTAGGGTACGCGCTGGCGGTGGTCTATCCGGCTGCAGGCAATCTCGGCGGTGGCGGCTTCATGACGATCCAGCTCGCCAATGGGCAGAAGACGTTTCTCGATTTCCGCGAAAAGGCACCACTCAAAGCGCGACCCGACATGTACCTCGATGCCAGGGGCGAGGTCATCGAAGGACTGAGCACCACCGGTCACCTTGCCGTCGCGGTGCCCGGAACGGTCTCGGGGCTCGAGCTTGCACGCTCGAAATACGGCACCCGGCCGCGCGCCGAACTGCTCGCCCCAGCCATCCGTCTGGCCGAGGAGGGCTTTGTGCTCCTGCCGGGCGACGCCGAGATGCTGCAGACCTCCACAGAGGACTTCCGGCACGATGCGCCCTCGGGCGCCATCTTCCTGAAGCACGGCGAGCCCTATGTCGCGGGCGACCGGCTGGTCCAGAAGGATCTCGCCCGCACGCTGCGGCGTATCAGCGCCGCGGGTGCGCCGGGCTTCTACGAGGGGCCGGTGGCGCACGCGATCGCCGTCTCAAGTGCGCAGGGTGGCGGCATCATCACAGAACTCGACCTCGTAAAATACACAACGCGCGAACTGGCACCGGTCGAGTGCGACTATCGCGGCTATCACGTGATCTCGGCCCCGCCACCGAGTTCGGGGGGCACGATCGTGTGCGAGATCCTGAACATCGTCGAGGGGTATCCCCTGCACGATCTCGGCTGGGGATCGGCCCAGGGCGTTCACTATGAGATCGAGGCGATGCGCCATGCCTACATGGACCGCAACACCTATCTTGGCGATCCGGACTTTGTGAAAAATCCCCTGGCCCATCTGCTCGACAAGGCCTATGCCGCGCGCATCAGGTCCGCGATCGATCCGCAACGCGCGGGTCAATCAGACCAGATCAAGCCCGGCATGGCCCCCCATGAGGGGACCAACACCACGCACTACTCGATCATCGACAAGGACGGCAATGCGGTCGCGGTCACCTATACGCTGAACGACTGGTTTGGCGCCAAGGTCCTGGCGGCCGGTACGGGTGTGCTGCTGAACAACGAGATGGATGACTTCACGGTGAAGATGGGCGTGGCCAACATGTATGGCCTGGTGCAGGGTCAGGCGAACAGCATCGCGCCAGGCAAGCGGCCCCTGAGCTCGATGAGCCCGACGATCGTCACCCAGGGCGGCAGGCCAGTGTTGGTGCTGGGCACGCCAGGCGGCAGTCGCATCATCACGGCAGTGGTGCTGACGATCCTGAACTTGATCGACTACGGGATGAACCTGCAGGAAGCGGTCGACGCACCCCGCTTTCACCAACAGTGGCTTCCCGAGAGGACCGGGGTCGAGCGCTTTGGTCTGAGTCCCGACACCAGCAAGCTGCTCGTCTCGATGGGTCACGAGCTCGCGGAAATGCGTCAGGGCAACCATATCGATGCGATCCTGGTCGGCGCGCCCGCCCTGGGCGGCAAACCGGTCGGCCAGAACCGATTCTTCGGGGCCAACGATCCCCGCGGACATACTGGACTCGCGCTCGGCTTCTAGGGGCCGGACTCGGCTCTGCGCTCGCCGGCAGGCGCCGGGCCGCAGGGCCGGCACGTGTGGTGGGCCGGTTTGGGCTTATAATCACCATCCGTCAGCATTCGGGCTGACGCCAGCATGATCCCGCGCCTTCTGCAGCACGCTCCCCAGAGCGCGGTGACCTAGCCCGATGAATACCGGATGACTCGGTTTCGAGATCATCCACCGTCGCAATTCCGCAAAACCGAGGTTTACCCATGAGCGAGATCACGAAAGTCGTGCTGGCCTATTCCGGCGGACTCGACACTTCTGTCATCCTGAAGTGGCTGCAGGACAACTACGCCTGCGAGATCGTGACCTTCACGGCCGACATCGGACAGGGCGAGGAGCTGGAACCGGCTCGCAGGAAGGCGCTGCTGCTTGGGATCAAGCCGGAGAACATCTTCATCGATGATCTGCGCGAGGAGTTCGTGCGCGACTTCGTCTACCCGATGTTCCGGGCGAACGCCCTCTACGAAGGCGAATACCTGCTCGGCACGTCGATCGCGCGACCGCTCATCGCCAAGCGCCAGATCGAGATCGCCCGCAGCACAGGGGCCACCGCCGTCGCGCATGGCGCGACCGGCAAGGGGAACGACCAGGTGCGCTTCGAGCTTGGCTACTACGCGCTCGAGCCGGGTATCAGGGTGATCGCGCCGTGGCGCGAATGGGATCTGCTGTCGCGCGAGAAGTTGCTCGCCTACGCGGAGAAAGCCAACATTCCGATCGAGATGAAGCACAAGCAGGGCGGCGCTCCCTACTCGATGGACGCCAACCTCCTGCACATCAGCTTCGAGGGGAGACACCTCGAAGATCCGAAGGCCGAGGCCGAGGAATCGATGTGGCGTTGGACGGTCTCGCCCGAGGCGGCTCCCGATGCGCCCCGCTATCTCGAGGTCGAGTTCCAAAAGGGCGACATCGTGGCCTTGGACGGCACGAAACTGTCGCCTGCACAGGTGCTCACGCGCCTTAACGAACTCGGCGGGGAGCATGGCATCGGCCGTCTTGACCTGGTCGAGAATCGCTACGTCGGCATGAAATCGCGCGGCTGCTACGAAACCCCTGGTGGCACGATCATGCTCAAGGCGCATCGTGCGATGGAATCGATCACGCTCGATCGCGAGGTCGCCCACCTGAAGGACGACCTGATGCCGCGTTACGCGGCACTGGTCTACAACGGGTACTGGTGGAGTCCCGAGCGGCGCGCGCTGCAGGTCCTGATCGACCACACCCAGGCCCAGGTCGAGGGCTGGGTCCGCCTGAAACTCTACAAGGGCAGCGTCACGGTCGTCGCGCGCGATTCGCGTGTGACGCTGTTCGACCAGAACATCGCGACCTTCGACGACGATGGTGGCGCCTACGACCAGAAGGACGCGCAGGGCTTCATCAAGCTCAACGCGCTGCGCATGCGCATTGCGGAGATTGCACGCCGCAAGCGCCTCTAGCCCCTCTGGCGCCTCGAATCCCTCCAGGAGGCCCGCTAGACGATCACGGGCTCCACGTCGAGTTCGATGCCAAAGCGCGTGCGTACGCTGTCAATGATCGCCTGGGCGAGCGTCATCACGTCGTGACCGCTGGCCCCGCCCTGGTTGACGAGCACCAGGGCCTGGTTCTGGTAGACGCCGGCCCGGCCGATCGAGCGCCCCTTCCAACCACACTGCTCGATCAACCACGCGGCGGCGACCTTGTAGCTGCCATTGCGCTGCAGGTAGCTGACCAGCATCGGAAAGCGGCTGATGAGATCAGCGTGGGCCGGGCCGGATATCACGGGATTCTTGAAGAAGCTGCCTGCGTTGCCCATGTCCTTTGGGTCGGGCAATTTCTCGCCACGGATGGCGGCCACGACGCCGGCAATCGCGCGTGCATCGGGATTCGTGATCCCCTGGCCGAGAAGCCTCTGGCGCACCTCGCCGTAATCGATCACCGCGCGCCAGGCTTTCGGCAGGCGGAACCGCACGCTGGTGACGACGTAGCGACCCGGCGTACGCTTGAATACGCTGTCCCGGTATCCGAAGCCACAGGCCGCAGAGTCCATCGTGATGAGTTCCCCCCGCTCGGTGTCAAAGGCCTCGAGGTCCTGGAATCGATCGACGAGTTCGACCCCGTAGGCACCGATGTTCTGGATGGGGGCCCCACCCACGGTGCCCGGGATCCGGGCCAGATTCTCAAGCCCGGCCCAGCCCGCCTCCAGGGTGTAGTTGACGAACCCGTCCCAGTCTTCACCGGCACCCGCGCGCACATACCAGGCCTCGGCATCTTCATCGACCAGGGCTCGACCGGCGAGCCCGATGTGGACCACCAGGCCCTCGAAGTCACCGGTGAAAAGAAGATTGCTGCCACCACCCAGAATCAGCCGCGGACCCGCCGACCACTCGGCACTCGCGTAGAGGGAATAGAGTTCCGCCAAGGATTCGATGCGCACGAAGCGCCGGGCGTGTGCATCGACATCAAACGTGTTGAGGCCGCGTAACGACACGTCATATTGCATGAGGAAATTCAGTACAGGGGACAGCTTGCAGTCAATCCACCATTATAGCGAAGGCCGCCCCCCCAAAGACCCTGGGACCTGATCCTTGCGCGCTTTAGAGGCCGGCTTTGATCGGCAGCGCTGCCAGGTCAGTGTCTCCAGCGCCGCGGCAGCACCGGCCTTCCGCGGGCGGGCTCCGCCGATTTGCCTGCTGGGCGAGAACGTTTCGCGCTAGAATTTGCGCATCGCTTTTCATCGGTCGTCCCCATCATGCCCTCCTTCGACGTCGTCTCCGAA